>NZ_JAVSCQ010000017.1:0-72173 GCF_040560405.1 Facivitalis istanbulensis
CGCTACATGCAGATCGAGGGCATGGCCGCTCTCGCCACACCACAGATCGAGGAGGTGACGCCGCTACAGATTACACCCAAGGCCGCCTGATCGATGCAGCCCGGTGCCACGACCGAAATTACACCACGTTGACGGACACGACCAGCGACCGCGTCCGTCCATGCTGATCCGCACCTCGGCCTCGCGCAGCACATCGGTGAAGTCGGCGCTGGTGAACTGGCTGCCCTGATCCGTGTTGAAGATCCCGGGCCTGCCCAAGCGCGCCAGCGCTTCCCGCAACGCCTCGACACAGAACGCCGCGTCCATCGTGTTCGACAGCCGCCAGGCCAGCACCTTCCGGCTCGCCCAATCCATGATGGCGACGAGATAGAGGAAGCCACGCCGCATCGGCAGGTAGAGCCTGCCCCGGCGGAGGCCGGGGTGATGTCGGCGCACCAGACGTGGCCCGGCCGCGTGATCTCCAGATCGCGCAGCAGATACGGGTAGATCCGGTGCTCGGGATGCGGATCGCTCGTCCGCGGGCGCTGGTAGATGGGCGCCAGCCCCATCCTCGCCATCAGCCGCCGCACCCGCCGACGCCCGACCCCATGGCCGAGGCGCTTGAGGTACCGTGCCATCTGGCGGTTGCATACCAGGGATGATCCAGGAACGAGGCGTCGATCACCGCCATCAGCGCGAGCGTCTTCGCCGTCTCCGGCACCGGTGCATAGTAGAAGGACGACCGGCTGATCGATACCAGCCGGCACTGTGCGGCGATCGACAGGCTGGCATGCTCTCGCTCGATCATCTGCCGTCGTCCCACGACGCTCATCGTGCGAACCCCTTCGACAAAAAATCCGCTCCACCACCAGTTGCCCGATTTTGGCATGCAGTTTCTCGATCTCGGTGTCGCCCGCGACCTTCGCCGCCTCGTTCGCCCCCGGGAAGGTCGCCGCCATCCCATCGATCGCCTGCCGCTTCCAATTCGCGATCATCGTCGGGTGGATGCCATGCTTCGTCGCCAGCTCCGCCAGCGTCAGATCGCCACGGATCGCCTCCAGCGCCACCCGCGCCTTGAACTCACCCGTATACCGCTTCCGCGTCGTCTTCATTGCCGTCCGTCCCTTACGTCCGGGATAGCTTAGCCTCCTCTCCGGAAAACCGGCACCACCTCACTAGATGTTTGATCCCGGGCTTTGACGGTGCATGCTCCGCGAGTGAGATGATGCGCAGGATCATGACGCTGTTCGACGAATATCAGTCGAAGGAAACCGCCAAGCACACGCTGCGCGCGATGAACGAGAATGCGCGCCAGGGCTTCTGGAACGGCGCTCGCCCGCCGATCGGCTACCGGGTGGTCGCGGCCGAGCAGCGCGGCATGAAGATCAAGAAGAAGCTGGAGGTCGATCCGCTCCATGCCGAGACGGTGCGCCGTATCTTCCGCATGGCGCTGGAGGGCGCCGACGGACGCGGACCGATAGGCGTCATGGCGATTGCGTGCTGGCTCAACGAGAACGGCATCCGCACCCGCTACGGGGGGTGGGGCAAGGGCATGGTCCACCAAGTACTGACGCGGACCACCTATATCGGCCAGCATCGCTTCAACAGATATGATGCGAAGAAGGGGCAGGCGAAGCCTTTGGAGGAGCATGCCGTCATGGAAGTGCCGCCAATCATCACGGTGGCGGAGTTCGAGGCTGTGCAGCGCTCCTTGAATTCGCGCAGCCCCAAGATGATGGCGCCGCGTGCGGTGGGCGGATCGACGCTGCTGACGGGCATCTGCTTCTGCGCCTGTTGCGGCGGCTCGATGACGCTGAGGACTGGGACCAGCCGTAACGGTCAGGAGTATCGCTACTATACCTGTGTGACCAAGGCGGTGCAGGGAAAGACGGGCTGTTCCGGCCTCACGCTGCCGATGGATCGACTTAACGCGGCGGTGATCGAGCATCTCGAAACGCGGTTGCTCGACCCGGCGCGGCTCGAAGTGCTGATGGACCAGATCCTTGCCCGTCGCGACGAATGGGTGAGTGAGCGCCGCCTGCATGTCGCCGAGCTGGAACGCCGCGCGACGGAGGCTGAGACGAAGTTGTCGCGGTTCTATGAGGCGATCGCAAACGGGTTGGTCGATGTGGGCGACCCGTCGCTCAAGGCGCGGATCGCTGAACTGACGGCCATCCGCGATCAAGCCAAAGGCGACGCTGAGCGGGCAGTGGCGCATATCGAACGGATCAACCCGGAGATCACGCCGGAGAGCCTGCGCGCTGACCGCCAAGCGCAAGCTACGCCACGACGACGGCTCTTACGCCCGGAACTACGTTCGGGCAGTGGCGCAGCGAGTCGAGGTGCATAGCAAGACAGACGTGCGCATCTGCGGAACACTGACCGAATTACTGCGGACCCTGACCGCCGCCTCTGGCGTACAGGCGGCGGTCCTAGAGACTCGCGGTTTCGGACCGAAATGGTGCCCAGAAGAGCACAAAGCTGAGCACTCAAATCATTGGGAAATTGCGATCAATCGCCGGTGACCTCGCCCTCGTCGTCCGGCAATTTCTTTTCGATGCGCCGGTTGCGAACGTCTTTCAGCACGTCCTCCATCTCGAACAGCAATGCACGACCCTCGTCTGTCTTCCCATTGGCATCGTCTTGATCGGCCGCGAACAGTGCCTTGGCTCGCACGGCTAGGTCCATCAACGACGCATAGCGCTGCTCGCCCAGCTTCTTGCGGACGACCTCGAATCCTTCGGTGAGCGTGCGGAACTCGCTGTCAATGTTGCGATAAGGAAAATCGCCAACGGGATCCACGAACGTCGGAGCAAATAGGATCATTGATCCCAGCAGGTCATAGATCTCGCTCAGCGTTGCCGGGACATAAGGCTTGGGATTGAAGTAGGGGTTCGGTCTGCTCATCGTTTTGTCTCCGGGCGAGGAATAGCGTAGGTGTGGCCAGCTCCGAGCTGGCGCGGGCGAATGATGACCACGCGGCTTGGACGGAAATCGGCGTCGAAGAATCCTCGAACTTGCGGTGTGCCCATCGTCTTGCGGCTCAGGGTTACGTCGAACACCACATCTTTGACCCGCGCATCGGGACGGCGATAGGTGAGATCGCCACCCGAACTGATGTTCTCCCTCCGATTGACCCGCACCGGCCCCGCACCCGTCGAGTCGATGCCGGATTGATGATAACGCTCACGTAGACTGCGGCGAACCTGCCGATCGACATAGTTACCCAGCGCTTCCTGATCGGACAGCCTCGGCGTAAGCCTGCCCGCCTTTAGCAAGGCCACGCCTTGATCATATGCCGCATCGGCGTTCCGCTGAACAAAGCGGAGCGTCTCCACTTGAAGCGGCCCATAATCGCCCTTCACGCGCGCAGTGACCGCAGCGCGCTGGAAACGCAGATTGCTTAGCTTCGCTGTCAGGCCCTGTGTCGTTTCGACCCGATTCCCAAGCGCGTCAGTCGGCACGATTTCATCGTAATGCCAACCAGGATCGATCGCCTTGATTTGCGCTGAGAGCTGCTGCATCTGATTCTGGAGCACCTCTGCGGTCATTGCGTCTGCGGGACCAGTGAGGTCGAAAAAATTGTCTGCCACTGCGACCACCGCGCCGCCTGGGGAATTGCGAAGTCCTGGGAACGACTGCTCCAGGGTCATGGGATCCTCGAAGGCCCTGATGTTCCCACCCCGCCCAACGATCGGCCTCTGCAGAGGCGCCGCAAGTTGCGCCTCGATATGTTGTCCGATTGTCGGCGGGTTTGGATAGGTAGATGCCCGACGGGCTCCCGTCTGCCTGTCTATTGTCATCCTAGGGGCCAGCGTGTCCGAGCCCCGCGGGCGGACGTTCGCATACTGTGCCGAAATCCCGCCACTGCCCAACGCTCCGCCGGGGGCAAAGGTGAACTGCCCGTTGCGGGGATCGTGATAGGGATTGAACTTGAGTTCGGTTCCGTCAGCCAGCCGAACCGTGGCAAGACGCCCCGTCCTAAGCCAGTGCCCGAACGCCTGCCGTTGTTGGTCCACATCGATGTTCATAATGCCGCCCCGCTCCGTTGCGGCAGGAACATAAGGGGAACATTTTCCAACAAGTCAAGCCTGAACCAGGGCGCACGCATCCTTGGGCCACCATCAGATGCCCGGTTCCATCCGCTAAGCTCTTAAGTTTCATGAAAATGGTGCCGCTTACAGGACTCGAACCTGTGACCCCCGCATTACGAATGCGATGCTCTACCAGCTGAGCTAAAGCGGCCCGTGATCGTGTCGACCCGGCTGGTGTCCGGTCGAGGTGGGGGCGCTTAACAGGTCCATGTGGGGCTGGCAAGCGGCTTTGCCGTCGGGGGCGGATCTTTAGACGCCGTTAACCGCGTGCCGCGCATGAGCGAGGGGGACAGCGCGAGGGAAAGCAACGACGTCATGAGCAACGGCACGCCCAAGAACGAAGTGCCGTCCGCCGGTCGGCAGGGCGGCGATGAGGTGGAGGATTTGCTCTTCGCGCCCGGCGGCGTGGAGCGACGGCTGCACTCGCGCGCCTATCATCACTGGATTTCGCTGCTCGAAGGCGGGCCCTATCCACGGATCGAACGGCTCGATCCGGCCGCCATCGCCGATTTCGCCCCCTATTCGGTGTTGCTCGACTTTCGCGGCGGGGCGGTCGATCCGCGCATCGCCTATATCGGTCAGGCGTTGCGCGACGAATGCGGCCTTGTCGGCGTGACCGCCCGAATCGCGGACCTGCCCGAGCGTTCGCTGCTGGCGCGGCTGACGGGGCGCTATGACCAATTGCTGGCGGCCAATGCGCCCGTCGGGTTCGAGGCCGAGTTCGTCAATGCGCGCGACCATAGCACGCTCTATCGTGGCATATTACTGCCCTTCTCCTCGGACGGGCAGGGGATCGATTTCGTCTACGGCGTCATCAATTGGAAGGAACTGGCCGATCCGCTGCTCCAGGCGTCGCTCGATTCGGCGTTGATGGCGGCGCAGCGAACGGCCGACGAGGATGGCGGCGAAGGCAGCGCGACACGTGGCCGCGGAACGCCGTGGCCGATGCGCGATGCCGATGCCGCGCGTCCGCGTCGTGATGGTCCGACATCGCACGACATGCTGGCTTTTCCCGTCGATGCGGCACCGGGCACCCCGATCGTGCTCGTCGGCGAGGTTCGGGCGGACGGCATGATCGAGGTCCGGCACAGCATCCTGGGCGACGCGCGCCTGGTTGACAGGCTATTGCGCGTCACGCTTTGATTGTTGCGCTGCGTCGCAACATCTTTTCTTGAGCGGCAAAGGGTTGAGCGGCGCGAAAGCCGGGCCTAGGATTTCGATCCATGGCACCGAATATGTCGCATCCGATGGCCGACGCGATCGCCGCACGGCTGACCCAGGGCGCCCTTCCGGCGGAATTGCAGGGGTTTGGCCCCGCGGAGGTGGCTGCCGCGGCAGCCTTCGTTGCGGAGGTGGCGCAGCAGCGGGCGGCGGGTGAGCCGTCGATCGCGCTGGAGCCTATCTCGGGCGACGACACGCACCGCCGGATGCGCCTCGCCATCGTCAATGACGATATGCCCTTCCTGGTCGATTCGATCGCGGCGGCGGTCGGGGCCGAGGGGATTGCGATCGACCGGGTGATCCACCCCATCCTGGCGGTCACGCGCGACGCCGATGGCGCGATGCAGGCGATCGGCGCGCCGGGCGGCCGGTCCGAATCCTTCATCTATCTGGAAATGGAGCGCGCCGATGCGCGCGATCGTCGCGGGCTGGTCGACGATCTGCGCGCGGTGCTGGCCGATGTCCGCGCCGCCGTGACCGACTGGCCGGGGTTGCAGGATGCGCTGGCCGCCGACGCGACCACACTGGGCGAGAAGAATGGCGAGGGCGCGGCGCTGCTGCTGTGGTTCCTGGGCGGCAAGCTGACCCTGCTCGGCCATGAGACATGGTATGAGGATGGCCGCAAGAGCCCGGCGCTCGGCGTCGCGCGCAACCCGCACAGCGTGCCGTTGCTCGCCGACATCTCGCGCCAGCGCGCGCTGGACTATTTCGTCGAGGGCGGCGCGGCGCCGTTGCTGCTCAAGTCCAATGCCATTTCCACCGTACACCGCGCGGTGCCGCTCGACCTGGTGCTGGTGCCGATCATGGAGGGCGGCCGGGCGGTCGGCCTGTCGATCCATGCCGGCCTCTGGACCAGCGCCGCGCTGGCCAGCCCGCCGCATGAGGTGCCGGTGCTGCGGACCCGGCTGGCCGCGCTGCAGGCCAAGTTCGGCTTCGATCCGCGCGGCCATACCGGCAAGGCGCTGACCCATGCGCTGACCGCGTTGCCGCATGACCTGGTCGCGGCCTTCCCGCCCGAGGCGCTGGAGACGCTGGCGCTGACCGCGATGTCGCTGGCCGACCGGCCGCGCCCCGAACTGGTGCTGATCCGTTCGGCGTTGCAGCGGCATCTGTTCTGCTTCGTCTGGCTGCCGCGCGACGAGTTGACGACGGCGCGGCGCGTGGCGATCGGCGACATGCTGGGCGAGGCGGCCAATGGTTCGCTGCTCAACTGGGCGATCGCGCTGGAGAACGGGGTGGTCGCGCTGATCCGCTACACCATCGACCTGCGCCAGGACGGGCGACTGCCCGACACGGCGGCGTTGGCCGAGCGGCTGAGCAAGATGGTGCGCGGCTGGATGCCGGACGTCGAGGCGGCGCTGGCGGAGACGCTGCCCGCCCCGCGCGCGGCGCGTCTGGCGCTGCGCTGGGCCAATGCCTTCCCGACCAATTACCGCAATGTCAGCGATGCGGCCGAAGCGGCGGCGGACATTCTGCGCCTGTCCGCGCTGGAGGATGACGGCAGCCGCTCGGTCCGCCTCTTCCCGGTTCAGCAGGGGCAGGCCCGCCGCCTGAAGATCTACAAGCTGAACGGTGCGCTGCCCCTGTCGGACGCGGTGCCGGTGATGGAGAATTTCGGCTTCCGCGTGATCGGCGAGCTGCCGACGCGGCTGCGCGATGATTCGGCCGCCTTTGTCCATGATTTCCTGGTCGAGACCGAGGCGACGACCGAGCCCGAGGGCGCGGCGGTGCTGGAAGGCGCGATCGCCGCGGTGCTGGAGGGCAAGGCGGAGAATGACGCGTTCAACCGCCTGATCGTCGATGTCGGGCTCAGCCCGCAGGCGGTGGTGCTGTTCCGCGCCTGGTTCCGCTATCTGCGGCAGGCGGGGCTGCCCTATGGCCTGACCACGGTGGTCGACGCGTTGCGGCGCGCGCCGAAGCTGGCGACCGCGCTGGTCGAGTGCTTCACCGTCGCGCATGACCCGAAGGCGAAAGGCGATATCGCCGCCGCCGATGCCGCCATCGCGGCGGGGCTGGATGCGGTGTCGGCGATCGACGACGACCGTATCCTGCGCAGCTTCCGCGACATGATCGCCGCGACCCTGCGCACCAACGCCTTTGCCGAGACGGGGAAGGAGGCGCTGGCGTTCAAGCTGGACAGCCGTGGTATTCCGGGCCTGCCCGCACCGCTGCCGTGGCGTGAGATCTGGGTGTATAGCCCGCGTGTCGAGGGCATCCATCTGCGCGCCGGTCCCGTCGCGCGTGGTGGCCTGCGCTGGTCGGATCGTCGCGACGACTTCCGCACCGAGATTCTGGGGCTGATGAAGGCGCAGCGGGTGAAGAACGCGGTCATCGTGCCGACCGGGGCCAAGGGCGGCTTCTACCCCAAGCAACTGCCGTCGCCCGTCACCGACCGCGACGGCTGGGCGGCCGAGGGCAAGGAAAGCTACCGCGTGTTCATCCGCGCTTTGCTGTCGATCACCGACAATATCGTCGAGGGCGCGGTGGTGCACCCGGACGGCGTGAAGGTGCTGGACGGCGAGGACCCCTATTTCGTGGTCGCCGCCGACAAGGGCACGGCGACCTTCTCCGACGTCGCCAATGCGCTGGCGCTGGAGCGGGGCTTCTGGCTGGGCGATGCCTTCGCCTCCGGGGGCAGCCAGGGTTATGACCACAAGGCGATGGGCATCACCGCCAAGGGCGCCTGGGTCTCGGTCCAGCGGCACTTCGCCGAGCGCGGTATCGATGTGCAGAGCCAGCCGATCCGCGTCGTCGGCTGCGGCGACATGTCGGGCGACGTGTTCGGCAACGGGATGCTGCTGTCGAAGGCGATCAAGCTGGTCGCGGCGTTCGACCATCGCCATATTTTCCTCGACCCTGATCCCGATCCCGCGACCAGTTGGGACGAGCGCGCACGGATGTTCGCGCTGCCTCGATCGAGCTGGGCGGATTACGACACCAGCCTGATCTCGCCCGGCGGCGGCGTCTTCCCGCGTTCGGCCAAGACGATCCCGCTGTCCGACGAAATCCGCGAGGTGCTGGGCATCACCGCGACGTCGCTGGAACCGGCGGCGCTGATCTCGGCGATCCTGAAGGCGCCTGCCGACCTGCTCTGGTTCGGCGGCATCGGGACGTACATCAAGGCGGCGGCGGAGAATAACGTCCAGGTCGGCGATCCGGCGAACGACCGGCTGCGCGTCGATGCCGAGGATCTGCGGGTCATCGCGATCGGCGAGGGGGCCAATCTGGGCGTCACCCAGGCCGCGCGCATCGCCTTTGCCGAGCGGGGCGGGCGGATCAACACCGACTTCATCGACAATTCGGCGGGCGTCGATTGCTCGGATAACGAGGTCAATATCAAGATCGCGCTCAACCGCGAGATGATCGAGGGCCGTCTGGCGGAGGGCGACCGCAACACGCTGCTTGCGTCGATGACCGACGATGTCGCGCATATCGTGCTGGAGGATAACCGGCTCCAGACGCTGGGCCTGTCGATCGCCGAGGCCGACGGTGCGGGCGCGATGCCCAGCTATGTCCGCGTCATCGAAATCTTCGAGAGCGCCGGGCGGCTCGACCGCGCGGTCGAGGGGCTGGCCAGCAACGAACTGCTATTGCGGCGCGGGCAGGACGGCATTGCGCTGACCCGGCCCGAACTGGCGGTGCTGCTGGCGACGGCCAAGCTGACGCTGCAGGACGCTGTCGAGACCAGCCCGCTGGCGCTTGACGAGGAACTGCTGCCCGATCTGCACGCGGCCTTCCCGACCGCGATGCGTGAGGCGTTCGGCGCGGCGATCGACCAACATCGCCTGCGCGGGGAGATCGTCGCGACCAAGCTGGCCAACCGGATCGTCAACCGGATGGGTATTCTCCACCCATTCGAGCTGGCGGAGGAGGAAGGCGCGGCGATGGCCGACATCGCGGCGATGTTCGTCGTGGTCGAGCGGCTGTTCGACCTGCCATCCGTCTGGACGGCGATCGAGACGGCGGCGATGCCCGAGGTGGCGCGCATCGCGCTGTTCGACGAGGTGGCGCGCGCCACCCGGTCGCAGATCGCCGACTTGCTCCGCGCCATGCCCGCCGGGACCGCGCCGGGCGCGGCGCTAGAGCGGTTGCAGCCGGGGATTGAGCGGCTTGCGGCGGAAACGCCCGCCCTGCTGCGTGACGAGGCCAAGGCGCAGAGCGCGCGGGTCGTCGCCGCACTGGAGGATGCGGGTGCGCCTGCCGACCTTACGGCGCGGGTGGTGCGCGTGTCCGAACTGGACGGCGCGGTCGGACTGGCCGATCTGGGCCAGCGGCTGTCGCTGGACGAGACGCGGCTGACCCATGCCTTCACCCGTCTGGGGCAGGCGCTGGGCCTCGACTGGGCGCAGGGACAGGCGGCGCGGATCAACCCCAGCGATCCGTGGGAGCGGTTGCTGATCGCGGGGCTGGCGCGCGATTTCCAGCAGCAGCGGCTCGACTTCCTGGGCCGTGCGGGCGCGACCGATCCCGAAGCGGCGGTCGAGGCGTGGCTGGAACGCAACGCCGCGCGGGTCGGCCAGTTCAAGGCGGTGATCGACCGGGCACGCTTGGCGACGCAACCCAACGCCGCGATGCTGGCTCAGATCGCGGGCCAGGCGCGGGTGCTGCTGGGGCGATAAGGGGCCAAATCCCATCGCGACCACCCCGGCGAAGGCCGGGGTCCAGTTTCCTCTCCGTCGAGAACGCGCAAAACGGCGCGTGGGAGGCTTCTCCCGCGCGCCGTATTTCTGATCCATGCAAAGCCGCGAAGATTGATTTCGGGCGGAGACATGGAGGACGCTGAGAATGTGGGGACGCGCGCAGCGCCCTCTCTATTCTACAGCGGCAGAAAGAAGAGGGCCGCTGGCGCGGCGGGCGAAACACCTCCGCGCCTCCGCGCGAACCAACCTTCTTCACATGGCGAGATCAGATCGCCGCACACTTCTCCAGCAGCCAGTCGCGATCCGCGCCCTCCAGCTCGGGCGCCAACGCCTCCGCCACCCGCGCATGGTACGCGTTGAGCCATTCCCGCTCACCTTCGGTCAGCAGCGCCGCCACGATCAACGTCCGCTCGATCGGGCACAGCGTCAGCGTCTCGAACCCCAGCATCTCGCGATCCGCGCCATCGATCGCGCGGGGTTCGACCCGCACCAGATTCTCGATGCGGATGCCATATTCGCCCGCCTTGTAATAACCAGGCTCGTTGGACAGCAGCATCCCTGCGCGCAGCGGCTCCATCGCCGCGCCGCCGGGATAGTTGGGGGCGGCGATCCGCTGCGGCCCCTCATGCACCGACAGATAGGCGCCGACGCCGTGGCCGGTGCCATGCGCGTAATCCAGACCGGCTTCCCAGAGCGGCCGCCGTGCCAGCGCGTCGAGATGCCCGCCCAGCGTCCCGTCCGGGAAGACCGCCGTGGCGAGGCCGATATGACCCTTCAGCACACGGGTGAAGCGGTCGCGCATCTCCGCCGTCGGATCGCCGATCGGCATGACGCGGGTGATGTCGGTGGTGCCGTCCTGATACTGCCCGCCCGAATCGATCAGGAAGAGCTGGCCCGACTCGATTGCGGCGTTCGATTCCTCGGTGACGTGGTAATGCGGACTGGCCCCATGTGCGCCGGTCGCCGAGATGGTCGCAAAGCTGATATCCTTGAGCAGCCCGGTGTCCTGACGGAACGCCAGCAGGCGCGCGGCGGCGGAGAGTTCGGTCTGCCCGCCTTTGGGGCATTCGCTTTCGACCCAGCGCAGGAACTTCACCATCGCCGCGCCGTCGCGCACCGATGCGGCGCGATGCCCGGCGACTTCCGCGGGGTTCTTGATCGCCTTGGCCAGCACCACCGGGTCACGAAGCGCCAGCACCCTGGCTCCGCCCGCCTCCAGCGCCTGCGCGATCGCCGCAACCGCCCGTTCGGGATCGGCGACGATGCGCTTGCCCGCAAAGCCGGTCAGATAGTCCTCGAACGCCGCGCGGTCGTGCAGCCGCACCGCATTGCCCAGATGCGCGCGGACCTCCGCCGTGATCTTCTCGGGCGCGACGAACAGATCGGTCTCGCCGTCCGCATGGACGATCGCATAGGACAGCGCGACCGGGGTATGCGCGACATCGGTGCCGCGTATGTTGAGCGCCCAGGCGATCGAGTCGAGCGCCGACAGCACCACCGCATCGGCGCGCATCTCGGCCAGCCATTCGCCGATCCGCGCGCGCTTGGCCGCCGAGCTTTCGCCCGCCACGGTGTCGTGCTGCACGGTCAGGACGGCGGGGGAGGGGGCGGGGCGGTCGGTCCAGACCGCATCGATCGGGTTGGCCGTCACCGCGACCAGCTCCGCCTCGCGATCGGCGAGCGCGGCGGTCATGTCGGCGACCTGCTGGGGAGTGTGCAGCCACGGGTCGTAACCGATACGCTGCCCCGCCGCCGCCTCACGCCCCAGCCAGCCGGCGACGCTGTCCTGCGGCACCGGGATATAGGCGTAATCATCGCCCGACACCTGCTCGCGCACCTGGAGCGTGTAGCGCCCGTCGGTGAAGATCGCGGCCTTGTCCGCCATCACCACCGCCGTCCCCGCCGACCCGCCGAACCCGGTCAGCCAGCCCAGCCGCTGCGCATAGTCGCCGACATATTCGCTCATATGCTCGTCGGTCAGCGGCACGACGAAGCCATCGAGCCCTTGCACGGCCAGTTCGGCGCGAAGGGCGGCAAGGCGGGCGGAATGGGACATGCGGAAACCTGTCTGGGGAGGAAATGGTCGCGCGGGTCTAGCCCTGTGGTGAAGGGACGTCGAGCCTGACGGCCTTGCGCGAACTTCGCCGTCGGCCCCTTTCGGCGGGATGAAAGCCTAGCTACATCACGGCGATGACCGAACGCCCTGCGCTGACGCCGCCTATTGCCGAAACCCGTGCCCACAGCTTCACCGCGCATGGGATCACCATCGAAGACCCCTATGCCTGGCTCAAAGACCCCGCCTATCCGGACGTCACCGACACGGATGTGCTTGCCTATGTCGAGGCGGAGAACGCCTATTTCGAGGGCGTCATGGCCCCGCGCCAGCCGCTGATCGACCGGCTGTACGAAGAGATGAAGGGACGGATCAAGGAGGACGAATCCTCGGTCCCGCAAAAGGATGGCGATTGGCTCTACTGGACCGCGTTCGAGACGGGGGGCCAGTATCGCAAATGGTGGCGCAGGCCCGTCGCGGGCGGCGCGGACGAACTGCTGCTCGACGAACCGGCGCTGGCTGAGGGGAAGGAATACTTCCGGCTGGGGGCTTTCTCGATCAGCAATAATGGGCGTTACCTCGCCTATGCGATCGACGACAATGGATCGGAACGGTTCGAGGTGCGGGTCAAGGACCTGACCACCGGCGAACATCTGCCCGATGTCATCCCCGGCATGTTGTCGGAGATCGTCTGGGTCGCGGACGATAGCGGCTTCCTCTACGGCGTGGCGAATGCGCAGTGGCGGACCGACAATGCGCGCTTCCACCGGCTGGGCACGGCGGTCGCGGACGATGTCGAGCTGTTCCATGAAGCGGACGAGGGCTACCGCGTCGCCGTGGCGGAAACCTCCGCGCGCAACTGGATCCTGATCGCGACCGGCGACCATGTCACCAGCGAAATCCGACTGCTGCCGTCCGACAACATCTTCGCCGAACCGATCCTGGTCGCGCCCCGCAAGGAGGGGCGTGAATATGACGTGGACGAGCATGACGGCACGCTGTTCATCCACACCAACGATGTGGACCCGCAATTCCGCCTCTGCACCGCGTCGATCGACGCGCCGGGCGACTGGCATGAGCTGATCGGGCCGAACCCGCATTTCTACATGACCGGGGTGGAGTGCTATAAGGATTACTTCGTGGTCGAGGGGCGCGAGGACGGGTTGGACCGGATTGCGCTCCACCGTTACGACACCCCCACCACGGCGCAGCGGATCGATTTCCCCGAAGAAAGCTACACCGCCGGGCTGGGCGACAATCCCGAGTACGACGTGTCGGTGCTGCGCCTCGGTTACGAGTCGATGGTCACGCCGGGCACCGTCTATGATTATGACGTGGCGACGGGGGCGCTGACCACGCTCAAGGTGCAGGAGATACCGTCGGGCTATGACGCCGACCGATATCGCACCGAGCGGCTGAAGATCGCCGCGCGCGACGGGACGATGGTGCCGGTGTCCATCGTCTACCCGAAGGATTTCCCGCGCGACGGATCGGGCAAGCTGTTCCTCTATGCCTATGGCGCGTACGGCTATGCGATCCCGCCGGGCTTCTCGACCGGCCGGATGAGCCTGCTCGATCGCGGCTTCGCCTATGCCATCGCGCATATTCGTGGCGGCGACGATCTGGGCCAGCAATGGTATCTGGACGGCAAGCTGGAGAAGCGGACCAACACTTTCGCCGATTTCGTCGACGTGGCGAAGGGGCTGATCGACGGCGGCTGGACGGCCAAGGGCCGGATCGCCATCGCGGGCCGTTCGGCGGGGGGCGAGCTGATGGGGGCGGTGGTCAATTCCGATCCCGACCTCTGGGGCGCGGTGATCGCCGATGTGCCGTTCGTCGACGTGCTCAACACGATGATGGACGCCGAACTGCCGCTGACGCCGGGCGAGTGGCCCGAATGGGGCAATCCGATCGAGGACAAGGCGGCGTTTGAGCTGATCCGCAGCTACAGCCCCTATGACAATGTTAAGCGCCAAGCCTATCCGCCGATGTTCATCTCCGGCGGGCTGAACGATCCGCGCGTCACCTATTGGGAGCCGGCCAAATGGGCCGCCCGGCTGCGCGCGACCAAGACCGACGATAATCTGCTGTTGCTCAAGACCAATATGGGCGCGGGGCATGGCGGCAAGTCGGGCCGGTTTGAAAGCCTGCGCGAAGGAGCGGAGGAGCATGCCTTTGTCCTGTGGCAGATGGGAGTGGAATCCTGAGCATCGAGGCGATCGTTGCCCGCTATGGCGTGGTGGCGATCGCGCTGGGCGCAGGGCTGGAGGGCGAGACGGCGGTCGTCACCGGCGGCATCCTGGCGCATCAGGGGCTGGTCGCCTGGCCCGCCGCGCTGGTCGCCGCCGCGATCGGATCGTTCGTCGCCGACCAGATCTTCTTCTCCGTCGGACGCTATGCGCGGGACGGGCACTGGGTCGCGACGTTGCGCAAGCGGCGTGTCTATGCGCGGGTGACCCGGATGATGGAGCGCTATCCGATCGGCTTCATCTTCGCCTTCCGCTTCCTGTACGGCCTGCGCACGATCAGCCCGGTGGCGATCGGCACCAGCCGCGTGTCGACCCGGCTGTTCGTCGCGGTGAACGCGGCGTCGGCGGCGTGCTGGGCCTCGATCTTCGTCGGGATCGGCTATCTGTTCGGCGAGGCGTTTCAGGAACTCGCCACACGCTATCGGCCCAGCCTGCGCCATATCCTGATGGCGGCGGCGTTGGTCATGGTCGCTGCCGCGATCGGATGGGGGCTTCGTGCGTTGTGGCAGCGATACAAGGATCAGAACGAACAGGTATGACCCGCTTCACCCTGCGCATCACCGCCGCCCCCGAGCATATCGACGAGCTGGGCCATGTGAACAATGCGGTCTGGGTCCAGTGGATTCAGGCGATCGCGACCGCCCATTGGGAAGCGGTCGCGCCGCCCGAGCATGTCGCCGCCCATATCTGGGTCGTGACCCGGCACGCGATCGATTATCGCGGCAATGTGGTGGCGGGCGAGACGGTGACGGGCGAGACCTGGGTGCCCGATCCGCCCCGGGGGGCGCGGTTCGACCGGCATGTCCGCTTTATCGGGCAGGACGGGCAGGTGAAGGTGGAAGCGGTGACGACCTGGGCGCTGATCGACCGCGCCACCGGGCGCCTGCTGCGCGTCACGCCGGAGATCGCCGCGCCCTTCTTTCGGGTTTGACCGCAAGATGCGGGACGCTTCCCGGCCTGCGATCGGTTAGGATCCGCCCCATGTTGAGCGAATGTACCATGGCCTCGCCGGTCGGCGAACTGACCCTCGTGGCGAGCGAGCAGGGCCTGCGCGCGATCCTGTGGCCCGAGGAGCGGGAGGGCCGCGTGCCCTTGCCCGAGCGGCAAAGCGACTCCGCGCACGCGATCCTGGCCGAGGCGGTGCGCCAGCTGACCGAATATTTCGAAGGGCGGCGGCGCGATTTCGACTTGCCGCGCGATCCCGTCGGCACCGAATTCCAGAAAAGCGTATGGACCGGCCTCAACGCCATTCCGTATGGCGAGACGCGCAGCTACGCCGCGCTCGCCGTCGCGATCGGGCGGCCGGGGGCGTCGCGTGCGGTGGGGGCGGCGAACGGGCGCAACCCGCTGTCGATCGTGACCCCCTGCCACCGGGTGATCGGCGCGAACGGGGCGCTGACCGGCTTCGCGGGCGGGCTGGCGGTGAAGCAGTGGCTGCTCGCGCATGAGCGGGGCGAGCGAGCCTTGGCGCTGGAACCCTGACCGACAGCGCCGCAAGCCTCTTTTCCCGCGCGTTGGCCTAGCCGCTGTTCCGAAGCGCGGTGGCAATCGCGTTGATCGACAGTAATATGCCCTCGCCGATGCGCGGATCGTCCTCGCCCGCGCGGTGGCGCTTCATCAACTCGATCTGGAGCAGGTTGAGCGGCTCGATATAGGGCAGGCGCAGGCGGATCGAGGCCTCCAGCGTCGGATTGTCCGACAGCAGCCGGGTCTGCCCCGTCACCGTCAGCAGGCCGTCGCGCGTGCGGTGCCAGCCGTCCTGGATGCGCCCGAAAATCACCTCGCGCATGCCTTGGTCCTCGACCAGCCCGGCATAGCGGCGGGCGATGCCGATGTCGGACTTGGCCAGCACCATCTCCATGTTCGCCAGCGTGGCGGCGAAGAAGGGCCAGTTCTTCGCCATGTCGGCGAGCAGCGCCTTGTCCTCGAACTGTGCGATCGCGGTGCCGACCCCGAACCAGCCGGGCAGCATGACGCGCGCCTGCGCCCAACTGAACACCCAGGGGATGGCGCGCAGATCCTCGATCGCGTCGGATTTCTTGCGGCTGGCTGGGCGGCTGCCGATCTTCAGCCCGGCGATCTCGGCGATCGGGGTCATCTGGCGGAAGAAGGTGCGGAACCCTTCGGTGCCATAGACCAGGTCGCGATAGGTGCGGAACGCGGTCGCCGACAATTGCTCCATCGCGGCGGTGAAGCGGTCATTCTGGGCGGACGACAGTTGTTCGGGTTCCAGGCTGGCGAGCAAGGTGGCCGAGGCCATGGCCTCCAAATTGGTCATCGCCGAGTCGCGTGTGCCATATTTGCCCGCGATCACCTCGCCCTGTTCGGTGATGCGGATGCGGCCCTGCACCGTGCCGTGCGGCTGGGCACGGATCGCAGCAAAGGCGCTGCCCCCGCCACGCCCTACCGCACCGCCGCGCCCGTGGAAGAGCTGCATCCTGACGCCCGCCTCCTCGAAGACCGGCCGGAACGCGCGGGACGCCTTGGACAGCGACCAGGTCGAGGTCAGATAGCCGCCGTCCTTGTTCGAGTCGGAATAGCCGATCATCACTTCCTGATGGCCCCGCGCTCGCACGATCGCGGCGATCTCGGGCAAGCCGAAATAGGCGCGCATGATATCCGGCCCGGCCTCCAGATCCTCGATCGTCTCGAACAGCGGCACCGCCATGATCGCGGCGGTGGCGGGCTGGCCGGGACGGTAGAGGCCGAACTCCTTGAGCAGCAGGTTGATTTCGAGCAGGTCGGACACCGACTTGCCCATCGAGACGATATAATTGGTGATGCACTTCGGGCCATAGGCCGCGTGCGCATCGGCGGCGGCCTGGACGATGGCGAGTTCGGACCGCGTCTCGTCCGAATAATCGGCATAATGGCTGACCAATGGGCGGGCATTGGCGAGTTCGCGGCGCAGCAGCGCGACCCGCGCGCCTTCGTCCAGCGCCAGATAATCGGCCTCGACCCCGGCGACCTTGAGCAGTTCGGCGACCACCCGCTCATGCACCGCCGAATTTTGCCGCAGGTCGAGCGTGGCGAGGTGGAAGCCGAACGTCTCGACCGCGCGGATCAGCCGGCCCAGCGCTCCGCCGCTCGCCAGCGCGCCGCCGCCGCGCGCCGCGAGGCCGCGCGCGATCGCGACCAGATCGGTGCGCAGTGCCTTAGGATCGGGATAGGGTTCGCCGGTCAGCCGGCCGGGGCGGGACGAGGTCTTGCCGGTCAGCGCCTGATGAGTCGCGGCGAGCCGGGCGTAGATGCCCGACAAGGCGCGGCGATAGGGTTCGTCGGCGCGGCTCAGCGCGTCATCGCCACTCGCCTCGGCCAGCGCCAGCACCGCCCCATCCACCTCGGCATGTTCGGTCGAGATCGACAGCTCGGCACCCAGCGCGTGCACCCCCTCGGAATAATGGGTCAGCACCGCATCGGCCGCCTGCGCCAGCGCATGGGTCAGCGACTCGGCGGTGACGAAGGGATTGCCGTCGCGGTCGCCGCCGATCCACGAGCCGGGGCGCAGAAAGGCGGGGACGCGCGCGCCGAACGCCTTGTCCCAATGCTGGTAGAGCGCGGGCAGCACCGGCAGGAACACGTCGCGCAGATAGGACAGCGCGGTTTCCACCTCGTCGGTGACATAGAGCCGTTCGCGGCGCAGCACCCGCGTCTGCCAGAGAAGCGCGATCTGCCGTCCGATCGCCGCCTCGACATCGTCACCGTCGGGCGTCACGTCGCGCCCCGCATCGCGCATCGCCAGCAATTCGGCGATGCGGTTGCGGTGATCGATCATGCTCTTGCGCCGCACCTCGGTCGGGTGCGCGGTGAGCACGGGCACGACCAGCGCCTGTTGCAGCAGCGCCATCGCCTGATCGCGGTCGATGCCCTTTTCGGCCAGCGTCGCCAGCACATGGGCGATATCGGCACCCTGTTCGCGGGCGATGCCCTGCCGGTCCTCGGCGAGGTTGGCGAGCATCGAGAAGAGCATGAAGCCGCGCACGAAATCGAGCGTCTCGTCGAGCGCGAGGCGTTCGAGTTGCAGGTCGACGGCGGCATCGTCGCCCAGCCCGCGATGCCGGTCGACCGAGGCGCGGCGGATCGCCTCGGTGGCCTCGAACAGCGCGTCGCCGCCAAAACGACGGATCACATCGCCGAGCTGGGTGCCCAGGAAGCGGATATCGGCGTTGTTGGCGATCGGGGGAAGGCTGGTCATGGCCGCCATTGCTGCAACGCAATAGCCTGGACGTCAACCGCCGATATCCGGCAATATTAGTATGCCGTTTTACAAAACGAGCAATTTATATTTCACATTGGCGCCATGTGGAGACCGCGAAGTTACTTTTTTCGACCCGATCGGGTGCCGTCCCGGCGATGAAGGACAGGCACCCGATGGTGGGGCGCAGTCCGCTCAGTTTGTATTACCGGGCGCGACCATGCCGGTCGCCGTCGGCACCGGATCGGTCGGGGGGGCAGGCCGCTCGGTGCGCGAAGCCTCGCGTTCCTCCGAGGTGACGGTGCCGTCGCGGTTCAGGTCCATCCGGTCGAACCGCGCCAACATGCCCTCGAAAAACTCGCTCTCAGTGATCTCGCCGTCCTTGTTGCGGTCCAATGCCTTCAGCCGCGAATTGGCGGCGGGCATTTCGTCGGCGGTGATGATGTCGTTGCCGTCGCGATCGAGTTCGCGGAAGCGGCGCGCCATCATGCTGCCGAAATCGACGCGGCTGGTGACGGAGGGGGGCACGAAACCGGCTTTGGCGGCGGCCTGGTCCGCTTCGGCGCGGCTTTCTTCCTTCTTGCCGCAGGCGGTGGTGGTCATCACTGCCATCAACCCCAGGCCTCCAAGGCCGATCGCCCAACCACGCATTCCCGACTCCTTGGCTCGTTACGCTTCCAGTTCAACGTCCCAATAGAGCCAGTCGTGCCATGTTTCATGCAGATAATTGGGCGGGAAGCTGCGGCCATGCTCCTGCAAATGCCAGTTGGTCGGGCGGATCGGCTCGACATGCAGCGGCATTCCGGCCTGGCGAGGGGTCCGTCCGCCCTTCCTCAGGTTACAGGGGGCGCAGGCGGTGACGACATTTTCCCAGGTCGTCCGTCCGCCCTGCGCGCGCGGGATGACATGGTCGAAGGTCAGGTCCCGGTGCGAGCCGCAATATTGGCAGGAAAAGCGATCGCGCAGGAACAGGTTGAAGCGGGTGAAGGCCGGGAATTGCGACGGCTTCACAAATTGCTTGAGCGCGATGACCGAAGGAAGCTTGACCTTGGCGGTCGGGCTGCGCACCTCGCGCTCATAATGCGCGACGATATCCACCCGGTCGAGGAACACGGCCTTTACCGCGGTCTGCCAGGGCCAGACCGACAGGGGATAATAGGACAGCGGCGTATAATCGGCATTCAGCACGAGAGCCGGACAACTGTCCGGGTGTCGGATCAAATCGGGATGAAACACAGCTCCTCCCTTTGCGGTATCGCTAGCGCCCTTTCGCGCAGCGACGTGACATGGCTATGACAGCATGGGATTGGAATCGGGGTCAAGGGGGCGGATGATGCGCGGCATGGTCTCCGTGACGCGATTCGCGCCCAGCCCGACCGGACGGCTGCATCTGGGCCATGCGCTGTCGGCGGTGCGGGCGCATGATCTCGCGCGGGCCGGTGGCGGGCGATTCCTGCTGCGGATCGAGGATATCGACGGTACGCGCAGTCGACCGGAGCATGTCGAGACGATCCTTCGCGATCTCGCATGGCTGGGGCTGGAATGGGACGAGCTGTCCTTCCAGTCGGAGCGGCTGGCGCTCTATGCCGCCGCGCAGGCGCGGCTGGGCGATCTTCTCTATCCCTGTTTCTGCACCCGCGCTGCAATCGCGGCCAGCCTGTCCGCGCCGCACGGGCCCGTGGCGGCCTATCCGGGCACCTGTCGTTCGCTGTCAGCGCAGGCGCGCGCTGCGCGGATTCACGAGCCGCATGGCTGGCGGATCGACATCGCCCGCGCGGTCGACCGCGTGGGGCCGCTCGACTGGCGGGACGACCAGGCCGGCACGATCGCCGCCGATCCGCTGCGCCATGGCGACGTGATCCTGGCGCGCAAGGACGCCCCCGCCAGCTATCATCTGGCGGTGACGGTCGACGATGCCGCGCAGGGCGTGACCGATGTGGTGCGCGGACGCGACCTGTTCGAGGCGACGCATGTCCACCGCCTGCTTCAGGCCCTGCTGAGGTTGCCGACGCCGCTCTATCATCATCATCCGCTGATCGTCGGGGGTGATGGACAGCGGCTCGCCAAGCGCCACGGCGCGCCCGCGCTGGCGGCGATGCGGGAGGCGGGCGAGGACGGCCATGCGCTCGCCGATGCGCTGCGGCGCAATATGCTTCCCGCTGGATTTCGGCTGGGGGAGGCGTAAGCTTCGCGGCATGACCCTATTTCTCGTGATCCTGCTGATCGCGGCGATGATCGCGACCCTGGTCGCGCTGGTGCGCGGCATCGTCAGCTTTCTGCAAGAGGCGTCCGCCGAGGCAAGGGGCGGCGAGGGGCCGACCGTGTCGCAGTTGAAATCCAACCGGATGATGCAGCAGCGCATCTTCTTCCAGGCGCTGGCGATCACCGTCGTCGTGCTGCTCCTGTTCCTGGCGGGACGGACCTGAACCCATGGTCAAGCTGACGAAAATCTATACCCGCACCGGGGACAAGGGCACGACCGGACTGGTCGACGGATCGCGCCGGTCCAAGGCGGACGCGCGGATGATCGCGATCGGCGAGGTGGATGAGGCGAACAGCGCGATCGGCGTCGCGTTGCTGTCGGTCGAAGGACCGATGGCGGCGCAGCTGACCCATATCCAGAACGACCTGTTCGACCTGGGCGCCGATCTGGCCACCCCCGGCGAGATCGAGGGCGCGCTCCGCATCCTGCCGGAGCAGGTCGCGCGGCTGGAGGGACAGATTGACGCGATGAATGCGGCGCTGTCGCCGCTGACCAGCTTCATCCTGCCCGGCGGCGGCGCGGCCGCGGCCCATCTGCATCTGGCGCGGGCGATCGCGCGGCGGGCGGAGCGGGCCGCCGTCGCGCTGGGCGAACGGGACGCGGTCAATCCGGCCGCGCTCGCCTATCTCAACCGATTGTCCGACTGGCTGTTCGTCGCCGCGCGGGTGATGAACCAATGCGGCGCATCGGACGTTCTTTGGGTGCCAGGAGGGGCGCGCACGGGACGGTAAAGGACCGGTCGGCGGCCCCGCACTCCGGGGAGCGCCCAATGTCGATCCTTGCTCCGTCCGCCGCGACGTCTGCGCCGCCTGCCGACGATCTGGCCGCGCGCTACCGATCGGTGCGGGCGCTGACCCTGGCGCTGGCGGAGCCCCTGTCGGACGCCGACGCCACGGTCCAGTCGATGCCCGACGCCTCGCCCGCCAAATGGCATCTGGCGCATACGAGCTGGTTCTTCGAAACCTTCGTATTGCGCGATCATGTGCCGGGCTATGCACTGCACGACCCGCGCTTTCCCTTTCTGTTCAACAGCTATTACGAGGCGGAGGGCAAGCGCCACGCGCGCCATCGCCGCGGGATGATCACCCGCCCGACGCTGGACGAGGTGCGGGCGTATCGCGCGCATGTCGATGCGGCGTTGCTCGCCGCCCTGCCCGCGCTTCCCGCCGATGCGCGCGACCTTGTGGCGCTGGGCTGCCATCATGAGGAGCAGCATCAGGAGCTGTTCGTCACCGATATCCTGCACCTGTTCTCGGAAAGCCCGCTCGAACCCGCGCTATATGCGCCCGAGCCCAAGGAGCCGGTGGCGATGCCCGGCCCGGTCGGCTGGATCACGGGGCGGACGGGCATCGTCAGGGTCGGCCATGACGGGCGGGGCTTCGCCTTCGACTGCGAAGGGCCGCGCCACGACGCGCTGCTTCACCCCCACGCCATTGCCGACCGCACCGTCACCAACAGCGAGTGGATGCGGTTCATCGCCGATGGCGGCTATCGCGACTCGCGCCATTGGCTGTCGGATGGCTGGGCCTGGGTGACGGGGGAAGGGATCGCCGCGCCGCTCTATTGGGAGGCGGGGGACGGCGGCTGGACCCGTTTCGGACTGGACGGCCGCCGCCCGGTCGATCCCGCCGCGCCGGTCACGCATGTCAGCTTTTACGAGGCGGACGCCTTCGCCACCTGGGCGGGCGTGCGACTGCCCACCGAGATCGAGTGGGAGGCGGCCGCCGCGGCGCATGACGCATCGGGCGGCCACCAGATGGATCGCGCCGGCGCGGTCGAGCCACGTCCCGCGCCGCAAGGCCCGGCCTTTTTCGGCAATGTCTGGGAATGGACCGGCAGCGCCTATCGCCCCTATCCCGGCTTCCATCCCGTCGCGGGCGCGGTCGGCGAATATAATGGCAAGTTCATGAATGGGCAGTTCGTGCTGCGCGGAGGCAGCTGCGCGACGCCGCGCGGTCATGCCCGCGCCAGCTATCGCAACTTCTTCTACCCCCATCAGCGTTGGCAATTCACCGGCGTCCGCCTGGCAAAGGATCTGTAATCATGCTGAAGCCCGAGATCGAGGACGGCCAGATGACGCTGGCCGACCCCGCCTTCCGCGCCGATGTCCTGTCCGGGCTGGCGCGTCGCCCGCGCGCCATTCCCGCCCGCTGGTTCTATGACCGTCGCGGGTCGGAGCTGTTCGAGGCGATCACCGACCTGCCCGAATATTATCCGACCCGGGCCGAGACCGCGATCCTGAAGACCATCTGTCCCGAGGTGATCGCGCATGTCGGCCGGGGCCGGGTGGTCGTCGAGTTCGGATCGGGATCCTCGACCAAGACGCCACTGCTGCTGCGCTGTGTCGAGCCCGCGGCCTATGTGCCGATCGACATTTCAGGCGATTTCCTGCGCGACTCCGCGCGCAATCTGCAACGCGCCTTTCCCGATCTTCCCATCCATCCGCTGGAGGGCGATTTCATGCGCGCGCTGGCGTTGCCCGCGATGGTGGCCGACAGGCCCAAGCTGGGCTTCTTCCCCGGCTCGACCATCGGCAACATGACGCCCGCAATGGCGACCGACCTGCTGCGCGCGATGCGCGGGTCGCTGGGCGAGGGCGCGATGCTGCTGATCGGCATGGACCGGGCCAAGCCCGTCGACGTGCTGGTCCAGGCCTATGACGATGCGCCGGGCGTCACGGCGGCGTTCAACCGCAATCTGCTCGACCGGATCAACCGCGAACTGGACGGCACTATCCCGGTCGAGGCCTTTCGCCACCGCGCGGTGTGGAACGACGATCGCTCGCGCATCGAGATGCATCTGGCCGCGACCCGCGATGTCGATTTCACCATTGAGGGACGCGCCTTTGCGATGGCGGCGGGCGAGACCATCCATACCGAGAACAGCCACAAATACGGGCCCCGCGACGCCAGGATCCTGTTGCGCGCGGGTGGCTGGACCCCCGTGGCGCAATGGAGCGATCCCGATGAATTGTTCACGGTCTATCTCGCCGAAGCCCAGGCGGCCCGGCTTGCCCCCTGAGGGCGTCATGGACAGGTGGCTCGCACCCGTGGCGCGATCGCTGCTCGCCGACGCCGATGTCCCGAAGGTGCAGTCGCGGCCGCTGTCTGCGGTCGACTGTCTTCCCCTTGATCCATCGGGGTATTATCGAGCCGCGCTGTGCGCCCGCGCGAAACCCCTTCTTATCCGCCGCGAATACGCCTATGCAGGCGTGATCCCCGGGGGAGCGCCGATCCGCGCTTGAGAGGGGGGCAGGAGCCCCCGACCCGCTGAACCTGATCCGGCTGACACCGGCGTAGGGAGGGAGCGGCCCCGTCTCTCATGGTCCGTTTCCTCCGCATGGAGTGGACTATGGCAGATATCCCCGCAAAGGCCGAGATCGGCGTCACGACCGGCCCGATCCGTGGCTCGAAGAAAATCCATGTCGGCCCGCTGGGCGTTGCGATGCGCGAAATCCATCTCGACCCGTCCTCGGGCGAGCCACCGCTGCGCGTCTATGACACCTCAGGCCCCTATACCGACCCGACCGCGCGGATCGACATCATGGCGGGCCTGCCGCAGATTCGCCGCACCTGGATCGAGGGGCGCGGCGATGTCGAGACCTATGACGGCCGCGAAATCCGCCCCGAGGATAATGGCCAGCTTGGTCCCGACCGTTCGGGCGGAGTGCCGCAATTCCCGCGCACCGGGCTGAACCGTCCGCTGCGGGCCAAGCCCGGCATAAACGTCAGCCAGATGCACTATGCCCGGCGCGGCATCATCACGCCCGAGATGGAATATGTCGCGACCCGCGAGAATCTGGGGCGCGAGATGCTGAAGGATTATGTCCGCGACGGCGAGAGCTTCGGCGCGAGCATCCCTGATTACGTCACGCCCGAATTCGTCCGTGACGAAGTGGCGCGCGGCCGGGCGATCATCCCCAACAACATCAACCACCCCGAATCCGAACCGATGGCGATCGGCCGCAACTTCCTGGTCAAGATCAACGCCAATATCGGCAATTCGGCGGTCGCCAGCAACGTCGCCTCCGAGGTCGACAAGCTGGTCTGGTCGATCCGCTGGGGCGCGGACACGGTGATGGACCTGTCGACCGGGCGCAACATCCACGACACGCGCGAATGGATCATCCGCAACGCGCCCGTGCCGATCGGCACCGTGCCGATCTATCAGGCGCTGGAGAAGGTCGGCGGCATCGCCGAGGAGCTGACCTGGGAGATTTTCCGCGACACGCTGATCGAACAGGCCGAGCAGGGCGTCGACTATTTCACCATCCATGCGGGCGTGCGCCTGCCCTATATCCCGCTGACCGCCAAGCGCGTCACCGGCATTGTGTCGCGCGGCGGCTCGATCATGGCGAAATGGTGCCTGGCGCATCACAAGGAATCGTTCCTCTACGAACGCTTCGACGAGATCACCGAGATCATGAAGGCGTATGACATCGCCTATTCGCTGGGCGACGGGCTGCGTCCCGGCGCGATCGCCGACGCCAATGACGAGGCGCAGTTCGCCGAGCTCTACACGCTGGGCGAGCTGACCAAGCGCGCCTGGGCGCAGGACGTGCAGGTCATGATCGAGGGCCCCGGCCATGTGCCGATGCACAAGATCAAGCAGAATATGGACAAGCAGCTGGAGGCGTGCGGCGAGGCGCCCTTCTACACGCTCGGGCCGCTAACGACCGACATCGCGCCGGGATATGACCATATCACCAGCGGCATCGGCGCGGCGATGATCGGCTGGTATGGCACGGCGATGCTCTGCTACGTCACGCCCAAGGAGCATCTGGGCTTGCCCGACCGCGACGACGTGAAGGTCGGCGTGGTGACGTACAAGCTGGCCGCGCACGCCGCCGACCTGGCCAAGGGACACCCGGCGGCCAAGATGCGCGACGACGCGCTCAGCCGCGCCCGCTTCGAGTTCCGCTGGCGCGACCAGTTCAACCTGTCGCTCGACCCCGACACGGCGGAATCGTACCACGACCAGACGCTCCCGGCGGAAGGCGCGAAGACCGCGCATTTCTGTTCGATGTGCGGCCCCAAATTCTGCTCGATGAAGATTACGCAGGAGGTCCGGGAATTTGCGGCGAAGCAGAACGCCCCGGTGGAGACCTTCGTCGCAGCCGACGAGGCCGAGGCGGGGATGCAGGAAATGAGCGAGAAATTCCGTGAGAAGGGCGGGGAGGTCTACCTTTCGGCGGAGTGATGAAAAAGGGCTGCATCCGGCAAGGATGCGGCCCCCTCATTCCCAATCCCCGTTTCGCCTGAGCGAAGTCGAAGGCCATGGGGTGACGATTATGAAAGCGGCGAGGGGGCGTCATGAAGGCGCACCTCTCGCCTTTCTGCTTAGGGGCATTCGGGCAAGCTCAACAGATTGTTCGGCTGCTCGCCGTCATTCTGCGTCTTGAGATATTTGTTACCCGCAGCGGACCGGGCGACAATCACCCAGACCGTTTGCCCGCCGACCGAAACGTAGAACTGCCATTGGCCGGTTTCGATAGCGGCAATCGCTTGTTCTTGGGTCAGCTTCCATTGGTTGGGGTAGGTGCCGCCGACATGGGAAATGCGCTCGTGGGCGCTGTAGCGGTTCGTCTTGTTGATGCATTGGATTTGGGCAGCATTAGCCATCGTACATAGCTCCGCCACACCGCCCAGGCATCATGGCGGTTGACCTTGAGCGAACGGGCCCATAAATTCCGGATGCTGACCAAAGCACCGGCGGGGATGCCTGCCGTTTTATCAAGGGTGATCGGTTCCAACGATCACCCTTGATCTTCTTATGACATCATTAAGCATAATCTGTGTCAATAAGAATAATGCCTACTTCATCCTTATTTTAGAAAAGAAAGTGGATACAGTTTAATCACTAGGTGATTCGATCAGCGCTGCGCCCATTCCGAGGATGAAGTGTTGTCGCTGGACCGCGATCTCTGAGGTGATGGGCGTGGCACGGGCAATCCAGCCGCGCCCATCACAATCACATCCGTTTTGGATCAATAATGATACCGGCACTGCGCCACTTGCAGCACTTGCTCATCGCCGCTGTCAGCCACCCGGTACACCAGCCGATGCTCATGGCTGATCCGGCGCGACCACCAGCCTGACAGGTTCCCGCCCAGCGGTTCGGGTTTGCCGGTCCCCTTGAACGGGTGGCGGCGACATTCTTCAATCAGGGCATTGAGCTTCGCGAATAGCTTCGCGTCATGAGCATGGAGGTCGAGATACTCGGCCCATGATCGTGACGAGAACTGGACCTTCACGGTTGGACGAGATCGTGGGTTTCGCCGCCGCCTGCTTCCAGCTCGGCGATGCTTTCCAGCAGACGCTGGGCGTTCTTGGGCGAGCGCAGCAGGTATAGCGTCTCTTCGATCGAGGCCCATTCGCTGGCCGAAATCAGCACGGCGCCTTCACCCCGCTGGCGGGTGATCGCCACGGGCGCGCGGTCGGCGACGACCTTGTCGATCATCGCCTTCAGATTCTCGCGCGCTTCGGAATAGGAGACAGCTTGCATACAGCCAAAGTTGTACAATAATCTGTCCAATGTCAAGGCTTACCGCTTCCGCACGAACTCCGCGCGCAGCACCAGCCCCTTGATCCCGTCGAACTTGCAGTCGATTTCCTGGTCGTCGCCGGTCAGGCGGATCGACTTGATGAGGGTGCCGCGCTTCAGCGTCTGGCCCGCGCCCTTGACGGTCAGGTCCTTGATCAGCGTCACCTGGTCGCCGTCGCTCAGCACATTGCCGACCGAGTCGCGCACCACGACCGCGTCATCGGGACTGCCCGCACCGGCCTTGGCGGCGGCGTCGGCCGCGCTGATCCATTCGCCGGTCGCTTCGTCATACACATATTCGTCGTCGGCCATCGTCCGAGGTCCTTGTTCTGATCGGTGGAATGGCGCGCCCTATGCGCGCTCGCGTCAAATGATGCCAGTATGATTACAGATCGGGCGACCCTTGAATCAGGACAGTGGCGGCAGTGCCCAGTCGATCGGTTCGCGGCCATGCGCGACCAGAAAGTCATTGGCGCGCGAAAAGGGGCGCGAGCCGAAGAACCCGCCCCGCGCCGACAAGGGCGAGGGGTGGACCGAGGTCAGGACGCAGTGCCGCCCGGCTCCCATCTCGCGGACGAAGCCCGCCTTTTTCTGGGCATAGGCGCCCCACAGGATGAAGACGACCGGCTCGGGCCTGGCGGCGACCGCGCGGATCACGGCGTCGGTGAACCGCTCCCAGCCGCGCCCCTGATGCGACGCGGCCTGCCCCATCCGCACGGTCAGCACCGAATTGAGCAGCAGCACCCCCTGCCGCGCCCAATGGTCGAGCAGCCCGTGGCTGGGCGGCGCGATGCCCAGGTCTGTCGCCATCTCCTTGTAGATGTTGACCAGGCTGGGCGGCGGGCGGACGCCCGGCTGGACCGAAAAGGCCAGGCCATGCGCCTGTCCCTCGCCATGATAGGGGTCCTGCCCCAGGATCACGACGCGCACCTGGTCGAGTGGGGTCAGGTCGAGCGCGCGAAACCATTCGGAGGGGCGGGGAAAGACCCGCTGCCCGGCCGAGCGTTCCTCGGCCAGAAAGCTCTTCAGCGCCTTCATATAGGGCGTGTCGAACTCGTGGCGCAGGACGGACAGCCAGCTTTCGTGCAGACGGATATCGCTCATCGCTTCGTCATGCCGATGACGTCTTTGTCGCGCAACCGTGGCGCGTGCGGATCGTTGTGCAAGCGATATGGTCACGATATTGGCGGCCATTGCGATCATTCGGAGGATTTAGCGACCATGATGCGTTCGACCACCGTTCTCGCCCTTCTCGCCGCCGCGCTGCCGCTGGCGGCGTGTGGCTCCTCCAACGAGGGCGGCGCGAACACGACGCAGGCGGCGCCCGCCAATGCCAGCACCGCGGCGGCGATGGGCGCGAAGGTGCGCGACCTGCCCGAGGGGCAGCGCAACGGCGTCCTGTTCCGTGCGATCCGCGATTCGGGCAGCACCGGGCAAAGCTGCCAGGCGGTGACCTCGATGCGCGAAGTGGCTGCGGTCAATGGCGCCCCGGCCTGGGTCGCGGTGTGCGACAATAATGCGCAATGGACCATCGTCTTCACCGCCGATGGCGGCGCGACGGTGACCGGACCCTTCCCGCTGGACAAGAAGGGCTGATGACGCCTGCGCAGCGGGGGCGGCTTTGCCCTTGAAGGCGATCCGACCCGTCGCGCCCGGGCGGCCCTATTCGTGCCCGTCCAGCCTGTCGCCGGGAACCGGACGCCTGGGGCAGACTGGCAACTCTTGCCTGTGTCGACGACGGTGCACCGGCCCGTCCCGGCAACCGGCATTGGCATGCCGGTGCTGGCTGGGGCATGATAAGGCCGAGAGCCCGGCCAAAAGGAGAATTTCGATGCGCCGTCTTCCCTTGCCCTATGTCTTGCCCTGCCTGATCCTGGTCGCGCTGGCGGGCTGTAACAGCCAGACCTCCGACACGAGTTCGGACGTCGCGCCGGGCAATTTCACTCCCCCCGGGCCGGTGCGGCCGACTCCGGCGGCGCAGACGGCGAAGGTCGATCCGCTGGCGGCCTATGTCGGCCATTATCCCAATGACGTGGTGAAGGGCGTCAGTTTCTTCGACCAGCCCGAGGTGCTGAGCGCGCTGCGCGGGGCGGTGAGCGATCAGGCGCTGGTGAAGCGCGTGACGTCGCAAGGTTCGGTCACGGTTCCGATCTTCCGCTTCGGCAAGACGGGGATCGCCGCGCATGGCTGTACCCCGCATAATTGCGCCGACAGCCATTGGACCTTTATCGTCGAGAAGCAGGGGCCGGAGAATAAGGGCCAGCTCTGCTATCACGATCAGGACAAGATGGGGGACGCCAGCCGCTGGTATATCGGCGGCGCGCCGGTCGTCCGTCCGGGGCCGTGCCCGCAGGAATAAGCGGTCGGGGGTGTCTCCGGTCGAAAGCCGCCTCCGTTCGACCTCGGGGTCGAACGGACGGGCGGCGCGCGGTGCAGCCCGCCGGACATGGCGGCACAGGGATAGGCGTGCCTGTTCTCCATGCGGCGAGCGGCGCGCGAACCCGGTCAGAAAGTATAGGCTATGCCCAGCGCGCTCAGCCACTGGCTGCGCGAGCCCGCTTGCGACACGATCGGGCTGTCGCCGAAATCATTGAGCATCCGGCTATAGTTGACGCTGCCGACCAGCTTCCAGCCATGAACCAGATTGCCGGTGATCGAATAGGTGCCGATCGCACCCGCCGTCCAGTCCTTCCACCCCGCGCGGGCGGTATAGACGGGCAGGGTGCTCGCGATGCTCTGCTCGGGGTTGATCGAGAAATAGCGGCGGGCATAGCCTTTGCCCGCGCGCTCGGCGGTCACGAACAGGCCGACCGCCGCCTTGGTCGACAGCGGCGTGAAATAGTTGATCGTCGGCTGCCAGATCGCACTGTCATGGACGTTGGTCACGTCATGCCGATAGCTGAGCGCGATGGACAGCCGGTCATAGGGGCTGGTCACGACGCCGACCTTGGCGATGCCGACATAGCCACCCAGTTCGACTGCCGCGCCGATCTTGCCCAGCGCGCGAACGCGGGGATCGTCGATCTGCGACGGTGCGGTGCGATCCATGTTGACCACCGCGACGGGACCCGCCTGAAAATCCCATGCGGGGTTGCGAAGGTCGCCGATCAGGTCGACCGACAGGCGGTTGCCGATCAGCGCGATCGTGCGTCCGTCGATATAGGCCAGCCCGGCGGGGGCGGCGGTGAAGCGATAGTCGTTCGACCCCTCGTAATCGGGCAGATAGACTCCGCCCAAGCCGATGGTGACGCTGTTCTTGTTCAACTCGCCCGCCGGTGTGGTGGCGGGATCGCGAGGACCGGAAATCTCTTGCGCCCAGGCGGGCACTGACAGGGAAAAAGCCGCCGTGGCGATCAACGGGGCGGCAACGCGCGAAAAAAGCCGCAAGGTGGAACACTCCCTGAGATGGTTATCCGGCATCAAACGCCACGCCATGGATTTCGCTCCGGCGCGATGGGTCAGAAGATATACCGCATCCGAATCTGTTGCGCTTCCGCAACACCTTCGAGCGTGAAGCGGGCGGCGGTGAAACGCGGCGGGCCGAAATGGATCGGCGGGTTGCGCGAGAAGCCGAAGCCTTCGCGCGGGATGCCCGCCAGCGTGTCCAGCTTGGCATTGCCATTCTCGTCATGGATGACGGCGGCGGCGTAATTGCCATGGGGCAGGCCGTCCAGTCTGATCGCCTTCTGGCCGGCGGGCACCGAACGGGTCATGGCGCGGCTATCGTCGACACAGGCCGGGAAATTGTCCGGGTCGGCGGTCAGGCACAGGCGGATCATGCCCTTGGCCGAACGCAGATGGTCGATGCCGATGTCCAGGTGGCTAACCGGCGCGGCGCCCATCAGCGGCAGCGCGACCAGCGCCAGCGCGGCGGCGCTCCGCCTGCGCATGGGCGCGCCCGAAATCGCCGAGCCCCCGGTCCGTTCTGCACAATCGGTCCCAGAAGCGGAAATATAGCCCATAATTGCACCCATATTGCTCATGATGCCGCTGATGATGGCTGGCGGTGATGAGCCACCCCCCCAAGCGCCCCTGCCACATGAAGCGCGGAAAGATTTCCCAGCCCATATGGTTGGTCACGCCCATAACGGTCATGATGGTCAGGACCAAGCCGAGCGCGCCGGCATGGATCGGAATCACGAAGACCAGTAGCGGAATGGCCACAGCGCCGGTCACCGCCTCGATCGGATGAAAGGCCATGGCGGCCCAGGCGGTCGGCGGGCGGCTGGCATGATGGACGGCGTGGGCGCGCTTGAAGATCGCGGGGCGGTGCATCCAGCGATGCGTCCAGTAGAACCAGGTGTCGTGCGCCAGCAGATAGAGCAGCACCGAGACCGGCCAGTACCAGAGCGGCCAGGCATGGATATCGGCATAGATCTGCGTCCATCCGCGATTCTGCCATCCCCAGGCGACGATCCCGGCGGGGATGCCGTAGATCGCGGCGGAGGCGAGGCTCCAGCCGATCTCGCGCCGGATCTGCGGATCGAGGCCCGCATAGAGATCGGGATGCCGCGCCCTGGTCGCCAGCGCGAACGCACCCGAGGCGATCAGGTAACGGACCCCGACGATCAGGGTCATGGCGATGGCGGACAGGATGAGGGCAAGCGTCACGCCGCCCTTCTAGCCCATCCGTGCGTCGGCTTGAAGGCGGCTGCGTCCGTCATTCGGAGCCCATCATGTGGGGCCTGTCATTCCGGCGGGCGGTCAGGCGGGGTCCTTGGCTCCCTCATGGGCGCTGTAGCCCAGCCGGGCATGCCCCTGGACCGGCCCGGCGATATCGGCGACCAGGTAGAGCGGACGCCGCTTCGATTCGATGTAGAGCCGCCCGAGATATTCGCCGATCATGCCCAGCACGAGCATCTGCACCGCGCCCAGGACGACGGTGACCAGCATGGTCGAGGTCCAGCCCTGCACCGCCGAGCCGGTCAGCCAACCGATCGCGATATAGACCAGCAGCAGCAGCGACGCGGCGGTCAGCGCCAGGCCGATATGGCTCGCCCAGCGCAACGGGGCGGTCGAGAAACCTGTCACCGCGTCGAAGGCGAGCGCGATCATCTTGCCCAGCGGATAATGGGTCTCGCCCGCATGACGTTCGGCGCGGTCATAGGGAAAGGGAATCTGGCGAAAGCCGACCCAGGCGACCATGCCGCGAATGAAGCGTGCCTGTTCGGGCAGCGATTGGAGCGCATCGAGCGCGCGGCGGCTCATCAGACGGAAGTCGCCGGTGTCGAGCGGGATCGGCGTGTCGGTCAGCCGGTCGAGCATCCGGTAGAAGATTGCCGCCGTCACCTTCTTGAACAGCGTTTCCCCGGCGCGCTTGCGGCGCACGGCATAGACCACGTCCGCGCCCTGTGCCGCCATGGTCGCGCGCATGTCGGAGAGGAGCTCGGGCGGGTCCTGAAGATCGGCGTCGATGATGAGGATCTGCTCGCCCGAACACAGGTCCAGTCCGGCGGTCAGCGCGAGCTGGTGGCCGTGATTGCGCGACAGGTTGATCGCGACCAGATGCGGGTCGGCGGCGGCCAGCCGCTGCATCACCGGCCAGCTGTCGTCGCGCGAGCCGTCGTTGATGAGGACGATTTCATAATCGTCCCCCACCGCCGCGCGGGCGGCGCCCGAGATCCGCGCGTGGAGCACGTCCAGGCAGGCGGCTTCGTTGTAGCAGGGGACGACGACGGACAGGGCAGGGCGCTTCATGACGCCGCCGGTTTAGCGGCGTCGAACGCGTCCGTCACCCATTCACGACCAACTTGACCAAACGACCCGGCACCAGCGGTTGTTCCGGGTCGAGCCCGTTGAGCGTGACGAACCGTTCGCGCCGATAATCGGGATAGGCCATGCGCGCCGCCAGACTGTCGATCGTGTCGCCCTGGCGGACGGTCACGATGCTGATCTTCTTGCCGTGAATGGCGTTCGCCTCCGCCGTGGACAGCGGCGCGACCGAGGCCAGCAGCGGCTGGAACGGCCCGATCCCGCTGCCCGCCGGCGTCACCAGCGTGAAGGTGTAGGTGGCCGCAGGGAAACGATACGCCACCACGGTCGCATCGACCGCGCGATTATTGGCGGCGGCGCGTGTCGTTACCCATGCATAGCGGAGGCCGTTGGCGGTGCCGTTCTGGAGCTGGCCCGTGGGCGTGCCGGTGCCGAGCTGTTTGAAGCGCAACGCGATGGCCTGGCCCAGGTCGCTGCCCTGGCCCAGCCGCATTTCGGCCTGCCCCCCCTGGCCGACGATGCTGACCGCATCGCTGCCATTGGCGATGCGATAGCCGCTGGGCGCGGTGAATTTGAGCTTCAGGACGGGATGGCGAAAGGTCTGGCCATCGACAATGCCTTCCTTGGGGTCTTCGCCATAGGGCAGGCCGTCGAGCATCCGCAGGAAGGCGGTGTCCTGTGCCGGAGTGGTTTCCGGGCGGCCGGTCTGCCGCGCCAGCGCGGCGGCGCGGCGCACGCGATCGGCGCTGTTGGGATGGGTGGAGGCCCAGGTGGGAATCGCATTGGCGTCGCGGCCCGCGGTCCGCGCGGCCAGGTCGCTCGACGCCGCCAGCGCGGCGAGCATGTCGGGCGAGGCATAGGGATCATAGCCCGCCGCGGTCATGTAGCGGATGCCGAGCCCATCGGCCTGATATTCCTGATCGCGGCCATATTTCAGCGTGTAGAGCTGCGCGCCGGTGCCGACGAGCTGGGTGGCGACATCGCTGCCGGTCAGCAGCCCCGCGCCCGCCGCCAGGATCGAGCCGATGGTCGAGCGGGTGTTGCGGCTCTGTGCGTGGCGCGCGGCGACATGGCCGACCTCATGTCCCAGCACCGAGGCGAGCTCGGCCTCCGAGTTCATCAGCGCGAGAAGCTGGCGCGTGACATAGATATAGCCGCCGGGGATGGCGAAGGCGTTCTCCACCGGCGAGTTGAGCGTCGTCACCACGAAATCGCCCTGCGCGTTGGACAGGCCCGACTGGACCGCGACCCGCTTGCCCACCCGTTCGACGAACGCCGCCTGTGGGCCGGTGTAGCGGCCGCCATATTGCGCGACGAGCTGGGGATTGGCCTGTGCACCCTGCGCCTTGTCGGACGCGGAGATGGACCGGACCTGTTGTGCGACGGCCGGAAAGGCAACGGGCGCGGCGAGGGCGAGCATGGCGGCGGCGGTGACGAAACGCATGAGAAAGGCTCCCTGTTCGGGAAGGTCAAAGCGCGTCGCGGGCGTGGGTTCCAGTCTTTTGTTACGGAGCCGTCATTCGCGTGTCAGATTTCGGGGCGCAGTGGCTCCCCATACATAAGTGGCACCCTGGCGAAGGCCGGGCCCTAGTTGCCATGTGGTTCGTGGCGTGCGAGGGGATGGCCTCCGCATCTCGATAGTCCATCGCATCTGGACCCCGGCCTCCGCCGGGGTGGTTCGGGAAGGGGGTTAAACCCGCTCCACCGAACTCACCACATCGGCGGCGCGCAGCGCGGCGATCAGGCGCATCAGATGCTGCACATCATGCACCTCGACATCGATCAGATTGGTGTGGAAGCGCGTGTCGCGCGTATCCAGCCGGACGTTGATGATGTTGGCCTTGTGCTGGCCGATGATCGTCGCCAGCACGCCCAGCGCGCCGGGTTCGTTCTTGACCATGACCGAGATGCGCGCGGTCGCGCCCTCGCTGTCGTCGCCCCAGGAAACGTCGACCCAGTCGGTTTCCTCTTCCGAGCGGTCGGCGAGATCGGTCAGGACGGGGCACTGGATCGCATGGACTTCGATCCCCGCATCGGGGCGGCGCAGGCCCACGATGCGGTCGCCCGGTACCGGGTGGCAGCATTGCGCAAGGTCATAGGCGACCCCCGGCGTCAGCCCCTTGATCGAGATGGCGCTCGACTGCGGCGGCAGGGCGGCGACATCCGCGCCGGCCGAGCCGGGCATCAGCGCCTCCATCACGGCGGCGTCCGACACGGTGCGGCGCGCGATCGCGATCATCAGATGCGCCTCGTCGGGCATCTTCAACCGCTGGAGCGCATGGGTCAGCGCGTCGGCGCCGATCTGCGCGGGCAGGCGGCGGACGATATCCTCGTACAGCTTGGTGCCCAGCGTCACCTGCTCGGCGCGCTCGGCATGGCGCAGGTGGCGGCGGATCGCGGCCAGCGCCTTGCCGGTGATCGCCAGGTTCAGCCAGTTGGCCTGCGGCGTCTGGCCCGCCGAGCGCAATATCTGCACCTGGTCGCCATTGGAGATGACGGTCGACAGCGGCACGACCCGGCCGTTCAGCTTGGCCCCCACCGCCTGGTCGCCCAGATCGGTATGGACGGCATAGGCGAAGTCGATCGGCGTCGCGCCCTTGGGCAACTGGATCAGCTCGCCCTTTGGCGTGAAGGCGAAGATGCGATCCTGGTACATCGCCATCTTCGTATGCTCGATCAGTTCCTCGGGGCTGCCCGCCGTATCGAGGATTTCGACCAGATCGCGAATCCAGCTCACCTGCGCATCGTGGCGCGTCGCCTGTTTATAGGTCCAGTGCGCGGCCAGGCCGAAATCCGCCTCGGCATGCATTTCCGGCGTACGGATCTGGATCTCGATACGCGCATTGTCGGCATGGATGACGCTGGTGTGCAGCGAGCGATAGCCGTTGCGCTTGGGGGTCGAGATATAATCCTTGAACCGCCCCGGCACCATCGGCCAGCGGCGATGGATCAGACCCAGCGCGCGGTAGCAATCCTCCTCGGTCGGCACGATCGCGCGGAACGCCATGACGTCGGACAGCTGCTCGAAGCTGATATGCCGCTCATTCATCTTGCGGAAGATCGAGAAGGCGGATTTCTCGCGTCCCGTCACCTCCGCATCGATGCCACCGCGCGCCATCAGCAGCTTCAGCCCGGAGGCGATCTTGGCGATCCGGTCGCCGCCGCCTTCCTTCATCTGCGCCAGCCGCAGCGAGATCGACTCATACGCCTCGGGTTCGAGTTGCTGGAAGGCGAGCATCTGCATCTCCTTCATGAACTCGTACATGCCGATCCGCTCGGCGAGCGGGGCATAGATGTCCATCGTCTCCTTCGCGATGCGGCGGCGCTTCTCCGGCTTCGCGATGTGATGGAGCGTGCGCATATTGTGCAGCCGGTCGGCCAGCTTCACCAGCAGGACGCGGATATCGTCCGACATGGCGAGCAGGAACTTGCGCAGATTCTCGGCGGCGCGCTCGCTTTCGGTCTGCGCCTCGATCTTGGACAGCTTGGTGACGCCGTCGACCAGCCGTGCGACATTGGCGCCGAACAGCCGCTCGATCTCCTCGGGCGTGGCGACGGTATCCTCGATCGTGTCGTGCAGGATCGCGGTCGCGATCGTCTCGTCATCCAGGTGCAGGTCGGTCAGGATGCCGGCAACCTCGATCGGATGGCTGAAATAGGGATCGCCCGAAGCACGCTTCTGGCTGCCATGCGCCTTCATCGAGAAGACATAGGCGCGGTTCAACAGCGCCTCATCGGCCTGGGGGTCATAGTCGAGCACACGGTCGACGAGTTCATACTGGCGGAGCACGGGATCAGGTTTGCGGAAGGGGGAGGGGCATTGCAACATTTTTGATACGATCAGCGTGATCGATTTGCAGGGGACGGGGGCTCAGGTCTCCATCGCCTCCGCCGCCAGCGCCTCCGCCTCGATCAGCAGGGCGTCGTCCGCGCTCCCGGTCGCGACCCGCTCGCGTCCGATCAGGACCAGCACCGGGACGGCGAGCGGGCTGACCCGGTCCAGCTCGACATGCAGCATCGTGCCCGCCGCCCGGCCGAGCAGATTGGCCAGCCGCCCGACATCGGTCATCCGCGCGCGCGCATCGTCCCACGCGGCTTGCAGCAGCAGGTGGCCGGGCTCGTATTTGCGCAGCACGTCGTAGATCAGGTCGGTCGAGAAGGTCACCTGCCGCCCGGTCTTGCGCTTGCCGGGATGCTGGCGCTCGACCAGCCCGCCGATCACCGCCACTTCGCGGAACGCGCGCTTCAACAGGTGCGATTGCTGCACCCAGTCGACGAACTCGTTTTCGAGGATGTCGGGGGACAACAGGCTGGCCGGGTCGGCGATCGGCTCCAGCCCGTAACAGGCGAGCGCATAATCGCTGGCGACGAAGCCGAGCGGCTTGAGCCCCTGCGCCTCCATCCGCCGGGTGATGAGCATCCCCAGCGACTGGTGCGCGTTCCACCCCTCGAAGCTGTAGGCGACCATGTAATGCCGCCCCTCGCGCGGGAAGGTCTCGACCAGCAACTGGCCGGGGCGGGGCAGGACCGAGCGGCGGTCCTGCATCTCCAGCCAGTCATGCACGTCCGGGGGAAAGCGATCCCATTCGCGGCGGTCGGCGAGGAAGGCGCGCACCCGTTCGGCGAGGCTGGTCGACAGCGGCATTCGCGCGCCGCCATAGGTTGGGATGCGCGCGGGGCGAGACGTGGCGCGGACGATCAGGTCCTCGCCGTCGATCGATTCCACCTCCAGGCTCAACCCGGCGAAGAAGAAGGTGTCGCCGGGGGCCAGCGTCGCGGCGAAGCCCTCTTCCACCCGGCCGAGCTGGCGGCCGTTGCGGAAGCGGACCTTGAGCATCGTCGCCTCGACGATGATCCCGGCGTTGAGGCGGTGCTGGGCAACGAATTGCGGATGGGTGACGCGCCACAGCCCGCCGGGCTGCTGGACCAGTCGCTTGAACTTGTCATAGGCGCGCAACGCATAGCCGCCGTCCGCGATGAAGCGCAGCACCCGGTCGAAGGTCGCATCGTCCAGCGCCGAATAGGGCATGGCCGAGCGAATTTCATCGAGCAACGCGCCCTGTTCGAACGGCGCGGCACAGGCGCAGGCCATGACATGCTGCGCCAGCACGTCGAGCGCGCCTTGCCGGAACAGGTCGGGGTCGAGCTCGCCCGCCTCCACCGCGTCGAGCGCGGCGCGCGCCTCCAGATACTCGAAGCGGTTGCCGGGGACGAGGATCGCGCGGCTCGATTCATCCAGCCGGTGATTGGCGCGCCCGATCCGTTGCAGGAGGCGCGACGAACCCTTGGGCGCGCCCATCTGGATCACGCAATCGACATCGCCCCAGTCGACGCCCAGATCGAGGCTGGCGGTCGCGACCAGCGCGCGGAGCTGGCCCGCCGCCATCGCGCCCTCCACCTTCTGGCGCGCCTCCAGCGACAGCGAGCCGTGATGGACGCCGATCGGCAGGCCCTTGTCGTTTGCCTTCCACAAATCCTGAAAGATCAGTTCGGCCAGACTGCGGGTATTGCAGAAGACGATGGTGGTCCGGTTCGCCTCGATCACCCGCATCACCTGGGCGGCGGCATAGCGGCCCGAATGGCCCGCCCAGGGCACGCGATCCTCGGGCAGCAGGATGGCAATGTCGGGCGGCGCGCCCGGCTCGCCCATCACCAGTCCCACCGCGTCGATGTCGCCGTCGGGCGCGAGCCAGGCGCGATAGCCATCCGGGTCCGCCACCGTCGCCGACAGTGCGACTCGGCGCAGATCGGGCGACAGCCGCTGTAACCGCGCCATGCACAGCGACAGCAGATCGCCGCGCTTGCCGGTGGCGAAGGCATGGACCTCATCGACCACGATGGTCTTCAGCCCCGCGAACATCGTTTCGGCATCCGGGTAGCTGAGCAGCAGCGACAGCGATTCAGGCGTGGTCAGCAGGATTTGCGGCGGCTTGACCCGTTGTCGCGCCTTCTTGTCCGAGGAGGTGTCGCCGGTCCGCGTCTCGACCCGGATGTCGAGCCCCATCTCCTCGATCGGGGTCACGAGGTTGCGACGGATGTCGACCGCCAGCGCCTTGAGCGGCGAGACGTAGAGGGTGTGCAGCCCTTCGGCCGGCGCTTCGATCAACTCGGTCAGCGTCGGCAGGAACCCCGCCAGCGTCTTGCCCGCGCCCGTCGTCGCGACCAGCAAGGCGTGCCGCCCGGCGCGGGCTTCGTCCAGCATCGCCAGCTGGTGGGTGCGCGGTTGCCAGCCCTTGGCGGCGAACCAGTCGGTCAGGGGGGAGGCAAGGGAACCGGGGGGCATGCTGAAGGATATAGGAAGCATGGCCAAGCTCGGCGACTGGATACAGCCCCATAAACACGGGATTTACGTGGCCCCCGCCGATGCCTGGGTCGATCCGTCCGAACGCGAACCCAAGGCGCTGGTAACGCATGGCCATGCCGACCATGCGCGTGGCGGCCACGGCACCGTCTGGGCGACGCCCGAAACGCTGGCGATCATGGCGGCGCGCTATGGTCCGCAAAACGGCGTGGGCGTCGGCTATGGCGAGACGATCCGGCTGGGCGCGGTGGAGGTCAGCTTCGTCCCCGCCGGGCATGTGCTGGGATCGGCGCAGGTCGTGCTCGATTACCGGGGGGAACGGGTGGTGGTGTCGGGCGATTACAAGCGGCGCGCCGACCCGACCTGTACGCCCTTCGAACCGGTGAAGTGCGACGTCTTCGTCACCGAGGCGACCTTCGCGCTGCCCGTCTTTCGCCATCCCGAGACGGGGGACGAGATCGACAAGCTGATCGCGCGGCTCCACGCCAATCCGACGCGGTGCGTGCTGGTCGGCGCCTATGCGCTGGGCAAGGCGCAGCGGGTGATCGCCGAACTGCGCGCCCGGGGGCATGAGGCCCCCATCTACCTCCACGGCGCGCTGGCGCGGCTATGCGCGCTCTATCAGGACCTGGGCGTCGATCTGGGCGAGCTGCGGATGGTCGCGGACACCCCCAAGGCCGAGATGGCGGGGCATGTCATATTGTGCCCGCCGGGGGCGCTCAACGATCGCTGGTCGCGGCGGCTGCCCGATCCGATCACCGCGATGGCCAGCGGCTGGATGCGGGTGCGCCAGCGCGCGCGGCAGAAGAATGTCGAACTGCCGCTGATCCTGTCCGACCATGCCGATTGGGACGAACTGACCCGCACCCTGACCGAGATCGCCCCGCGCGAGGTGTGGGTGACGCATGGGCGCGAGGAGGCGCTGGTCCATTGGTGCGAGACGCGGCAGATGAAGGCGCGGGCCTTGGCGCTGGTGGGGTTCGAGGATGAGGATGACTGAGCCGTGCCGCCCCGTTCCCGTGCTGCCCGGCTCTATGCGATGGCCAGGGGGCGGGCGGGTTCCGCCACCGCCGATCCCGGCACGGTGAACACGCCCTTCCGGGCCAGTCGCTCGCCGGGCCGAACCTTGGCCGTCTCCATCGCCAGCCACGGCGCGAGCAGCAGCCCCAGCGTCACCGGCGACAGCCACGCCCCCAGCATCGGATCGAGGACCGACACGCCGAGCAGGATCACGCCGACACCCAGATGCCAGTAATAGCGCGGCATCGTGTCCGCCGCCGCCAGCCCGTCGCGCACCCGGCTCTGGGGGTTCCAGCCCGACGGCTTGCCGCGCAGGATGTTGACGATGTCGATCGACTGGGTCAGCGCGATCACGGGCGCGGTCAGGATCGACAGCGGCACGTCGAGCGCGACCGAGGATAATATGCCCCGAACGCCGCCATAGCTGGCCCGCCGATCCCGGTCGGCCATCGCCCAGATGATGCTCAGGACCTTTGGCCCGAACAACAGGATCAGCGTCACGACCAGCACCCGGACCGATGTCACGGCGCGCACCGTCGCCGGACCGTCCGACAGCCCCTGCATGATCGCGGTGGCGATCAGGATCAGCCAGGCGGGCGACATCAGATAGGACAGCGCGCCGAGGAATAGCTGCAACCGGCTGATCCAGTGAAAGCCGCTCGATCCCAGCAGCTTGAGATGCTGGGTATTGCCCTGCGCCCAGCGCCGGTCGCGCACCGCCTGGTCGATCAGGGTGGGCGGGAACTCCTCAAAACTGTCCTCGACCATCAGCATGTGGAGTCGCCAGCCGCGACGGCGCAGCAACGCCGCCTCGACCATGTCGTGGCTCATGATCGTGCCGCCGAACGGTGGTCGTCCGGGCAGGTCGGGCAGGCCGCAGCTCTCGGCAAAGGCGCGGATGCGGATCAGCGCGTTATGCCCCCAGAAGGTCGATTCCGATCCCGACCACCAGACCAGCCCGGCGGTGGAGATCGGCCCGTAGAAGCGGCTGGCGAACTGCATCCACCGCTGGAAGAAGGTCGTCGCGCCGATGATCATCGGCACGGTTTGCAGGAGCGCGATCGAGGGGCGCTGCTCCATGATCTGCGCCATGCCGACCATCGTGTCGCCGCCCATCAGGCTGTCGGCATCGAGCATCAGCATGAAGTCATAGGCCGCGCCGTGATTGCGCACCCAATCGGCGACGTTGCCGGGCTTGCGGCCGATATTCCGGGTCCGGCGACGATAATGGAGGGGCACGGCCAGATGTGGCGCGAGCCGAGCCCAGGCGGCGCGCTCCTCGGCCTCGGCGGCCTCGCCCGAATCCGACAGGACGAAGATCGCGAACCGATCGGCCGCGCCCGCCCGGTCGAGCATCGTCGCCATGCGGGCGATCCGGTCGAACACCGCATCCACGTCCTCGTTATGCACCGGCACGAGCACGGCGGTCCGCGCGCTCGGCGGCACGGACCCGCGCGGCGCGGCGATGATGCCGGGATGCGCGCGCGAGATCAGCAGGATGAAGCCGATTGCCGCGGTCACGAAGCCGAACGCGATCCAGGCGAAGAGGGGGAAGAAGAGCAGCAGCAACAGCCCGTCGAGCAGGCTGAACCCGTCGCTGAGCAACGCTTCCTTGACCGAGGCGGCGGCGGCGGTGGCCAGCAATCCGGTCAGCAGGACCAGCAGCAGACGGCGCGTCAGGATGTCGTCGGGAGACAGATTGATGCCGGGGCGCGGCTCTGGCGCGGTCTGCGGCGGCGGCGGGCCGTCGAACCGCTGGACCGGCATGTCGAGCGGCGCGGGCGGCGGCATCATGGCGGGCAGGGCGGGCTGGTTGGTCATGGCAGGAACAGGGGAACCAGCACCGTTTCGGTCAGCGCCCCGGCCCCGCGCCGCAGGAACAGGCGGGCATCGGCCGGACCCTGGCCCTCCGGCGCGATGTCGGCGGTGACGCGCCAGCGATTCCGCTGGCCGACGACCGGATAGGCCGCCTGGGTCAGCAGCCTGCCGCGCGTCACGCCGATCTCGGCGGTGACGCCGCTCTGCCGGTCGAGCCCGGCCAGCACCGGCCCGACGAAATCGACGACCAACTTGCGTGCGCCGCGTGTTGCCTCGGCTCCAGGCCGTCCGGCGGTGCCGGTCCAGCAATCGACCGCATGGGCGATCGCGGGGACCACGGTCGGATCGGTCGAACCCCAGCTCAGGCGATAGTCGAACTGGCGTTTCTGCCCCGCTCTGGGCGCGTCGGCGGGGTTCCAGAAGGCGACGATGTTGTCGACGGTTTCCGACGCGGTGGGGAAGGCGTAGAGCATCACCTGCCCACGGCCCCAGTCGCCCTGTGGCTGGACCCACAGGTTCGCGCGACGGTCGTAAAAGGCGCCGTCATCCTGATAATGATCGAAGTCGCGGTCGCGCTGGAGCAGGCCGAAGCCGCGCGGATTGGTGTCGGCGAAGCTGTCGAGCGTGGCGCGCGGTGGGTTGACCAGCGGCCGCCACAGCCGCTCGCCCGTGCCGGTGAGCAGGGCGAGCCCGTCCGAATCGTGAATCTCGGGTCGCCAGTCGCTGCCTGCCGCACGATTGCCCTCGCCATACCAGAACATGCTGGTCGCGGGCGCGATGCCCAGTCGTTCGACATCGCGGCGGAAGAACAGGATCGCGGAGACGCGTTGCTCGACCCCCGCCGTGCCCCGGGTCGAATCGATGCGATACGCGCCGGTGACGCTCGGTCCGTCGAGCAGCGCATAGACGCGATAGCCATCCGTTCCCGTCCGTTCGATCCAGAAATCGGTGAAGGCGGGGAATTCCTCGCGCCCGTCGATACCGGTGTCGATCGCAATGCCGCGCGCCGACAGGCCATATTGGTCCTGCGCGCCCGCCGTGCGGAAATAGGACGCGCCCTGAAAGGCCAGCCAGTCGCTTCGGCCGTCCGCTGTCATCGCACGAAAGCCGGCAATGCCCAGCGGGGGAGCATGGCCCGCCACGGCCGTGAAGAGCGACCGCGCGAAGGGCACGGTCCGCGCCTGGCCGCCCTCGACGATATGGATGCCGACCGGATGCGGGGCGTAGCGGCCCAGCGGGAACAGGCGGATCCCCCCGGCCAGCGTTTGGTCGTCGCGATAGCGGATCGTCCCGACCGCGTCATAATCGATCGCGGCGGCGGCCTCGACGATGGGCTGGGGGCGATAGGGCTGGCGTGCGAGCGCCTCGGCCCGGGACTGGACCAGCGCCCAGGAAAAGGGACTGGCGGTGTCGGGCGATCCCGCCGGCCCGCCCGATGTCCCGCCCGTCGTGCGGGCGGTCAGCCGGGTCGCGGTCAGCGGCGACAGTCCCAGAACGGCAAAGGCGGCGACCAGCTCGCGGCGATTGGCCTGCATCATCGGCTCGACATCTCCCTGCATCGATTTCCAGCATCGACATGGCCCCGTGTGGCTGGCGGGACGGGGACGATGTTGCAACGCAACGTGCGATGATCGGTTGCCCTGGCGCCACCAAATGTCCTTATTAAAAATACCGTATAATATATTTGACACCCAATATGTTTTGGGTCACGTTTCTCCCAATTAATTCAAGAGGGGGAAGGCTGGTGAACAGAAATTACAAAGCGATGGCCTGTTCGGCGGGCGCGATTGCGATCGCGCTGCTTTCGGTGTCGCAGGCGAACGCCCAATCGGTCGCAGGGCCGGACGCGGCCCGTATTTCAGGAGACGATCAGAATACGCCCCGCGAAGGCGAGGCGATCGTGGTCACCGGCACCCGGCTCCAGCGCCCCAATTTCACCAGCAACAGCCCGATGACCGTCGTCGATTCGGCCGAGATCCGCTATCAGGGCGCGGTCCAGGTCGAAAACGTCCTGAACCGTCTGCCGCAGGTGACGCCCGATTCGAACGAGAACGGCTCCAACGGATCGGACGGCACGGCGCGCGTCAATCTGCGCAACCTGGGCAGCAACCGCAACCTGGTCCTCATCAACGGCCAGCGCATGTTGCCGGTGCAGGCCAACGACCTGAACTTCATTCCCGCCGCACTGGTCAAGCGGGTCGATGTCGTGACTGGCGGCGCGTCGGCCGTCTATGGCTCGGACGCGATTTCGGGCGTCGTGAACTTCGTCCTGCGCGACGATCTGCAGGGCGTGCGCACCGACATCCAATATGGCTTTTCCCAGCACCAGAACGACAATGCGTTCGCGCGGAACGTACAGCGCCAGGCCAATTACCGGCTGGCCAATCGCAATGTGCTGGACGGCCAGAAGCTGGACGTGAACGTCGCCTTTGGCACCAACCTGCCCGACGGGCGCGGCAATGTGACCGCCTATTTCGGCTATCGCGATACCCAGCCGGTCCTGCAGGGCCATCGCGACGTGTCGTCCTGCGCCTTCGATCCGGCGGGAACCGGCAATTCGACGCTGACCTGCGGCGGCTCGAGCAACAACCAATATGGCCTGTTCGATCCCATCACCGGGCCGAGCGCGGATTCCGGCGCGTTCAACAACACGCGCGATGGCAACCGGAGCTGGGTGCCCTATGATTCGAGCTTCCGGTACAATTACGCGCCGCTGAATTATTTCCAGCGCAACGACACCCGCTACACGGCGGGGGCCTTTGCCCGGTACGAGATTTCGTCGTCGGTCGAAGCCTATGGCAGCGTCATGTTCATGGACGACCACACCAATTCGCAGGTGGCGCCATCGGCCCTGTTCCAAGGCTATACCTATTCGATCAACTGCGACAATCCGTTCCTGAGCGCGCAGCAGGGCAACATCCTGTGCGGTTCCGCCTATGGCACCAGCGCGACGCAGCAGGCCTATATCGGGTATCGCCCGGTGGCGGGGAATGCCCGGCCGCGGCGGGACGACCTGCGCCACACCGATTATCGTTTCTCGGGCGGCATCCGGGGCCAGATCGCGGAGGGCATCCGCTATGATGCGAACGCGCTGTTCTCGACCGTGCTCTACAACGAGACCTATGAGAACGACATCGACCCGTCGCGCGCCAATCGCGGCATCCAGGTCGTCAACGTCAACGGCACCCCGACCTGCAAGTCGGTGGTCGACGGCAGCGATCCGCAGTGCGCGCCGCTCGACATCTTCCGCTACAATGGCATTTCGGACGCGGCGTTCAGCTATATCTACGCGCCGACCTCGACCCGCGGGGTGGACCGGGAAACGGTGCTGAGCGGCAATATCAGCGCGGATCTTGGCACCTATGGCGTCAAGTCGCCCTGGTCGGAGGACGGCATCGGCGTCGTCCTGGGCATCGAGCATCGCTATGAGAGCCTGGAGTTCAAGGCGGACGCCCTGGCGTTGCAAAAGGGGACGAAGGAAACGCAGGGCCGGTTCGACGTGAACGAAGTGTTCGCCGAGATCGAAGTGCCGATCATCCAGAACCGGCCCTTCTTCAAGGACCTGTCGCTCAACGCGGGTTATCGCGGATCGGACTACAGCAACCTGTCCAAGATCGTGTCGACCTACAAGGCGGAACTGTCCTGGGCGCCGAGCCGCGACATCCGCTTGCGCGGCAGCTATAACCGGGCGATCCGCGCCGCCAATGTGTCGGAGCTGTTCGGTCCGCAATATAACGGCAATATCAGCGCGCAGGACCCTTGCGCGACGGCGACGCCGTCCGCGACCTTTGCCCAGTGCGCGCGCACCGGCGTGACCCAGGCGCAATATGGCCGCATCACCGCCTGTCCGGCGGAAACCTGCACCGCGCAATTTGGCGGCAACCCGGCGCTGAAGCCCGAAACGGCCGATACCTTCACCGCCGGCGTCGTCCTGACACCGTCGTTCCTGAAGCGGCTGTCGCTGTCGATCGACTATTACGACATCAAGGTGCGCGACTATATCGGATCGATCGCGGTCAGCCAGACGATCAGCCAGTGCATCCAGACGGGCAATCCGTTCTTCTGCAACCTGTTCAAGCGCGATCCGCGCGGCGGCATCATCTTTGGCGACCAGGGCTATGTCGTCTCGACGACGCAGAATACCGGGTCGTTGCGGACATCGGGCGTCGACTTCAACCTCGGCTATCTCCAGCCACTGGGCGCGGTGGGGTCGCTGGCGGTCGATTTCCAGGGCACCTGGAATCGCAAGCTGGTGAACGAGCCGGTGCCGGGGCTGGGCTCCTATGACTGTGTCGGCTATTTCGGTCCGACCTGTGGCCAGCCGACGCCCGAGTGGCGGCACCAATCGCGCTTCACCTGGACCGATGCGGCCAAGGTCGCGACGATCTCGTTCAACTGGCGCTATATCGGGGGGACGAACCTGACCAACAATGCGTCCGACCCGAATCTGGCGGGAACGCCGTCCAGCTTCAACAGCCGGATCAAGGCCTATAGCTATTTCGACCTGGCCGGCACCGCCAAGGTGCAGGACGGCATCACCTTCCGCGCGGGCGTGAACAACCTGCTCGACAAGGATCCGCCGATCATCGCGCAGGGGCTGCTCGCCTCGTTCGGCAATGGCAACACCTATCCGGGCATGTACGATGCGTTGGGCCGTACCGTGTTCATCGGCCTGACCGCCGAATTCTGATCGGGGTTCCAGGGGGCGGCGTGGTGCCGCTCCCGATTCCGGTGCCCCGTTCGGCGCGAAGCTCAGGCGCCGGCGGCGATCACTTCGCTTCGGCCAGCAACTGGTCCGCCGGCGCGCCGGCCCAGTCGAACCCGCCGGTCATGCGCCAGATTTCCCTGCCATCCGCCCCGTACAGGATCGTGGTCGGCAGATTGGCCTGGTAATGGACGCTCAACGACAGCCTGGGGTCGAGATAGATGGGCAGCGCGTCGAGCCTCTTGCCCGCCAGGAATGGCTTCACCTTCGCCGCGTCGTCCTGCGCCACGGCGATCACCGCGATTCTGCCCTTGGACCGTGCGGCCTGCGCGGCGAGCGTCGGCATCTCGGCGATGCAGGGGCCGCACCAGGTCGCCCATAAATTGACCAGCACCGGCTTGCCCCGGAAATCGGCCAGGCTCGCGGGCTTGCCGTCCAGCGTGGTGAAGCGCAGCGTCGGTGCCGCCTCGCCCTTATGGCTGCGGTCGACCTTTCCGGCGGGGTTGGGGGCGTCGGGCGCGGGGGCGTCCCGAACTTCGCCAGCGGTCACCTCACCGCTCGAAACTTGGCCTGCACTGGTGTTGGCGGCTTGCTCCGGCGCGGGGCTTTGCTTATCGCACCCGGCAACCACAAGCCCCAGGAGACAGGCGATCACGGTACGCGACGACATGGGCGGCTCCAACGCAATGTGGGGCGGGCGCTTCGCAGAAGGTCCCGCCGCGGTGATGCGCGAGATAAACGCCTCCATCCCCTTCGACAAGCGACTGTGGAAACAGGATATCGCCGGGTCGAAAGCGCATGTCGCGATGCTGGGCCAGCAGGGGATCGTCTCGCCCGGGGACGCCGCGACGATTTCCGCCGGGCTCGACCAGGTCGCACAGGATTATGCCGCCCATGGCGTGGCCGAGGACCTGACCCTCGAAGACATCCATATGCAGACCGAGGCGAAGCTGGCCGCCTTGATCGGCCCGGTCGCGGGGCGGCTGCACACCGCGCGGTCGCGCAACGACCAGGTCGCGACCGATTTTCGCCTGTGGGTGCGCGATGCGATCGATGAGACGCTGGCGGCGCTGGGGGCTTTGCGGGAAGCGCTGCTGACCCGTGCCGAGGATCATGCCGACAGCGTGATGCCCGGCTTCACCCATCTCCAGTCGGCGCAGCCGGTGACGCTGGGCCATCACCTGATGGCCTATCACGAGATGATCGTGCGCGACGCCAGCCGCTTCGCCGATGCGCGCGCGCGGATGAACCAGTGCCCGCTGGGGTCGGCGGCGCTGGCGGGGACGGGCTTCCCGGTCGATCGCCACATGACCGCGGCGGCGCTGGGTTTCGACGCGCCGACGCGCAACTCGCTGGATGCGGTCAGCGACCGGGACTTCGCGATCGACTATCTGCAGGCGGCGACCAACTGTTCGCTGCACCTGTCGCGGCTGGCGGAGGAGTTCGTGCTCTGGGCGTCGCAGCCCTTCGGCTTCGTCGCGCTGTCCGACCAATGGTCGACCGGCAGCTCGATCATGCCGCAGAAGCGCAACCCCGACGCCGCCGAGCTGGTGCGCGGTCATGCCGGGCGGATCATGGGCTGCATGACCAGCCTGATGGTCACGATGAAGGGCCTGCCGCTTGCCTATTCCAAGGACATGCAGGACGACAAGCCGCCGGTGTTCGAGGCGCACGACCTGCTCGCGCTGTCGATCGCGGCGATGACCGGCATGGTCCAGAGCGCGACCTTCCGCGCGGACCGGATGCGGCAGGTGGCGGAGGCGGGCTTTTCGACCGCGACCGATCTGGCCGACTGGCTGGTGCGCGTCGGCGGCATCCCCTTCCGCGAGGCGCATCATATCACCGGGCGCGCGGTCAAGCTGGCCGAGGAGAAGGGCGTGATGCTGCACGAATTGTCGATCGACGAGCTGACCGCGATCGATGCGCGGATCAATGACGGCATCTATGACGTGCTGTCGGTCGATGCCTCGGTGGCCAGCCGGGTCAGCTTCGGCGGCACCGCGCCGGCCAATGTCCGCGCCGCGATCGCCGCCGCACGGGGGCTGCCGGCATGAAGCCCGCGCTCGCCCTGCTGGTGACGCTCGGCCTGACGGGATGCGGTGCGGCCAACCGCCTGCAACCCGCCAAGGGCGATTCGCTGCCCGTCGCGCCGCGTGGCGCGATCGCGACTCCGACGCCGCAGCAACTGCTGACGGCCACCCCGCAACAACGCCCGCAACGCTCCGACGAACTGCTTCGCCAGTCCGAGGAACGCCGTTCGGACGATTTCGATCTGCCGCCCCGCTGATGGACCATTTTCATTTCCAGAACGGCGAACTCCATGCGGAGGACGTCCCCGTGGCCCGGATCGCCGCCGATGTCGGCACGCCGGTCTATATCTATTCCGCCTCCACCTTCCGCCGCCACGCGCAGGTGTTTCGCGAGGGGCTGAACGCGGTGCCGCGCGTCCATCTGGCCTATGCGATCAAGGCGAACCCCAATCTGGCGGTGCTGCGCGTGCTGGCGGATGAAGGCTATGGTGCCGACGTCGTCTCGGTCGGCGAGATGCGCCGCGCGCTGGCGGCGGGGATGAAGGCGGAGGACATCGTGTTCTCGGGCGTCGGCAAGACCCGCGCCGAGCTGGTCGCCGCGCTGGAGGCCGGGATCGGCCAGTTCAACCTGGAGCTGGAGGAAGAAGGCGCGGTCCTGGCCGAGCTGGCGCACGCGCGCGGGCTGGTCGCCCCCGCCACGTTGCGGGTGAACCCGGACGTCGATGCGGGCACCCACGCCAAGATCTCGACGGGGCGCAAGGAGAACAAGTTCGGCGTGCCGATCGACCAGGCGCTGGGCATGTTCGACCGTCTGGCGGGCCTGCCCGGCATCGACCTGAAGGGCGTCGCCTGCCATATCGGCAGCCAGCTTGGCGATCTCGCCCCGCTCGAGGCGGCTTATGCGCGCATCGGCGAGCTGGTCGCCGAGCTGCGCGGCGCGGGGCATCGCATCACCCGTGTCGACCTGGGCGGTGGGCTGGGCGTGCCCTACAAGCCCGGCGACGTCATGCCCGCGCCCGCCGCTTATGGCGAGATGGTGGCGCGCGTGACGCGGGACTGGGATGTCGAACTGATGTTCGAGCCGGGCCGGGTCATCGCGGGCAATGCGGGCGTGCTGGCCACGCAAGTCGTCTGGGTGAAGCCCGGCGTCGCCAACCCCTATGTCATCGTCGATGCCGCGATGAACGACCTTGCGCGGCCCGCCCTGTACGACGCCTATCACGAATTCGTCGCGGTGAAGCCGACCGGCGCGACGATGATGGCCAATATCGCCGGGCCGGTGTGCGAGACGGGCGACACCTTCGCGATGAACCGCGAGATCGATGTGGTGCAGTCGGGCGACCTCGCGGTGTTCCGCACCGCGGGGGCCTATGGTGCGACCATGGCGTCGACCTATAACAGCCGCCCGCTGGTGCCCGAGGTGATGGTCGAGGGCGATCATTATGCCGTCGTCGCGGATCGCATCGCGGCCGAGACGATCATCGCGGCCGAGCGTGTGCCGGAGTGGCTGAAGAAGTGAACCATGGGCGGATCTGATGCGTGATCCGTCCGGTCTGGCGACGTCATCCGGGTGCAGTACTCGCTTTAATGAGGGCTGGGGCCGGGGGCAGGCCGGGTGAGCCTCGCGAGCCTCCCGCTCTTCGTCCGGCTGGCCGGTCGCCCGGTGATCCTGCTCGGCGAGGGCGATATCGCCGAGGCCAAGCGGCGCTTGCTCGAACGCGCGGGCGCGCAGATCGTGGACGAAGCGCAGGCCGCGTCGCTCGCGATCGTTGCGATCGAGGATGAGGGCGAGGCACAGGCTGCGATCGCGCGGCTGAAGGCACGGGCGATCCTGGTCAATGCGGTCGATCGCCCGGCGGCCTGCGATTTCACCCTGCCCGCCATTGTCGAGCGCGGGCCGGTCATCGTGGCGATCGGCACCGGCGGGGTGTCGGCCGGGCTGGCAGCGGCGCTGCGCCAGCGGCTTGAGGCCGTGTTGCCCGCGACATTGGGCGCGCTGGCGCAAGGGCTCCATGCCGCGCGGCCGGCCCTGCGGGCGCGGTTTCCCGATGGCGCGGAGCGGCGGCGCGCCATCGGCGCGGCGCTGTCGCCGGGTGGACGGCTGGATCCCTTGGGACCGGATCATGATGTCGCGGGCTGGCTGGCCGGGGTTGATCGACCGGCGGCGCGGTTCGAGTCGTTCGTGCTGACGTCGCGCGACCCGGACGATCTGACGCTGCGCCAGGCGCGCGCGCTGGCCGCCGCCGATCGCGTCTATCACCGTGTCGATGTGCCGGATGCGATCCTCGACCGGGCGCGCGCCGATGCGGTGCGTATCCCGACCGATGCCGCGCTCGCGACCCCGCCGGAGGGACAGGTGGTCGACCTTGCGATGAAGGCTTCTGCATGATCGGCTTCGCCTATCGCATCGATGACGGCAGGGCCGAGGCGATTGGCGTGCGCGCGGCGATCGACACTCGGGCGCGGCTGGTCTGGGTACATCTGGAAACCAATGATGCGGCGGCGCAGGACTGGCTGCGCGATGCCGCGCACCTGCCCGATTACGTCGTCGACGCGCTGACCGCGACCGAGACGCGCCCGCGGTGCGAGGCGGTGGGGGAGGGCGCGTTCCTCAATCTGCGCGGGCGCAGCAGCGAGCGGCTCGAAAGCTCGGACATGCTCGCCTCGGTGCGCATCTGGGCGTTGAAAGGGCGCGTCTATTCGGTCACGCGCCGCCCGCTGGTGGCGGTGGATATGGTGCGCGAAGGCGTCGAGCATGGCGAGACGCGCGATCCCGGCGATCTCATCACCGCGTTCGCCACCGCGATCACCAATGACCTGGACCCCGATGTCGCCGGGCTGGGCGACGAACTCGACAGTTGCGAGGAGCAGCTGGACGAACACCGGGTGTTCCAGTTGCGCCGGATGGTCAGCCATGTGCGCGTCGCCGCCATCGGGTATCGCCGCTTCCTCAGCCCGCAGCGTGCCGCGCTGGAAAAGCTGGCGGCGCTACCCGGCGACTGGCTGGCCGATGACGACCGGCTGCACCTGTCCGCCGCCGCCGACCGGGCGGCGCGCATGGCCGAGGAACTGGAATCGATCCGCGAACGCTCGGCGCTGATCCACGAGACGTTGAGCGACATGCGCGCGGAGCAGATCGACAATCGCGCACTCATCATCTCGATCGTGGCGATGGTGTTCCTGCCGCTGACCTTCATCACCGGGCTATATGGAATGAACGTCAAGATCCTGCCCTATGCCGACCAGCCCTGGGCGTTCGACGCGATCCTGGGCGTCTGTACGGCGATCTCGGTCGCGATCATCCTTTATTTCACGCGGCGCCACTGGTTCCAGCGCTGACCGGCGCCCCCGTCACAGGGCCATCAGCTGCGCGCGCCGTTGGCCTTGCGCACGATTTCCCAGGCTTCGGCGATCTCGGCGATGCTGGCGGCGACCGACCGGAAGATCTGCGGGTCTTGGCCCAGCGAGGCGTCGACCACCTGCTTGCGCGCGCCCGCATAGAGTTTGGCGAAGGTGATCGACATCTCGCCGCCATTCTCGAAGTCGAGCCCAGCCTCCAGCGCGAAGAGGATCGCGGTCGCGCGCGTCACGCGCTCGCTCTTCCGGATCAGATGGCCGTGTTCGGTCGCCCAGGCGGCCGAACGCAGCGCCGCGATCAGTTCCTCGTAAAGCAACTGCACCAGCGCCGGGCCATCGGCCATGGCGGTACGGCCGACCACGTCGATCTGGCGGTAAACGGCGGCGGGATCGGTCAGAAGAGCGGAAGCATAGCTCATATCAATTGCTCTTCGTCCACATCTTGACCTGTTGGTCCATGAAGCTTTGTACCGACTTATAGGCGCTGACCCGGCTGTTCATCGCCGCGAAGCGTTGCGTCATCGCATCACTGGCGGTTTGGCGCGTGTCGCTCAGCTTGCTCTGCGCATCGGAATTGTCCGATTGTTGCTTGGACAGATTATTGTAAGACGCAGTCAGGCCATAGACGCTGCTGGTGGCGGACATCTGCACCGAGTTCATCTGCGCCGACAGGCCCATCACATTGTCGCCGCTGGCCTGGAACATCTTTTCGACGATGTCGGGATATTGCGCCAGCGCCTTGGACAGGCGCACCGAGTCGACGCTCAGCGTCCCGTCCTTCTCGGTCTTCACGCCAAGATCGGCGAGAGTCTTGGGTCCGGCGGTCGAACTGTCCCCGGGGACCAGCTTCGTCGTGGTCAGGGTGCGCATCTTCTGGGCCAGCGCGCGCGCGGCGGGATCGCTGCGCAGATCGCCGTTGATCGGGTCGATCGCCTTGTTCAGGGCGTTCATATTGTCGTTGAAGGTCGACACGAAATTGGTCACGACCGTGCTGAGCGCCGAGCTCGGAGAGGTGCCGGTCAGTGCGATCGGCTTGCTGGTCACCGCCGACAGGGTCATCGACACGTTGGGGATCAGATCGGTGATCGTGTTCGATGCGCGCTCCACCGTCACGCCGTCCATCGTGATGCTGGCATTGGCGGCGGTTGAGTTGGTGGTCGTGCCGCTGGCGTTGTTGCCGACGTTCAGGCGCGACAGCCCGGCCGTATCGCCTTCCGTGGCGGTGATGGTGAAGCTGTTATCCTTGCCCGTCGCGCCGGTGAACGACAGATAGGCGTTGCCGCCGGAATCGGTGATCACCGACGCCTTGACGCCGGTATTGGCCGCATTGATCTTCGCGGCCAGCGCCGATGGCGTCGAATCCGAGCTGTCGATGGTGATCGAGACCGCGTCGTTGGAGCCGACCTTGATCGACAGGCTACCGGTGCCCAGCGAAGCGGTGGAGGAAAAGGAGGATTTGGTCGAGGAGACCTGCGCGGTGGCCAGCGCGTTGATGCTGATCGACTTGGACATGCCCGCCAGCTTTGCGCCAGCCGCGGTGGTGACGCTCAGGCTGCTGGGGTCCGAGCTGGTCGCCTGGGTCGCGAGCGTTCCCCCTTGCGCCAGCGAGGCGAGCGCGGAGGCGAAGTCGGTGATCGAACTCCTGATCGACGAAATGTCGGAGATCTGCGCGCTCAGCGTGTCCGCCTTCGCCTTCAGCGCGGCGGTCTTCGCCGCGAACTGCGCCTCGATCAGCGACGGCACCAGCGTGGACAGATCGACGCCCGACCCCGTTTGAAGCGAGGTGAACAGCGCCTGCGCCGCCGTCTTGGTGGCGTTGGCGGTCGCGCTGGTGCTGGTGGAACTCGTCGACTTCGACGTGGTCGACGTCGCCGTGGTTGATGACGTTGTCGATGATGTGGTCGAGGAAACGGTGGTCATCGACGATTCTCCGGTGCGCGCCTGCCGACTCTAACGGCCGGACGCCGCGGAGCTTTAGGGCGATGCGACGAACCGACTTGGCGCTGGCGGACCGTCATGGCTGGGCGACGCCGTTTTCGTCGAAGCGTGCGGTCGTCGGCACCTCGACCGGCGGCTGCGCCGTGCCGCCCGCGCCCGCATTGATCCCGAAGACGAAGGCCAGCACCACCGCGATCGCCTGATACAGATCGGCGCGGACCTCCTGTCCCTCCTGGCTGGTATAATAGACGGCGCGCGCGAGCTGCGGATATTCGAGCACGGGGGTGGCGAATTCGGCCGCCATCTCGCGGATCGCCAGCGCCGTCGCCCCGCGCCCCTTGGCCACGACCACCGGCACTTCGTCGCGTCCGCGATCATAGCGCAGCGCGACCGCGAAATGGGTCGGGTTGGTCAGGATGACATGCGCGTCCTGCACCGCCGCGCGTACCGCCCGGCGCGACATTTCGCGCTGTTTACCGCGGATATGCGCCTTGGCCTCCGGATTGCCTTCGCTTTCCTTATGCTCGTCCTTGACCTCCTGCTTGGTCATCTTGAGCTTGGAGAAGAGCTGGAAGATCTGGAGCGGCACGTCGACGCCGGCGATCACCACCAGCCCCATGCCCATCACCAGCAGCACGGTGATGAAGGTGCCGCCCAGCGCGCCGATCGCGCCGTTCAGGTCCGACTGGGCCAGACCCATGGTGGCATGGGACGATTTCCACAGCATATACGCGCCGATCGCGCCGAGCAGCACGACCTTGAGCAGCGACTTGCCCAGTTCGGTCCAGCCCTGCATGCCGAAGATGCGCTTCAGGCCAGAGGCGGGGTTGAGCTTGTTGGGCTTGGGCGCGATCGCCTTGGGATTGAAGTGCAGCGAGCCCAGCCCCGCCTGCGACGCGATGGTGGCGACGATCGTCACCGCGAACAGCGAGGCGAGCGAGGGCATCAGCTTCCATCCCGCCTCCATCAGCGGGCGGAACGGTTCGAAATCCTCGACATCGGCGCGGCCGAACTGGAAACTGGCCGTCATCACCGCCTTGCACGCGCCGAGCAGCATGGGGCCGGCGAACATCAGCCAGGCGATACCCGCCATCATCACCAGCGCCGCCGCCAAATCGCGGCTGCGCAGGACCTGCCCGTCGTCGCGCGCCTTTTGGCGGCGCTTCTGGGTTGGGGCTTCTGTCTTCTCGCCGCCCTCCGACATCAGCCGATCACCAGGTTTTCGGTGGCGGCCAGCGCCTCGCGGATGATGACGAGCATATAGTCGCCCATGGCGGGGAAGGCGATGGCGATGGCGATGACGCCCACGCCGAGCGCGGCGGGCAGGCCCACCGAGAAGAGGTTGAGCGAGGGCGCGGCGCGGCTCATCATGCCGACCACCAGGTTGAGGCAGAGCAGCAGGAAGCCGACCGGCAGCGCCAGCAACAGCCCGGCCAGGAACGCATAGCCGCCGAACAGGGCGATGCCGCGAAACTGCGCCGGGGTCATCCAGGCCTGGCCGGGGGGCAGCGCCTCGTAGCTTTTGACGATCATCTCGACGAGGACGAGGTGCCCGTCGACCGACAGGAACAACAGGGTCAGCATGATGGTGAAGAACTGGCCCAGCGCCTGGGTCGACCGGCCGTTGAGCGGATCGATGGTGGCGGCGAAGTTGATTCCCATCGATCCGCCGATCAACTCGCTGGCGACCAGCGGCGCGGTAAAGGCGACCTGGAGGATCAGGCCCAGCGCGAGTCCGACCGAGGCCTCCGCCGCGACCGCCATGATGGTGGGCATCGCAAAGATGACCGGCGGCGGCGTGACCGGATGGACGGCGTTCACCAGGAAGGCGATCGCGCCCGCCAGGCTGATCCGCACGGGCAGCGGGATCGACACCGCGCCGAACACCGGCGCGGTGATGAACGCGGCGCCGATCCGGATCATGATGAACAGGATCGCCCAGACCTGCGGCTCGATCGAGAGGCCGAAGCCGAGCATGCTATTTGACGAGATCCGGGATGCGTTCGAACATGCTGACCGCGAAGTCGCTCAGCAGGCCCATGATGAGGCTGCCGAAGATCAGGATCGACACGGCGACGACGATCAGCTTGGGCACGAAGGACAGCGTCTGTTCGTTGATCGAGGTCGCGGCCTGGATCATGCCGATGACCAGGCCCGACACCAGCACCGGCAACAGGATCGGCGCAGCGGCGAGCGCCAGCACCCACATGGTCTGGTTGGCCAGCGTCAGGAAATATTGGGCGTCCATGAGGCGTGATGTCCGGTGCGGGGGAGGCGCTGGGCGAAATGGGGGGCGAGATGGGGGGCGGGGTCGGGAGGCGAAGTCGGGGCCCCAAGGAGGATTATGTCGCGAAGCTGTTGGCCAGGCTGCCCATGGTCAGCGCCCATCCGTCGATCAGCACGAAGAGCAGCAGCTTGAAGGGCAGCGAGATGATCGAGGGCGACAGCATCATCATGCCCAGCGCCATCAGGACGGTGGCGACGACCAGGTCGATGACGATGAAGGGCAGGAAGATCAGGAAGCCGATCTGGAACGCGGTCTTCAGCTCGGAGGTGACGAAGGCGGGGAGCAGCACCGCATAGGGAATGTCGTTGGGGCTGGCATAGGGGCCGGACTTCGCCATTTCGGCGAACATCGTCACGTCCTTCACCCGCGTCTGCTTGGCCATGAAGGCGTGGAGCGGCGCGCCGGCGGCCTTGATCATCTCGGTGCCGGGCAGGCGGCCTTCGGCATAGGGCTGGATCGCCTGGGCGTTCATCTGGCTGATGGTCGGAGCCATGACGAACAGCGACAGGAACATGGCCAGCCCGATCAGCACCTGGTTGGGCGGCGTCTGTTGCAGGCCCAGCGCCTGGCGCAGGATGGCCAGCACGATGACGATCCGGGTGAAGCTGGTCATCATCAGGATGATGCCCGGCAGGATCGTCAACAGGCCCATGATGATGAGGACCTGGAGCGACAGGCTCAGCGATCCCGTGCTGCCATTGCCGCCACCGCCCAGCTGGCCGATCGCGCGGTCGACCGCATCGCCCACGCCCGGCGCGGGCGCGGCGGCTGCGGGTGCGGCGACCGGGGTCGCGGCAAAGGCGGGCAGGGCGATGAGGCAGGCGAGCAGGACCGCGAGCACGATCCACAGCGGCTTCAACGTGCGCCGGGGCGCGGCATCGTGGCGCGCGCGGATCAGCGCGGGGCCGGTGCCGCGACGGGTGACCGAGATGCTCATTGATCGGCTCCCGGCGTCCGGGGCGGCTTGGGCGCGAAGCGCGACACGAAGTCGGTGGTGCGGCGCGCGGCGGGCGTGAAGGCGGCGGGTGGCACCGGCGCGGGCGTGACGGTCGTGGGCGAGCCGCCGGCGGCGTCCACCTTGTCCACCAGTTGTACGCCGCCGCGCGCGACCGACACCAGCAGGTTGCGCCCCTCAAACTCGATCACCGCCAGACGTACGCCCGGCGAGATCATCATCGTCTCGCGCACCTGGATCAGCCGGGTGGCGGGACGGCCCGGCATCCGCGATTCCAGCCGCCGCCAGAGATACAGGCATCCGATCATCAGGCCGCAGATCAGCGGCAGCAGGACAACCAGCTTGAGGATATAGGACCAGAGCATGCGGGTTCAGCCGCGCTTGTCCGGGTTGACCAGCTCGGTCATGCGGACGCCGAAGCGATCGCCGACCGTCACCACCTCGCCCCGCCCGATCAGCGTGCCGTTGACCAGCACGTCGAGCAGTTCGTTGGCCTGGCGGTCCAGCTCGATCACGCTCGATTCCGACAGCGCGAGCAGTTCGCGCAGCGACAGCTGGGTCGAGCCGATCTCGACGGTCAGCTTGACGTCGACATCCTGGAGCAGCCGGAAATTGGCCGCGACCGAGGTATCGACCGGAAATCCACCGGCCATGTCGTTCATTGTTGTGGTCCTTCGTGGAAATTCTGCGTCAGTCCGTCGGCGGACCGGGCAAGCGAGGTAAGCTGGACGGCGGCGCGGCCATTGGCGGTGCCCACCGTGCCCATGCCGAGCAGGTCGCCGCCGACCATCACCGGCACTTCGGGGCCGAAGCTGATCGGGATCACGTCGCCGATCTTCAGCTCGATCAGGTGGTGGAGCGAAACGACGGGTTCGGCCAGGACCGAGCGGACCGGGAAGCGCACCGTCATCACCGCACGGGTCAGGTCGCCCCGCCAGGTGGGGTCAGCCTCGGCCTGCTTGTCGACGACCTTGCCGGTCAGCGCCGAGCCATGCGGCTTCAAGGCGCTGACGGGATAGAGGATGTCGAGCATGGTGGGGCGGCGATTCTGGCCGGCAATGCCGAACCGGGTCACGATCATCGCGTCCTCGGCATCGATCTTGGCCAGCATGGCGGGCGAGGATTCGGGTTCGCCCGCGATGAAGTCCAGCCGCGCCAGCGATTCCCAGGCCTGGCGCAGCGGCGTCGCCATCATCCCGCCCAGCTGCGTGATCATCGCGCTGACGGCGGGGGAGAATTCGGAGGGCGGCGTGTCGGGGGCGGTGCCGTTGCCGCCGAAGAACAGGTCGATCAGCGACAGCATGAAGCCGCCCTCGACCACGCATAATGCCTGCGCATCGGCCTGGATCGGCGGCCCGCCCAGCGAGGTCATCGCCATGGGCAGCCAGGCGCTCAGGCTGTCGCCGCGCTCCGCCCGGTAATCGGCGAAACGCTGAACGACCAGCGGCTCGGCCCAGCAGCGCAGTTCCTCGCGCAGCAGGGACTCGAACAGGCCGCGCAGCGAGCGCGCCAGCCGCGCCGACAGATGCTGCATCGTGTGCAGGTCACCGAACGGGTTGAGCTTGGTCGCGCCCAGCAAGCCGTGATCGGCAGGCCGGGGGCGCTCCTCCTCGCGTCGTTCCATCTGGGGGGCGGCGTTAACCATGGCTCACTGAACAACGAAATTGGTAAAGTAGACGTTAGCGATACCGCCAAATCCCTCTTTCTGACGCAGAACCTCGTTGATCGCATTGACCAGCTTGCGCTGGACCTGGCGCTTGCCTTCGCTGGTAAATACTTGTTCTTCCGTGGTATCTCCCAGCGTCAGCAGGATCGCGGAGCGAACCGCCAGATCATTCGTCTTCAGGTTGCGGATCACCGTGTCGTCATAGGGCGTCGACACCGCCAGGCCGACCTGGACGACATGCACCGAATCGCGAAGATTCGACGTGAAGTCCTTTGGCAGCTCATAATAGTTGGAGGCATAGCGCTCGCCGCCATCGCCGATCGGCGTCGGCATGCCGGCATTATCCTTGGCCTCGCCGCTATCGGCATGCTCCTCGCCCCCACCGCCATGGCCGCTATCCTCGGCACCGTCGCCGGGGCGCTTCTGTTCGGATTTGGGGACCAGCTTGGGACCGGGATGGTTCTCGGCCGCCGATTCATGGCCGCCGCCGTGCCCGCTGCCCAGCAAGCCCGAACTGGCCGCGTAGAGCCCGGCACCGACGCCGCCGCCCAGCAGCAGCAGGACACCGACCACCATCGCGATGATCTTGCCCAGCTTGGCCATTTTTCCGGGCGCCTTCGCGGCGTCCTTCTTGTCCTTGTCGTCGCTCATGCCTCAATCCTCAGGCGATTCGGGTGGAAGCGGCGGTCGGACCCATGTCCGCGTCGCTGGAGGAGTCCGCGCCGGCAAAGGCCGGGCGGGTCGGTCGGGATGATTCGGGCTGGCGTGGCGGAGCCTGGCGCGGCTGGCCGCCATCCGTTCCCGCCTGGCCCAGATCGACCGCCGTCTGACCCAGTTTCAGGCCTTTGTCCTCGGCCAGCCGGGTCAGTTCGGGGCGCGCCTCGGCCAGCATGGTCGCGGTCTGCGCCTGTTCGGCGGTGAAATGGATATGCGTCGCCTCGCCCTCACGGCGGATATGGACGGCAATGCCGCCCAGCGCGTCGGGGGACAGCTGAATGCGCGAATCGGCGGTGGCGGCGTCTTCGCGCATCCGGTGGATCCGGTCGATCATGTCCTGCGGCCATTGCTGCTGCGTCATGTCGAGCGGGGCCTGCTGCGCGCCGCCGGTCGGTGCGATCGCGGCCTGCCCGGCGGCATCGGTGCGTCCCAGCGCGATGGAGGTGAACGGATCGGCGGCGAGATCGCGCGGACGATGTTCGTCCACGGTCTCCGTGTCGACGGCCCCGGCGTGGATGGCATTGGCGAACAGCCGCATCGCGGGCGCGGTCTGTCCAACCTGGATCATCGGCGCGGCGACCGCATCGCTGGCGACCGGGGTGACGAAGCGGGCGCTGGCGTCGCCGGTCTGCGGCTTGGCCACCACGGCTTCGGCCGACATGGTGAAGCGCGCGGCGCGCGCGACCTGTTCGACGGTGCCCGGCGCGGACCGGGATACCGGGGCGGTCAGGACCGGCGCAAGGCCATCCGATGATGGCGCGCCGACTGATGACCCAGCGACCGATGACTCGGCGATCGGTGTCGCCCGGGCCTCCGTGCCACGGTCCTGCGCAAAGGCGACACGTCCGCGGTCGCGCTGCGGGAAAGGTCCGGTCACCATGGGCGATGCCGGGGCCGATGAAGATGGCGCGCCGCCCTTGGCGTCGGAGGATGCGGCCATGGTGAGCGGATCGCCGATGCCGTCGTGTGATGGGACGCCCTGGAGCGTGGCACGGCTCGCCTCCTGGTCCGCGACTGTCGTCGGACCAGCCGGTATCGACTGTTGATCGGACCCGGAGGCCAGGCGTGACGATCGTGTTGCCGCCGTCCCGACACCATCGGCCGTTGCGGCGGTCTGTGTCGTGGCGATCGTCGCCCCGGTCACGGTGGCGCTGCTCGATACCTCGCCGCCCGGGGCCGTCCCCTGCGACGTCGTGGCCTTGACGGTGGGCATCTTCCCGTTCGGAACGCCCGGGGTCACCTCCGGCAAGCCCGGCATGGCCGCCAGCAGGGTGGCGATGGGCGCGGGCGACGACCGGGTCGCCGCGACCGTGCCGGTCGGGGTCGGCGCGTCGGGCGACACGACCGGCAGGATCGGCGGGGGCAGGAAGGCCAGGGCGGCGGCATCGGGCGGCAAGCCGTTGCCGTCCTCCTTCGCCGTGCTGCCGTCCTTTGCCGCCATCTTGTCGGTGTCGGTCGGGTCGGATGCGGCCTTGCCCGCGTCGCCGGCCATGGGCTGGGTCGTGCCGGGGGCGAGCGCGAACAACTGGGCGAAGGCGGACGACATCGCGCTCGCCGTCCCAGCCATCGACCGCGATTCGGGGATGGGGAGCGCGCCGGATGCGATGGCGATAGGGGTCGAGCGTATCACGAACATGAACTCAGCAAAGATCGTGCCGTTTGCGTGCGTCGCCCTTGCCACTCGCGGGCAGTTCTTCGAGCGCGCGCATCTCGGCCCGGATCGCGGCGATCTTCGCGCGGTCGAGCAGCTTTGCGACGGCGGTCTGGTCGCGCTTGGCCGCCCGGGTCTGTTCGGTGGCGTGGGTCGCGCGCTGTTCGGCGACGCGGACGCGGTGCGTCGCGGCATCGGCGGATTCGTGCAGCCTGCTGCGGAAATGCGCGTTCGCCATCAACGACGCGGCGAAGGCGGGCGCAGCGGTCGGGGCGGGGGAAACCGCCTCGATCAACTGGCCGATACGGTGCGACAATTGCTGTTCGCTGGCCACCCGTTCCTGGGCGCGCGCCTCCTCGGCCATGGTCAGGTTGAGTTGCAGGGTGCGGACCCGGTGGAGCCGGGTCAGCATCTTGTGGTGCTGCTTCGCCATGTCTGTTCCCCCTTATGCCCCGCGTACGGGTGTCTCAGTCGCCGGGCTGGCCGAACACGCCGATCAATTCTTCGACCGCATGGTCGAGCGGCACGATCTCGTCCGCGTCCTGACGGATATATTCCATCACCGCCGGGTGGCAGGCGATGGCGGCATCGATCGCGGGATCGGCCCCGGCGCGATAGGCACCCATCAGCACCAGGTCGCGATTCTCCTCATAGGTCGCCAGGTGACGGCGCAGCGTGCGCGCCGCCTGGGCATGGGGCTTGCTGACGATGTCGGTCATCACCCGGCTGACCGAGGGGCCGATATCGATCGCGGGATAGATGCCGCGCTCGGCCAGATGGCGGTTCAGCACGATATGGCCGTCCAGGATCGAGCGTGCGGAATCGACCACCGGGTCGTTGCCGTCGTCGCCGTCCGCCAGCACGGTGTAGATCGCGGTGATCGAACCCGGCCCATGCGCATCGGCGCCCGCGCGTTCGATCAGATTGGGCAGCATCGCGATGGCCGAGGGCGGATAGCCGCGCGCCGAGGCCGGTTCGCCCAGCGCCAGCCCGATCTCGCGCCCGGCATGGGCGACGCGGGTCAGCGAATCCATGATGAGCAACACCTTCTTGCCTTCGGCGCGGAACGCCTCGGCAATGGCGGTGGCGCGCAGGGCGCCGCGGATGCGCAGCACCGGCGAATGGTTGGCGGGCACCGCGACGACGACCGAGCGCGCCCGCGCCTCGCCCGCCACCTTGGTTTCCAGAAAGTCGGCGACCTCGCGGCTGCGCTCGCCGATCAGGCCGATGACGATGACGTCGGCCCGCGCGGCGCGGACCATCATGCCCAGCAGCACCGACTTGCCGACGCCCGAACCCGCCATGATGCCGACACGCTGGCCCTGGCCGATCGTCAGCAACCCGTTGATCGCGCGCACGCCCACGTCGAGCGGTTCGCGCACCCGACCGCGATCGAGCGGCGACTGCATCCTGCCCGCCAGCGGCCAGCGCTCCGCACCGCGAATGGGGCCGAGTCCGTCGATCGGCTTGCCCGACCCGTCGACCACGCGGCCGAGCATCGCCGCGCCGACCTCGGCCTCGCCGGGCGGGCCGAGCGGGCGTACCGGCGCGCGCGGGAGCAGGGGGGCGGGGCCGCCCAGGTTCATCATCAGCGTGCGGCCGTTGCGGAACCCGATCACCTCGGCCTCCACGCGATTCTCCGCCGTGTCGCCGATCGCGCAGACGGTCCCGACCGGCAGCGACAGGCCGACCGCCTCCATCAACAGGCCGTCATAGGAGGCGAGCCGTCCCGACACCTTGGCACGCGGCGCGAAATCGGCGTGGCCCAGCGTCTCCAGATAATCGGCGGTGAACCGGTTCAGCATGTGGGTACGGGAACCTTGTCGATCGCGGCGGCGAGCTGGTCGAGCCACAGGGCAGGGCCGTCCTCGACGATGGTCGAGGCGCTTTCGAGGACGAAGCTGCCGCGCGCCACGGCGGCATCGCCGACCGCGAAGACGGTTTCGGGCAGATGCCCGTCCAGCAGCGCGACATCGTCGGGATGAACGCGCAATATCGCCGATTCCTGCGTGTCGACCAGCAGGTCGGTGGCCGCCTCGATCCGTCCCGCCAGAAGTGCGGGATCGACGCCGATCTCGCCGACCAGCTTGGAGACCAGTTTCAGCACGGTCTGGCGAAGATGTTCGGCGATCGCATCGCGATCAACGCGCGAGGCCAGCGCCTGCCCGATGGAATCGACCAGATGGCCGTCGCGTTCCCGCGCCTCGGCATGAAGCCGGGCCTGTTCGGCGGCGTCGGCCAGCCCCTGGGCATAGCCCTCGGCATGGGCGGCGACGCGTGCCGCCTCGACCGGATCGATGGCGGGTTCGGACGGACTGCCGCATGCGGCGAACGGGTCCCAGCCTTCGGTCGGATCATGATCGCGATTGGCGGGATGAAAATGCTGCGGCTGGCTGGCCATGGGATCGGCCCTGCCGGAGCCGGGCGCCGCGCCGGCCCCCATCGCCGCGCCGCCGGGCATGGGCGTGCGCGGCCGGAACGAGACCGGGCCGCTGCCCAGGTCGATGCCCAGCCCCGCCATGCCGGTCGGCGCGAACGCGCCCGGCGGTGCGAAGGTTTGTTGCAGCGCGGCGGCGGCAGCGTTCTGCCGCGCGGAAAAGCCTGCGATGAAATCAGACATAATCGTCCTCGCCTCCGCCCATCATGATCGTGCCGTCCTTGGCCAGGTTGCGGGCGATCTGGATCATCGCCTTCTGCGCCTCCAGCACCTCCGACAGCTTCATCGGACCGCGCGATTCGATCTCGTCGCGGATACCCGCCGCGGCCCGTGCCGACATGCAGCCCAGGAAGCGTTCGCGCGCGGCTTCCTCCGCGCCCTTGAGCGCGCGGGTGAGGATTTCGCCGTCGACGTTGCGGATGAGCGTGCCGAGATTCTTGTCGTCCATGTCGAGCAGATTCTCGAAGATGAACAGGGCTTCCTCGATCTGCTTGGCGACGTCGCGGTCGATCTTGAACAGCTTGGGCATGACCCGCTGCTCGGTCGCCTTGCGCGCGCTCGACAGGATCTTGGCCGCTTCGCGCGAACCACCCAGCGCCAGGCCCTGGCCGCCATTGCCGCCGGCCGAATGGTGCGCCAGAATGCGGTTGAGCGTCTCGATCGCCTGCGGCGTCACCGGGCCCAGCCGCGCGACGCGGTGCAGGATATCGGGCTGCATCACTTCGGGCAGCAGTTCGAGCACCTTGCCCGCGACGGCCGGATCGCAATTGGCGATCAGGACCGCGCCGATCTGGGGATGCTCCTTCTCGACGATCTGCGCGATGTCGACGGGGTCGAGCCAGCCCAGCATCTCGATCTCGCACTGCGCCTCGGGCGGGATGATGCGCGAGAGGACGCTGCCCGCGCGTTCCGGGCCGAGCGCGCGGTTCATGAGGTTCTCGACCATCGGCTTGGGCTCGAACGCGATCGAGGCGCGCGCGCGGGCGCAACCGACGAAATCGTCCAGGACGAAACCGACATCCTCCTCGCTGACATCGGCGATCGAATACATGGCCTTGCCCAGTTCGCGGACTTCGTCCGGCTCCAGCTTCTGGAGGATCGCGGCGGCTTCCGCCTCGCCGACCAGCATCATCAGGACGGCGGCGCGCTCGACGCCCGAATAGACGCGCCCTCCCTCCGACGCGGTGACCGTCACGACTGCACCTCCGACCGGATCATGTCGCGGATCGCCAGCGCGGCGCGGGCCGGATTGTCGCGGGTGAAGCCACGCACCTTGACGATGCGGTCGTCGAAATTGTTCGTGCCCTCGATCTCGTCGAGCGTGACGGGCGGCTGGACCTCGATCTGGTCGGACCCGGCCTGACCCTGAAGGCCGGATGCCGCGGACGCCTCACCCCCTTCGACCCCGTCGGCGGCGCCCATGGGCAGCGCCCTGGCGGCCTCGTCGGATTCCTTCTTCCGCGTCATCGCCTTGACCAGCGGACGCACGCCCAGCAGCAGGACCAGCAGCGCGATGATCAGCGCGGTCCCGTTGCGCGCCAGGATCGGCAGCCAGCTATTGTCGTACCAGGCGGGCTTGTCGTCGACATTGGCGTCGGCGAACTTGCGGCTGATGACGGTGACGTTGTCGTTGCGCTGCTGGTCGAACCCGACCGCGGACTTCACCAGATCGGAAATCTGGTTGATCTCCATCTGCGTGCGCTTGCCGGTGGCGGGATCGCGCAGCAGGACCGCGACGGTCAGCCGCTTGATCGCACCCGGCGCGGCGCGCGTCACCGAGACTTCCTTGCCCAGGTCATAGGCGCGCTGGAAGCTGTCGGACTGCTTCTCCGGATTGACGCCCGGGCCGCCGGCGACCGGCTTCTGGTCGGCGGGCGGGTTGCCCGACGCGCCGTTGGCGGGTTGCGGCTGCTGCAGCGTGCTGGCGGGCGGCGGCGTGTTGGACAGCGCGCCCGGAATGCCGCCCGGCGGGGTCGGATCCTTCTGGTTGCCGGTCCAGTTGCCGGTTTCGGCGCGCAGTACGCCTTCCTTGTCATAGCTTTCGCGGGTCGCGCTGGTCTCGTCCAGATTGACCTCGGCCTGCACCTCGGCGGTGAAATTGCCCGCGCCGACCAGCGGGGTCAGCAGCTGGATCAGCTGGGTGCGGTATTTCTCCTCCAGGCGGCGCTGGAAGTCGATGCGGCGATCGTCGCCGCTCGCGCCGTCCGCGCCCTTCTTGGACAACAGCCCGCCCATCTGGTCGACCACGGTCACATCCTCGGGCTTCATGCCGGGCACCGACGAGGCGACGAGATTGACGATCGACTGGACCTGCGCGTCCGACAGGGAGCGCCCGGCATTCAGCTTGACCACCACCGATGCGGATGGCGAGGCATGGTCGCGCACGAAGACCGAGGCCTCCGGCATGGCCAGATGCACGCGCGCCTCGGCGACCGCGTCGATCTCCTCGATCGAGCGGGCCAGTTCGCTCTCGCGCGCCTGGCGCAGCCGTTCGCCCTCGACCGCGCGGCTGACACCCATCGGCAACTGGTCGAGAATGGCGTAGCCGCCGGGGGCCTGCTTGGGGAGCCCCTGGCCCGCCAGCAGCATCCGCGCCTTGGAATAATCCTCTTCATTGACGGTCAGCGCGCCGGTGCCGTCGTTGATCCTGCTCTTGATGCTCGCGGCCGACAGCGCGCTCGTCACCGCCTGCTTGTCCGCGTCCGACAGATTCTCGAACAGCGTCTTTTGCGGCGGGCTGGACAGCGCCATCCAGGCAAGCGCGGCGGCGGCGATCAGGCCGATCAGCAGCGCCATCGGCGCCGAACGGCGCACGGCGGGCTGCGCCATCACCGCCTTGATCTGGCGCAGCGGGTTGGCGAACTTTTCCGGCAAGGGCGGCAGGGCCGGCGCGGGATTGGTCGATGCGGGGGTGAGGGCTGTGCTCATCTTACACCGGCATGCTCATGATGTCCTTATAGGCGGACAGGAGTTTGTTACGGACCTGCAGCGTCGCCTCGAACCCGACCGAGGCCTGCTGGCGCGCCATCATCACCTTGGCGATGTCGACGGTTTCGCCGCGTTCGTAGGATTCGGACAGGCGGGCGGCCTGTTGCTGGCCTTCGTTGACGCCCTTCAGCGCGGTTTCCAGCGTATCGGCAAAGCTGGTCGGCGCGGCGGGCGCCTGGGCGGCCTGTGCCGCCTGGCTGGCACCAGCCTGGCTGGCCGCCTTCAGCGCCTGATTGCGTTCCAGGATCTGCGCGCGCAGTGCCATCACCCGGTCGACGCTCATCGCGCCGCCGACACCGCCGACGCTCATGCCATCATCGCCCGGCTAGAGGGGCGGATGATCTCCTCACCCTGTTCGCGCGCCTTGGCGAGGCGGTAGCGCAGCGTGCGCTCCGAGATGCCGAGGCGCTTGGCGGTCTCGATCCGGTTGCCGCCGCATGCGGCCAGCATCTCGCGGATCGCGGCGAATTCGCTCATCTGCACGACCTTGCCCAGCGTGGCGTCCGCGGCCGTCACGGTCAGCGGGGTCTCGTCGGTGTCGTTGGCGACCATCGGGCGGTCGAACACGATATGCTCGGGCTCGATCGCCGCGCCGCCCGCGAAGAGCAGCGCCCGCTGGATCACGTTTTCCAGCTCGCGGACATTGCCGGGCCAATTATGCTGGACCAGCTTTTCGATGGTCGCGGCGCTGGGCCAGGGCATGACGGTGCGGCTGGCGGCGTGGCGCAGGATCATCGTCGCGGCCAGCGCGGGGATGTCCATGCGACGCTCGGCCAGCGGCTTGGTGGCCAGCGGAAAGACCGACAGGCGGTAATACAGGTCGGCGCGGAACCGGCCCGCCGCCACTTCGGCCTGGAGGTCGCGATTGGCGCAGGCGATGACGCGGACATCGACCGACTGCGGCATCGAGGCGCCAAGCGGGATCACCTCGCGCTCCTGCAGGACGCGCAGCAGCTTGGCCTGGAGCGACAGCGGCATCTCGGCGATCTCGTCGAGCAGCAACGTGCCGCCATCGGCCGCGCGGAAGAAACCCTCGCCCGCCTGCACCGCGCCGGTGAACGCGCCCTTCTGATGGCCGAAGAGCAGGGCCTCCAGCATCGATTCGGGCAGCGCGGCGCAGTTGATCGCGACGAACGGCTTGGCCGCGCGCGCCGACTGGGTGTGGATGGCGCGGGCCAGCACTTCCTTGCCGGTGCCGGTCGGGCCGTTGATGAGGACCGTGATGTCGGACTGGGCCACCCGCTCGGCCAGGGTGAAGAGCGCGAGGGTCTCGGGGTCGGCGGCGGTCGGCACCTGCGGCCCGGCGACCAGCGCGCGGACGAAGCTGTTGCCCACGCCGGCCTCGGAGGCTGGATAGGTGACGCTGGCCGGGCGGCCGTCGATGGCCGGGAGGATCGCCGGGACCGGGCCGTCGCTGACGATCACGGTGCGCGCCGGATATGCGATCGCATCGCCCTCCGCGACGAGGAACATGTCCCCCGGCTGAGGCGCGGCACCCGGCTCGGCAATGGCCAGACCCTGGGCGCGCAGCGCAGAGATCAGCGCGTATTTCTGCTTCATCAGCGCGGCAGAGGGATGAATCGACGACATTGGGCTCAAGTCCTTTCGTGACTCGCCAATGCGCCCTGTTTGGTAAAACCGTGGTTAATTCGGCAAAACCGGCGGCAAGTTTTTTCCGGGCGCGTCGCGCCCGCGATGCGCGCCCGTACATGTACCCGCGACGCGCCGCCGCGCGCGCGACCGGGCCGGCAAAACCGGCAAGGCGACCGGCAAAAATTTGCACCGACCCGGCTAAAGTCTGCCGGAGAACGGCCGTTCCTCCATTTGGCGGCACGGTGGTCCAGAGGGGACACAGACGGATCGCCGAGCAGATTTGGAGACAAGAAATGACCGTTATTGCCAGCAATGTCAGTGCTCTTCGTGCAACCGCCGCTTCGACCGCCGCGTCCAACGCGCTGAGCGTTTCGATGCAGCGCCTGTCGACCGGCAACCGCATCAACTCGGCGAAGGACGACGCCGCCGGCCTGGCGATCAGCAACTCGATGACCGCGCAGATCAAGGGCATGGCGCAGGGCATCCGCAACGCGAATGACGGCATCTCGATGGCGCAGACCGCCGAAGGCGCGCTGAACGAGGTCAGCAACATGCTGCAGCGCATGCGCGAACTGAAGGTCCAGTCGTCGAACGGCACCTATTCGGCGGACGACAAGGCGAACATCACCGCCGAGCAGACCTCGCTGGCCGACCAGATCAGCTCGGTCGTCAAGAACACCAAGTTCAACGGCACCGCGCTGTTCAACGCCGCTTCCAGCGTCTCGATCCAGACCGGCGCAACCTCGAACGACACGGTCAGCATCAACCTGCGTGACATGACCGCCACTTACGCGGCGGGAACCGGCGGCGCGGCCGACACGGGGTCCAAGCTGAGCGCGGTCGTCGATTTCGCGCCGGCTACGGGTTCGACGTCGCTGAAGTCCGACACGCTGGACAATTACGACGCCGCGATCGGCGACGTGTCGAAGATCCGCGCGGGCCTGGGTGCGGTGCAGAACCGGCTCCAGTCGGCGGTCAACAGCGCGACCTCGAACATGACCAACCTGACCGAAGCGCGCAGCCGCATCTCGGACACCGACTTCTCGTCGGAAACCACCGCGCTCGCCAAGGCGCAGATCCTGAGCCAGGCCTCGACCGCGATGCTGAGCCAGGCCAACCAGTCGCAGCAGGGTGTGCTGAAGCTCCTCGGCTAATCGCCCTGGGCGAATGCCGACCGCGGTTTTCCCCTCGGTCGCGGAAGGTGGACCCCCCGGTGCCCTATGAGGCGCCGGGGGGCTCCGCCCGAAAAAATGCGCCCCAATCACTTTTTTCTCTAAAGCACGGTTCCAAGCGGTCGTTACCCGTCTTGGCAGCTCGACCTTCGCCTTGGGGGCGGCGGAGAGCTCCGGCTTTGGAGAACGACCATGACGGTTATTGCCAGCAATATCTCGGCGTTACGCGCCTCCGCCGCGAACGGCAGCGCGTCCGCGGCGCTGAATGTTTCGATGCAGCGCCTGTCCACCGGCAAGCGGATCAACTCCGCCAAGGACGATGCGGCCGGCCTCGCCATCGCCGCTTCGATGTCGGCGCAGGTGCGCGGCATGAACCAGGGTATCCGCAACGCCAATGACGGCATCTCGATGGCGCAGACCGCCGAGGGTGCGCTGGACGAGGTGAGCAACATGCTCCAGCGGATTCGCGAACTGGCGGTGCAGAAGGCCAACGGCATCTATTCCAGCAACGACAAGTCGAACATCACCGCCGAACAGGATGCGCTGGCTGCCCAGGTTTCCAACATCCTGCGCAACACGCAATTCAACGGCCAGAAGCTGCTCAATGGCACCGCAGGCAATGCGGGCGTGGTGCAGATTCAGGCGGGCGCGAACACCAACGACGCGATCAACATGACCTTTGGCGATCTGACGACCGACACCGCGCTGACCAACGTCATGGTGCTGGGCGACTCGTCGGCCGCGACCCCGACGGACAGCTCGGTCAAGACGACCGCGACGCTGGAACAGTTCGACGCCGCGATCGGCAGGGTCGCCAATGTGCGCGCCGGCCTCGGCGCGACCCAGAACCGGCTCCAGTCGGCGGTCAACAACCTGACCTCCAACGTCACCAACCTGACGGATGCGCGCAGCCGGATCGAGGACACCGATTTCTCGGCGGAAACCACCGCGCTCGCCAAGGCGCAGATCCTGAACCAGGCGTCGACCGCGATGCTGAGCCAGGCCAACCAGTCTCAGCAGGGCGTGCTCAAGCTGCTCGGCCAGTAACACCCGGTTCCTGAGCGCCCCGGCACCGCGCCCCCACTCGGGTGACGGGGCCGACCGGCCGCGAGTCTCGCGCGCCGGTCCGCAGGAAAACCCCGGCGGCAGCAATGCCGTCGGGGTTTACTTGTACATCGTCAATCGGCGCGAAGCACCAGCGCGGGCGAGGTCCGCCCCGCGCGCCAGGCGGGATAGAGGCTGGCCAGTACCGCGCCCGCCAATACGCTCAGGCCGATCATCGCCAGCTCGGTGCCCGAAATCCCGATCGGCAGGGACAGGAATATGTCCCATTCGGCTTGCCGCGCTGGCGACAGGTGGCGAACTATTCCGACGATCGCCGCGCGCTGCGTCAGTATCCCGGCCGCCAGGGTAAGGCCGATGCCCGCGCCGATCAGTGCGATGATGCTGCCCACCGTCGCGAAGACCCGCATGATCCCGTTGGCCGAGACGCCCATGGTCCGAAGGATCGCAATCTCGCGCCGCTTGGCCCGCGCGAGCAAGGTCATCGAGGACAGGATGTTGAACAGCGCGACCAGTGTCACCAAGCCGACCGCGATCGTCATCCCGATCTTCTCGGTGACGAGCGCTGCCAGCAGCGCGCGATTCGCCTGTTGCCAGCTTGTGATCGGATAGCCCGGGCCCAGCCGCCGCCGGATCGCCGCCATCACCGCCGCTTCCGCGTCGGGCGTGGTCAGCACCACCGCGATCCGGCGCGTGACCGCCTTGTCGTCTTGCAGGATGGGGAGCCAATCGAGTGGCGCGAACAGTATCACCTGGCCGCTGCCCTGCTCATCATCGGGATAAAAGGCGACGAGCCGCGCCGGGGTGAGGGCGAGCGACAGGCTATGGTCGGCGTCGATCTCCACCCGACCAATCGCGACGGTATCGCCGGGAAACAGCCCCAATTGCAGCGCGGCATTCTGGCCGATCGCCACCGCGTTCGCCGGATTGGGATAATGTGTGAGCGCTGCGCGCATTGTCGGCACCAATCGCGACAGCGTTCCAGGATCGCGGCCCTGTACCGTGACGGGGGTGATCCGGCCATCGATCGACAGACCAGCGGTGATCTCGCGAATCGATTCGCTCCGCGCGACACCGGGCAGGCGGGCTACGGCGGCGGCAACTTGTGCCTCGGACATGGCGGCGTCCGGTGGGATGCGGATGCTCAGATGCCCGTCAACCGGGGCGACCGTTTCGGCCAGCTTTGTCTGCGCGCCATTCATGACCGCCACGACCAGCACCAGTGCGGCGACGCCGATCATGACGCCGGCGCAGCCGATTCCGGCGACCAGCAGGACCAGCCGCCCACCCGCGCCGGGCCATAGATAGCGCGCGATCAGATGGCGTTCATGGCGTGCGAACATGCTCTTCACCGGACATCGGGGGTGCGCTTATCGCAAGCGGGGGACATCGGGAATGGCGCCTAGCACTACTTTGGCAGAAGTGTGGGACGCGGTGATGGTAGCGCCGTTCCGCAGTTCGGACAGTGTCGCGACGGCGGGCGTAACAGACGATCAAGGATGGCCTGACGGACAGCCGGGAGGGTCG
>NZ_JAVSCQ010000018.1:0-69845 GCF_040560405.1 Facivitalis istanbulensis
CGGACGCCTGAAGGACTGGCGCCGCGTCGCCACCCGCTACGATCGGTGCCCGACCGTCTTCCTCTCCGCCATCGCGCTCGCTGCAACCGTCATCTTCTGGCTGTGATCAACGAGTCCTGACCCTAGCTCAAACTGGCTGAGTTTCAGGGGAGCATGTCAAGACTGGTGTACGTCCGTTGTCGCTGGACCGCAATCTCTGAGCGGTTATGCTACGGTTGTTGATCGGCTAGACGCTGCCGGTGTTGTCGCTGGACCGCAATCTCTGAGCGGTTATGCTCTTCGTCATAGACGACCCAATGCTCGATCAGTTGTCGCTGGGCCGCAATCTCTGAGCGGTTATGCTTGGTGGCCTGCTCTTGTATCCGCGCCGAGTGTTGTCGCTGGACCGCAATCTCTGAGCGGTTATGCTGTGGATCCAGGAGGACCCGGCGCAGCAGATGTTGTCGCTGGACCGCAATCTCTGAGCGGTTATGCTCCTTGGCTGGGCTCATACCGGTCGCATGGGGTTGTCGCTGGACCGCAATCTCTGAGCGGTTATGCTGGACCAAGAGCTTCGCGCGCTCAACATCAGGTTGTCGCTGGACCGCAATCTCTGAGCGGTTATGCTACCCCGAACCAAGCGCTGGATGAGGGGCTCGTTGTCGCTGGACCGCAATCTCTGAGCGGTTATGCTTTTCGCCTCGGCGGCAAGGCCCGTGCCGTTGTTGTCGCTGGACCGCAATCTCTGAGCGGTTATGCTGGCAGCGCTCGGCGATCTGCCGTGCAAGCGGTTGTCGCTGGACCGCAATCTCTGAGCGGTTATGCTGACACCGGTCCGCGCAGCGATTTCCCGCTGGTTGTCGCTGGACCGCAATCTCTGAGCGGTTATGCTCCCGGCTGCGGTCGTCACGATGGCGGTCCCGTTGTCGCTGGACCGCAATCTCTGAGCGGTTATGCTCTTCCGGGACATTGCGGCTATGCGCCACCAGTTGTCGCTGGACCGCAATCTCTGAGCGGTTATGCTCTGGCCGTTGCTGGTGACGACTTCGCCCAGGTTGTCGCTGGACCGCAATCTCTGAGCGGTTATGCTTTGGCCCCTGGAGGTGACGGTGCCGCCGCCGTTGTCGCTGGACCGCAATCTCTGAGCGGTTATGCTCATGAGCTTCTCGGCCCAGTTCCACTTCACGTTGTCGCTGGACCGCAATCTCTGAGCGGTTATGCTCAAGTGGAGCTGTCCACGACGCCGCGCATGTTGTCGCTGGACCGCAATCTCTGAGCGGTTATGCTCTGCACGACGTATCGGCGGCCCGGCCACAAGTTGTCGCTGGACCGCAATCTCTGAGCGGTTATGCTAGCAAGATCGGTGTCGAGCACGCGGAACTCGTTGTCGCTGGACCGCAATCTCTGAGCGGTTATGCTTTGAGGCGCGCATATGCCGCCGCCGCGTCAGTTGTCGCTGGACCGCAATCTCTGAGCGGTTATGCTGACGCGCCCACCAATAATATACCCGGTCCAGTTGTCGCTGGACCGCAATCTCTGAGCGGTTATGCTCTTTCACTCGCATTCCAACGCCCGCGCTTGGTTGTCGCTGGACCGCAATCTCTGAGCGGTTATGCTCAAATTTCGTTCGGATGCAGAACGCCTATCGTTGTCGCTGGACCGCAATCTCTGAGCGGTTATGCTCTGGTGCTGTTGCTGGACCCCAGCGGACAAGTTGTCGCTGGACCGCAATCTCTGAGCGGTTATGCTTCGCCTCGGTGAGCGCGAAGTGCGGTTCAGCGTTGTCGCTGGACCGCAATCTCTGAGCGGTTATGCTCCCGATAAAAAGCACGACGATGGTGAACAGGTTGTCGCTGGACCGCAATCTCTGAGCGGTTATGCTCAGCAGCATCACCTTCTGCGCCGTGCCACGGTTGTCGCTGGACCGCAATCTCTGAGCGGTTATGCTCTGCTCCGATGCGGCTGCGCTTCGTAACCGGTTGTCGCTGGACCGCAATCTCTGAGCGGTTATGCTCGCCAGGCCCGCCGGCGCGATTGCCGGATCGTTGTCGCTGGACCGCAATCTCTGAGCGGTTATGCTGACGGTGCGCGCATCGCCTATGATCCGCTGGTTGTCGCTGGACCGCAATCTCTGAGCGGTTATGCTTCTACAGGAGCGGCGCGTTGCGCCCGCGCGGTTGTCGCTGGACCGCAATCTCTGAGCGGTTATGCTGCCCCTCGGGCGGAAGAGCGATCACCAGCGGTTGTCGCTGGACCGCAATCTCTGAGCGGTTATGCTCCGGATCATTTCGCGCACAATGGCGAGCCGGTTGTCGCTGGACCGCAATCTCTGAGCGGTTATGCTTTCTAGGCGCATTGATATGGGTCGGATCGTGTTGTCGCTGGACCGCAATCTCTGAGCGGTTATGCTCGAACAGGCTATGCTTTACCACTCCAGAGGGTTGTCGCTGGACCGCAATCTCTGAGCGGTTATGCTCAGTCCCTCCTGCGGTAATCACGACTGCCGGTTGTCGCTGGACCGCAATCTCTGAGCGGTTATGCTTGACGCGATAACCCCCGCACGGTTGCCCCTGTTGTCGCTGGACCGCAATCTCTGAGCGGTTATGCTCGGATCGACGTCGAGGAACACCGCGCGCGGGTTGTCGCTGGACCGCAATCTCTGAGCGGTTATGCTCAGCCGATCGCGCGCGCCGCCCCGGATGCGGTTGTCGCTGGACCGCAATCTCTGAGCGGTTATGCTGTCATAGGGCAGCTTGTCCGCGATCGACCGGTTGTCGCTGGACCGCAATCTCTGAGCGGTTATGCTGGAACGCCACGTCCTCCCGGTCCACGCCCTGTTGTCGCTGGACCGCAATCTCTGAGCGGTTATGCTAGGAAGAGGCCTAGATACTTCATTGTTGTTGTTGTCGCTGGACCGCAATCTCTGAGCGGTTATGCTCTGCTGCGCGCCGTGGTGATCGCCCGCCGAGTTGTCGCTGGACCGCAATCTCTGAGCGGTTATGCTATGTCCTGCTTGTCGCGCAGGGTGTCGATGGTTGTCGCTGGACCGCAATCTCTGAGCGGTTATGCTGACCAGCGGCAGCTGCGGGAGGAATACGACGTTGTCGCTGGACCGCAATCTCTGAGCGGTTATGCTCAGCCCCAGCGCCTCCCGTGCCCCCGCGCTGTTGTCGCTGGACCGCAATCTCTGAGCGGTTATGCTAACGCCAAGCCGCGGCTCTATTGCCGCAAAGTTGTCGCTGGACCGCAATCTCTGAGCGGTTATGCTGCGGGCCATTCTCAACCTGATAGCCGCCCTGTTGTCGCTGGACCGCAATCTCTGAGCGGTTATGCTGCGCAGCGGGGATAGGAACAAGGCCGGTCAGTTGTCGCTGGACCGCAATCTCTGAGCGGTTATGCTAGCCGCCAGCCGGGCGCGTGCGAGGAAACGGTTGTCGCTGGACCGCAATCTCTGAGCGGTTATGCTCGAATAGAAGCGGGTTGGCTTCCTTGCTAAGTTGTCGCTGGACCGCAATCTCTGAGCGGTTATGCTAAGCGTATAGGTCCAACCATGCACTAGCTTGTTGTCGCTGGACCGCAATCTCTGAGCGGTTATGCTAGATGGTGGGGTATCGTGTTGACCTGCAACGACGAAATCCTCCATCCGGCATAGTCAAAATGGTCATGGAGCATCAGAAGAGCGCCAGCTGATCAGGGTTTTTGCGAGCTTGCCGGCGAGTCTGTCCGGCGAAGCGAATGATATTCTCATATTGACGGTCGGTGAAGCTCAGAATGTGGATCTCGCCCTTGTCGGGCAGATTCGCTTCGATCCGGCGCAGATAGGCCTCCATCTGTTCCTTCCCGCTACAAAAGCGCGCATAGACGGAGAACTGGCTTTTCTCGAATCCTTCATCGAGCAGATATTCACGAAACTTGGTGGCGGCGCGCGACTCGGCCTTACTGGTGACGGGCAGGTCGAACATCACAAAAATCCACATCAACCGATATCCCGACAGTTGCGGTGCGTCGATCGGAGCCGCGACCCTGGGTTGGCTCTTGCTCACCGTACCAAGCCGTCCAAGGCGGCGAAGTCCAGCGCGGAAGGCGGGGCGGGGAGGATCAGGTCGGCGGCGCGACCGCTCTGGAAACTGCGCGCCAGCGTTTGCGCCGCGCGTTGGACCGCCAGCCAGACCGTGGTCACGCCGTCCTCCAGCATCAGGTCGACGGCGATCAACCTGGCATAGGCTCGTTTCGCCTCAGGCGTTACCATCGTCACGCCATGCGCGAGCAGTCGCAGAGTCAGGGCGTCGACCAGTGCGCGGAACGGCTCGATCACGTCGTCGGCCAATGCGAAGGGGTTGCCGCGGTGCGCGTGATGGACGCCGATCGAGGGATGCAGCCCGGCGGCGACGACCGCCCGGGCGCAGGCGGCGCGGAGCACGGCATAGCCATAATTAAGCAGCGCGTTGATCCCCTCAGCATCCCGGTCGCGACGGAAATCCTCGCCCATCAGCAGCGGCCAGTATCGCCGTGCGGCCTGCGCCTCGACATTTTCCGGGTCGCCCGATCCGACCTTGCGCGCCAGATGCTCGAACGCGGTGGCGGAATGGCCGTTGGCCGACAGCACCGCGCCCTGCCATCGGATCTTCGCGACCACGAGCGCCCGCCAGAGCTGCTTGGACAATGGTCGCCCCGCTTCCCACTGGGCCCGCATCCGGCCGTTTTGTGCATGATGCCCGTCGATCGGGAGGCAGATCGCGGCGGGGCTGTGATTGGCGCCGCAGAACAGCATCACCGCGCCACGTTCGGCCAGCGCGACGATGACGTTGGTCGACCAGGTGACGCCATGCGCATGGACGATGACTGCGCCCACATCGTCGAGCGGGATACGACCGACCTCGACCCGATCCTCCGAAACGATCAGGAAGCCGCGATGGGTCGACAGATGCCGGTTGTCCGTGGCGATATCGATGATCCGCTCCAGTCCCATCGCGATTCCGATCCGTCAGGCGACGTCGCCGCGCGGCCTCGTCGGCCGCACGGTCTTGCGCGCCGGGAAGCCGGGGTCGAGGACGCGGCCGAGTTCGTCGATCCGCACCTGGCGGGCGCGAAGCTTCTTTAAGCCGCCGCAGGTCGGCGAGAAATTAATGTAGGGATCGTCTGAGTTCTTGTGACGGTCATCCAGCTTGCCCGACTCGTTGTGCGCAACCAGCCGAACCTGCCCATTTTGCCAGAACTGGGTCACGATCATCAACTGGCGGTCGTTCAGTGTCCGTTCGATCGCCAAAACATCACTTTGGTGGAGACTCAGGACCTTGCGCGCTGCGGGGTGGGGGCGATCGACCGTAACCGACTGGTGCGCATCGAACATCGACGTGACCTGGGGGATCCATTTCCCATCGGGCATTTCCCAGACATCGTAGCGATAATTGCTCCCGCCCTTATAGCCCTTATAGGCGCGGCCCGCCTGGTCGCGGATGGGGATGACGGTCAGTGGTTCGGTCACGCGGACCCGCCGGATCCCGCGATAGAGGAGGGGCCCCAGCTCTGGGAAGCGGGTCATGCGTGCCTCGAACGCCTTGCCGTCCAGCCCTTGGCTGAACTGCATCAGCGCCTCGCGGAGCAGCGGATCGCGCACGCGGGCTATATCGGCGGGTTTCTTCAGCGACGACAAGGGTACCCGGCGCACCACGATGCTGTTGCCTTTGGCATCGGTTTCGCCGGTCAGGCCATAGGCGGTGTCGTTGTGCAGCCGCCCGGCGGTCTGGTCGCGACCGGGTTTCAGCCCGGCCTTGGACACGGTGCCATGATCGGGGCGATGCGACACGATGATCCGGTTGACCGTGCTGCGCACATCGTCGCGAAAGCCGTCCCAGGGGGCGGGGACCAGGATGCGCTCCCGGCCCTCGCTGCCCGACTCGCCCGAGGCACGGGCGATGGCGTTGAGCATCCCCCGATCGACGATCGCGATCACCACCGCATCGATCGCATGGTGGCGATGGTCGAGCCGGTTCTTGGGCTGGTCCGCCCCGCCGCCGAAATTGTGATCGGGCAGCAGGTCGTTGAGCCCCAGCTTGCGCCGGACCATCTCGGTCAACCGGCCGGGCGACACCCAGACCGGGTTCGATCCCTCACCGCGTCCCGGATAGAGCCAGGATAGATATTCGCGCGCCAGCCGCCCGAGATATTGGGTATCGACCAGATGCCGCGCGAGGAACCCGCCCTCCTGGGTGAAGCGCTGCATCGCATCCGGCTCGAACCGCCAGCGTTTGGCCTTGGGCAGGCGCGACGCGCGTTCGGCGGTGGCGGGCCAGCGATCGGTGTGGCCCCACGCCTCGTAGGGGGAGCGGCGGCGCTTCTCGCGATTGGCTTCGCGCAGGCAGAGCAGCTTGTTGCCGTTCGAATCGTCCAGCGTTTCCGCAAAGGGGAGGATATGGTCGACCTCCACCTTGTCAGAGAAGAGCATGTCGATCGAAATCTGCTTGCCGCTGTAGATGCAACGGCGGTCCAGCACATTGCCGGGGTTCAATTCTTCCCACAGCTTGAGCCGCGCGCGGTTCGCGCCGCTGTCGCGCTGGCCGATCTCGCCCAATTTGGTCGAGCGCTCTTCGGCGGCGCGGCGATTGTCGGTGTTCTCGCGATTGCGCTTCTTCTTCTCGTCCTCGCTCAGCTTCAGTTCGCGCGCGAGTTCGATCGCGATCTCCTTGGGCGGGCCATAGGCGCGGATCAGCCGGTTCACCACATGGCGCAACTGGTTCAGCCCGATATGCACCGTCGGATTGGTCAGGCGGCCGACGCGCATCTCCTCCGGGTCGGTCGGCTCGGCAGTGCCGGGCATGATGTGGCGTTCGAGTGCAACGCCGTAATAGGGGAGTTCGGCGGCGTCTTCATTGTCGCGGCGGTCGCGGAAATCGCTGTGATGCTGGAAGCCCGCCCGCTGCACCGCCTCGCTATAGACGACCACGCGGCCATCCTCGGTCCGGTCGTGGAGTAGTGAGTCGATCAAGGTCGTCGTCGCGGTCGGGCCGAAGCGCCCATGGCCCTGCGGCGGATGCGCGCCCAGCACCGCCAGGGCCTGTTCGGGCGACAGGTCATAGGTCGCGGTGAGCCAGTCGCGATAGGCGGCCTCATCCACCTCGCTCTCGACCGCCATCAGTCGCCGGACGACCTCCCATTGCTCGTCGGTCGACAGATGCGGCCAGCGGGTGCCGAAGCGGGTCTTCTTGCCCATTTCGGCGGCAATCTCGTCGCCCTTCAACTCGGTGCGGTTCTCGCTTTCCTTGTTGAAGCGATCGGCCGGGTCGAGCTTCAACGCCTTGCGCATCGCGGCGAAGGTGGCCTTGGCCCGAGTCTTGAGCAACAGGAAGAGCATGTCCCGCTGATCGGGTGTCAGCCGCTGCGCGACTTCGCCCGCGCGGACGATGGTCAGTGCGTTGATCTCCTCCAGCAGGCGGCGTTTCTGGAACAGCGGATGCGCCTTGGGCAGGCGCGTCTCGCCGGGCACCAGCGTGCATTGGCCGACCGGCGGGGCCTTGAGCGGACGCTGGTGAAAGATGATCTCGTGCAGCCGGCGATAGACATCGGGCGTCAGCACATCGGGATGATGGTCCGACTGGGCGGCCCAGATCTGCTCGAACTCGTCGGCGATCAGCTTGCGGGCGGGGTAGAAGTCATAGCCGTCGCCCTTGGCGTTCTCGCCCGTTTCGGGGCGCAGCCGGGTACGGACAGAGGGCATATGGTTGGCGTCCTCCGCCTCCTGCCGCCGCAGATGCAGGAATTCGCCCAGCGTGCGGGCATCCTTCTCTCGCATCTTCTCGACCAGGCGATCGACGCCGATCGCGATCTTGCCCGCCTCTTCATCCTGGCCGCGATCGGTCTTGCGATTGGATTGGAAGCCGCGTCGCTGGTTGAGGTGGAAAAAGACGCGCCCCAGTTCGGGCAAACTCAGCGCCTCGTCGAGCGCCCGTGCGCGCAGGCGGTAGGGGTCTTCGATCGCGAGGCGCTGGCGCTCGGACTGGTCGGCGGGAAACAGGCCGTCGCGGATCAGATATTTGATGAGCGCGGCCTGACGTTGCTTGAACCGGTCGCGCCGCCGTCGCATCGCGCGGGCCGCGCGCCGATCGACCGCCAGTGAAGCACCGGACTTGGGATCGCGCCCGTCGCTGAAGATGCGCGAGCCGATGGCGAGGACGCTGACGGGATTCCCGCCTCGGTCCAGTGTCAATGCCGCCCATCCCAGCGAATTCGCGCCAAGATCGACTCCCAGCCGCCAGTCCATGATTCCCCCGTTCATCGTCCTTGCCCTGATGATGGCCCGTCTTGTCTAAGGAGGAAAGGGCGGAAGCCAAAACGGAATGAGCATCCCGAGAGACTATATTTGGGACTTGACTGGCAACTTGAGATGCGAAATAAAGACGGCCTCAGAGATTGCGGTACTGGCGGCTAACAAGTAGTCATATCTGCACCAGATAAGGCCAGCGCTACGGCGCTGGCTTTTTTCTTGTCTTTTCCTGACGATCAACGCTCCGCGCGCTTCAGCAGATGCTCGGCCTGTTCCAGATGCAGTCGCTCGACCATCTGGCCGTCCAGCCGGATCGCCCCCAGTCTCGCCTGTTCGGGATCGGCGAAGGCGGCGATCACGCGGCGGGCCCAGGCCAGTTCACTTTCGCTTGGTCCGAAGGCGCGGTTGGCCTCGGCGATCTGGCTGGGATGGATCAGCGTCTTGCCATCAAAGCCCATGCGTCGCCCATCCGCGCAATCCTCGGCCAGCCGTTTGGGCGCGTCGAGCGCGTTGCACACGCCGTCCAGCACGACCAGGCCGGCGGCGCGGGCCGCGACCACCATCTGGACACGCAGCGGCCGGAGCGCCTCCGCCGCAGCAGGGGAGGGGAGCCGCATCTCCTTGGCCAGATCATTCGTCCCCGCCACCAGCGCGGCCAGCCCGACCCGTGCCGCCGCCTCCGCCATCGCGCCAAGCGACAGGACGCCGCGACACGTCTCGACCATTGCCCAGAGCGGTATGCCGGGGCCGAGCGCGGCACGGGCGCGCTCCAGCGTCGCGACATCGTCGACCTTGGGGATCAGCACCGCATGCGGCGGCGCGCCGGACAGGGCAGCCAGATCATCGGCGGCCCAGGGCATGTCGAGGCCGTTGGTCCGCACGACCAGCAGGCGCGCGCCGAAGCCGCCCTCGCGCACCGCCTCGACCGCAGCGGCGCGCGCTGCCTCCTTCGCCTCGGGCGCGACGGCATCCTCCAGGTCCAGGATCACCGCGTCGCTGGCGAGCGTCCGTGCCTTGGCGAGCGCCCGGGCATTGGAGGCGGGGAGGAACAGCGCGCTGCGGGGTACGGAAAGAACGGCATGGGTCATGGCGGCACGATAGGCGGATCGATGGCGATGGGCCAAGCCCAACCGCTGCGGGCGTCGTCGATGGCCTTGCGAGGATCGACAGGCCGCCCGCCGGATCGGTTCAACCCGGCCCGACGCCGCTCCGGCTGTCGATCGCCGCCCCGCGAATGGCGGAGACGCCGTGGCGACGGTCGAAGCGAAGGATCAGCGTCTCGTCGCCCAGCGCGAGGTGAAGCGCGACGCCGTCGCCCGCATCCCATTCCCCCTCCTGCATCGCGCCACCCGATAGCGAGCGCCACTCGGCGTCTGCCAGCCAAGCGGTCCAGTCGATCGCCGTGCGCTGTCGAAACCGGCTGAGCGCGGCGACGAAATCCTCCAATGCCCGATCGCGCCCCTCCCAATCGAGCCAGGTCGTCGCATTGTCCTGCGCATAACCGTTGTTATTGCCCTGCTGGCTGCGGCCGAATTCGTCGCCGGCGGTCAGCATCGGCGTGCCGCGCGACAGGAACAGGGTGGCGAGCAGCGCGCGGACCGAGGCGGTGCGGGCGGCACGGATGGCGGGATCGTCGGTCGGCCCCTCGACGCCGTGATTCCACGCCACTTCATCGGCATGCCCGTCGCGATTCTCCTCGCCATTGGCATGGTTGTGCCGTTCGGCATAGCGGGTCAGGTCGGCCAGGGTGAAGCCGTCATGTGCGGCGACGAAGTTGACCGATCGGCTGGCGGAGCCAGTGAAAATATCCGCCGATCCGGCCACCCGTGTCGCAAGGTCGCCGGTGCGCCCGTCGCCGCGCCAGAAGCGGCGCACCTGATCGCGATAGCGGTCGTTCCATTCCAGCCAATGCTCTGGGAATTGCCCGAGCTGATAGCCGCCGGGGCCGACGTCCCAGGGCTCGGCGATCATCACGCGGCCCGACAGGATCGGATCGGCGGCGATCTCGGCGAAGATGGGAGCCTTCGGATCGAAGCCCGGCCCGCGCGCCAGCACCGGGGCGAGGTCGAAGCGAAAGCCGTCCACCCCCGCGCGCGCGAAATGGCGCAACGTGTCGAGGATCATGGTGCGCACGACCCCGCGGCTGGCATCGAGCGTGTTGCCGGTCCCCGCATCGTTGATGAGCGTGCCGTCCGCCGTCCGGGCGTAGATGTCCGGGGCGAGCCCGCGAAAGGACAGAGTTCCGCCCTGCCCATCGCTTTCGCCCATATGGTTGAAGACGAGGTCGAGGATGACGCCGATCCCGCCCTTGCGCAGCGCGGCGACGGTGGCGATCAACTCGGCGACGCCGCCCGGCACCCGATCGGGGCAGAGCGCCATCGGCACGACCGGATTATAGCCCCAGGCATTGCGCAGCCCCAAGGGCGGCAAATGGCGCTCGTCGATCGCGGCGGTGATCGGCATCAGCTCGACCGCGCCGACGCCCAGCTTGCGCAGATGATCCAGGATCGCCGGATGGGCGAGCGCGGCCAGCGTCCCGCGCTGCGCCGCCGGAATGGCGGGGTGGCGCATGGTCAGCGCGCGGACATTGCACTCGTAGATCAGCCGGCCGGGCCTGAAGAGCGGCCGGGCGGGGAGGGCGGACAGCGGCGCGACGACGCGGGCGCGGGGCACGATGTCGGCGGTGTCGTCGCCAAATCGGGCGAGGCGCGGCGACTGGACGAAACGGCGATCGATCTCGATCGCATAAGGATCGACCAGCAGTTTCGCCGGATCGAACCACAGATTCCGCGCCGGGGCATAGGCACCATGGGCGCGATAGCCATAAAGCTGGCCCAGCCGGATACCCGGCACGGTGGCGCTCCAGACATCGCCGTCGCGGCGCATCGCGACCCGCCGTTCGCTCCCCCCTTCGAACAGGCAGAGTTCGACCCTCTCGGCGCTCGATCGGACGGCGAAGCGCGTGCCCTTGGGGGCGGGGGTGGCACCGAGTGGCGGGGCGGGACGATTCGTCATGGCAGGGCTATTCTATTCCACCAGGATCACCCGGACGAAAGCCGGGCCGGGCGCTACGGTCGATCAGGTCACGACATCGGGCCGGGTGCGGCCGGTATGCCGGGCGATCCCGGCGATTTCGTCCGCCGCCGCGACGAGGTCGGCGAGCATCTCGGGCGTTTCGCGGTCCAGTTCGTCGGCCGCGTAACGCTCCAGATAGACGCGGAGCGTCGCGCCGCTGGTGCCCGTGCCCGACAGCCGGAACACCACGCGGTTGCCCCCCTCGAACAGCACCCGGATGCCCTGGTTGCGACTGACTGACTGGTCGGTGGGATCGGTATAGGCGAAATCGTCCGCCGCCTCGATCGTCAGCCCGGCGAATGTCTGTCCCGGCAGGGTCGCCAGTCTGCCGCGCAACTCGGCCATCAGCGTATCGGCGCGCGCACTGTCGACGCCCTCATAATCGTGGCGGGCATAATAATTGCGGCCATGGGTCGCCCAATGGTCGCGCGCGATCTGGTCGACCGACTTGCCCGACACCGCAAGGATGTTCAACCAGAGCAGCACCGCCCACAGCCCGTCCTTTTCGCGCACATGGTCCGAGCCGGTGCCGGCGCTCTCCTCGCCACAGATGGTCGCCATGCCGGCGTCGAGCAGATTGCCGAAGAACTTCCAGCCGGTCGGCGTCTCATAGACCGGGATGCCCAGCCTTTCGGCCACGCGGTCGGCGGCGGCGCTGGTCGGCATGGACCGGGCGATGCCCTTCAGCCCACCGGCATAAGCGGGCGCGAGATGCGCGTTCGCCGCCAGCATGGCGAGGCTGTCCGACGGCGTGACGAAACGCCCGCGCCCGATGATGAGGTTGCGGTCGCCATCGCCGTCCGAGGCCGCGCCGAAATCGGGCGCGTCGGGAGCCATCATCCGGTCGTACAGCTCTTTCGCATGGACCAGATTGGGGTCGGGATGATGCCCGCCGAAATCGGGGAGCGGGGTGCCGTTCTTCACGGTGCCGCTCGCAAAGCCCAGCCGCTTTTCCAGGATCTCGATCGCGTAAGGCCCCGTCACCGCGCTCATTGCGTCGAACGCCATGGTGAGGCCGCCCGCGACCGCCTTTCGGATCGCGGTGAAGTCGAACAATCGCTCCATCAGTGCGGCATAGTCGGCGACCGGGTCGATCGCCTCGACGGTCATGTCGCCCACCGTCACCTCGCCCAGCGTGTCGAGGTCGATGTCCGCCGCCTCGACCATCAGCCAGCGGCGGATCGTCCTGGTATTGGCGTGGATCGCGTCGGTCACCTTTTCGGGCGCCGGGCCGCCATTGGCGATATTGTACTTGATGCCGAAATCCTCGTCCGGGCCGCCGGGATTGTGGCTGGCCGACAGGACGAGGCCGCCCAGCGCCCTGCGCCGGCGGATCACGTTGCTCGCCGCCGGGGTGGACAGGATGCCGCCCTGGCCGACCACGACGCGGGCGAAGCCGTTCGCCGCCGCCATGCGGATCGCGACCTGGATCACCTCGCGGTTCAGGAAGCGGCCGTCGCCACCGATGACCAGCGTCTGGCCGGTCTTCTCATCGCCCAGCGCGTCGAATACCGACTGGACGAAATTCTCGGCATAATGCGGCTGCTGAAAGACTCGGACCTTCTTGCGCAGGCCCGACGTACCGGGCTTCTGATCGAGATAGGGCTGTGTGGCGACGGTCTTGATCATGAATACCCCAGGACGGAACGATAGAGTTCGGCATAGTGGCGGCCGCTCTGGCGCCAGCTGTAATCGGCGTTCATGCCATTGACCTGGATGATACGCCATCGATCTTGTCCGGCGTGCAGCCGCATCGCGCGGCGCAGCGCCGCGACGATCGTGTCGGGCGTCACATCGTCGAATTGCAGCCCGGTCGCGACCCCGGTGGTCAGCGCCGCTTCATTGGCGTCGATGATCGTATCGGCCAGCCCGCCGGTCCGCGCGACGACGGGGACGCAGCCATAAGCGAGACCATATAGCTGGGTCAGCCCGCACGGTTCGAAGCGCGAAGGGATCAGGATCGCGTCACACCCGCCCTGAAGCAGATGCGAGACCGGCTCGTCATAGCCGATCCGTGCCGCGACCCGGCCGGGATGACGAAGGGCGGCGGCGGCGAAGGCGATCTCCAGCGCCGGATCGCCGCTGCCCAGCACCACCAGCCGGCCGCCCATCGCGACAAGATCGTCGATCACCTCGACCAGCACGTCCATGCCCTTTTGCCAGGTCAGGCGGCTGATGACGGTGAAGATCGGGCGATCATCCTGCTCCAGTCCGAAAAGCGCCTCGACCGCGCGCTTGTTGGCGATGCGATCGTCCAGCGTGTCGACGGTGAAGGGCGCGGCCAGGGCGGTGTCGGCCCCGGGATTCCAGATGGCGGGGTCGATGCCGTTGACGATGCCGCTGACACAGGCGGCGCGCTGGGCGATCAGGCCCTCCAGGCCCATGCCATATTGTGGCCGGTGGATTTCCTCGGCATAGGTCGGGCTGACCGTGGTGATCGCGTCGGCGGTGCGCAGGCCCGCCTTCAGATAGCCGATCTGCCCATAATATTCGACGCCGTCGATCGACCAGGCGCGCGGCGGCAGGCCGAGATCGGCGAAGTGATGCGCCGCGAACGATCCCTGAAAGGCGATATTGTGGATCGTGACGATGCTCCTGGCGACCGGACCGGGGCCGGGGGCGTAATGCAGGAAGGCGGGGGCCAGCGCCGCCTGCCAGTCATGCGCATGGAGCAGGTCGAAATCGAACCCCGGCACCGCGCCGGAGGTCAGGTCGGCCCCCGCCCGCGCCAGCACCGCGAAACGCCGCCAGTTGTCGTGCCAGTCATGGCCGTCGCTATCGACATAGGGCAGCCCCTCGCGCGCATAGAGGTGCGGCGCATCCAGGACCAGCAGCCGGTGTTCGCCGATCCTCGCCGCGCGCAGCCACGCATCGGTGCCGATGATATGCGGCCAGTGATGAACGCGCGGCGCGTCGCCGATCGCGCGCATCACCTTGGGAAAGCCGGGGATCAGCGTCGTGACGGCGATGTCGTGCGGGGCGAGCGCCGCGGGCAGCGCCCCCACGACATCGGCCAGGCCGCCGGTCTTGATGAGCGGGAACGCCTCCGAGGCGACCGACAGGACGGAAAGGGTCATGGGGACTTTCAGTTGGCCAGACGGTCGATCATCGGCTGGGTGATGAGGCAGATACCCTTGTCGGTCCGCCGGAAACGATGCCCGTCGAGCACCGGATCTTCGCCGACCACCAGCCCGTCGGGTATCCTGACGCCGCGATCCAGGATCACCCGCCGCAACCGCGCGCGCCGCCCGATCTGGCAGAAGGGCAGGACCACGGCCTCGTCCAGCGCCGCGAAGCTGTGCGTGCGGACCCCGGTCGACAGAAGCGAACGGTGGATCGAGGATCCCGACACGATGCAGTCGCCCGCGACCAGGCTCGCCACCGCCGATCCGCGCCGCCCCTCGACATCATGGACGAACTTGGCGGGCGGGGTGATCTCGGCATAGGTCCAGAGCGGCCAGCTGCGATCGTACAGGTCGAGCTGCGGCACCACATCGGTCAGGTCCAGGCTGGCCTCCCAATAGGCGTCGACCGTGCCGACATCGCGCCAATAGGCGCCGGGCTCGTCGCTGGACCGCACGCAGGAGGCGGAGAAGCGATGCGCCTGCGCTTTGCCATGCTCGACCAGATGCGGGATGATGTCCTTGCCGAAATCGCGGCTCGACCCCGGCGTCCCGGCGTCGCGGCGCAACTGGTCGAACAGGAAGGCGGTGCGGAAGACATAGATGCCCAGCGAGGCCAGCGACACGTCGGGATGGCCGGGCAGGGCAGGGGGATTGGCGGGCTTTTCGACGAAATCGACGATGCGGTCGCTTTCGTCGACATGCATCACGCCGAACGCGCTGGCCTCGGCCCGCGCCACTTCCAGACAGGCGACGGTGACATCGGCCCCGCTATCGACATGCTGCTGGAGCATCAGCTCATAGTCCATCTTGTAGACATGGTCGCCCGCCAGGATGACCATGAATTCGGGCGCATAGCTGTCGATGATGTCGATATTTTGAAAAACCGCGTCGGCGGTGCCCTCATACCATTGGAATTCGCTGATCCGCTGGCTGGCGGGGAGGATGTCGAAGCTCTCGTTGCGTTCGTCGCGCAGGAAGTTCCAGCCGCGTTGGAGATGGCGAATCAGCGAATGCGCCTTGTACTGGGTCGCCACGCCGATGCGGCGGATGCCGGAATTGATCGCGTTGGACAGCGCGAAGTCGATGATCCGCGCCTTGCCGCCGAAATACACGGCGGGCTTGGCCCGGGTGTCGGTCAGTTCCATCAGACGGCTGCCGCGACCACCCGCCAGCACATAGGCCATGGCGTCGCGCGCCAGCGGTTGTCCACGCCTCAGGTCCATTCTCCGTCTCCTGTCCGTGTATCGGTATCGCAACGTTTGAAGCGCGCGCCGGTATTCCGCGCGGACGATGATTGTGATTCAGCCGTCGAAGCGCAGCATGATCGTGGCGAGCGGTGGCAATGTCACCCAGGCCACGCCGTCCAGCGCATCCACCCCGCCCATATTTCCCAGGCCGGAACCCCAATAGGGGGTCGCGTCGGAGTTCAGTATCTCGGTCCAGCGGCCGTCATGGGGCAGCGGCAGGCGATACGGCGCGCGTGCGACCGGCGTCATGTTGGCGATGACCGCGACCGGCTTCTCGCCCGGCGCCTTGCGCAGCCAGGCGAAGACCGAATGGCTGGCATCGTCGGCGACCAGCCATTCAAACCCTTCGCCCTCGCAATCGCGGGCATGGAGCGCGGGCGTGTCGCGATAGAGATGGTTGAGGTCGCGGACCAGCGCGCGGACCCCCTCATGCGCATGGCTGCACCGCAGATGCCAGTCGAGCGGGCGGGAGTCCGACCATTCCTCGCGCTGGGCGAATTCCTGGCCCATGAAGAGCAGCTTCTTGCCCGGATAGCCCCACATGAACGCGTAATAGGCACGCAGATTCGCGAATTTCTGCCAGTCGTCGCCGGCCATCTTGGACAGCAGGCTACCCTTGCCATGGACGACCTCGTCATGGCTGAGCGGCAGAACGAAATTCTCGTCAAAGGCGTAATGGAGTCCGAACAGGATCTCGCCATGATGATGCCGCCGATGCACCGGCTCCCGCGCCATGTACCGCAGCGTGTCGTGCATGAAGCCCATGTTCCACTTGAACCCGAAGCCCAGCCCGCCGTCATGCGCGGGTACGGAGACACCGGGCCAGGCGGTCGATTCCTCGGCGATCGTGAAGACGCCGGTATGCTGGCCATAGACCTGCCGGTTGACCTGGCGGAGAAACGCGACCGCTTCCCAGTTCTCGCGCCCCCCCTGTTCGTTGGGCACCCATTCGCCGCCCTTGCGGCTGTAATCGCGATACAGCATCGAGGCGACGGCATCGACGCGCAGCCCGTCGACATGATAGCGCTCGGGCCAGAACAGCGCGTTGTTCACGAGGAAGCTCGCCACCTCGCGTCGCCCGAAATTATAGATGGCGGTGTTCCAGTCGGGATGGTAACCTTGGCGCGGGTCTTCATGTTCATAGAGCGCGGTGCCGTCGAACCGCGACAGGCCGTGCGCATCGGTGGGGAAATGCGCGGGCACCCAGTCGAGGATCACGCCGATCCCGGCCCGATGCGCGCCGTCCACGAAGCGCGCGAACCCCTCCCCATCGCCGAACCGCGCCGAGGGCGCATAGAGCCCGGTGGTCTGATAGCCCCAGCTGGGATCATAGGGATGTTCGGAGATGGGCAGGAATTCGATATGGGTGAACCCCATATCGACGACATAGGGGATCAGCCGTTCGGCCAGCGCGTCCCAGCTCAGATACCAGCCATTGTCGTCGCGATCCCATGATCCGGCATGCACCTCGTAGATGCTGATCGGCACGCGGCGCGGATCGACGCTTGCCCAATGCGCGCGATGGGGCCCGTCCTGCCATTGATGGGCGGGCGGGGCGGTGGTGATCGAGGCGGTCTTGGGGCGAAGCTCGGCGGCGAAGGCGAAGGGGTCGGCCTTCATCGGCTGTTCCACGCCATGCGGGCCGGTGATCGCGAACTTATAGGCGCGGCCCTCGCCGATATGGGGAATGAAGATCTCCCACACGCCCACGTCCAGGCGGCGGCGCATGACGTGGCGCGCGGGGTTCCAGTCGTTGAAGTCGCCGACCAGCGCGACCCGCTCGGCATTGGGAGCCCAGACCGCGAAATGGACGCCCGCCACCCCCTGATGCTCGATCAGGTGCGCGCCCATCCGATCGTACAGGCGGAAATGATTGCCTTCGCCCATCAGGAAATCGTCGATGGGGCCGAGCACGGGGCCGAAGCTGTAGGGATCGGTGGTCCACCATTCCGCGCCATGACCCTGCGCCCGGTATTTCACGGGCTGTGGCGCGCCCGCGATCGTCCCCTCGAACAGGCCGCGGCCATCGACCCGCTCCAGTTCGCCGAGCGGCGCGTCGGCGAGGTCGAAGACGGCGACCGTTTCCGCCCCCGGCACGATCGCACGGAGGAACGTGCCGCCCGGCCCCTGATGCGGCCCCAGCCATGCGAAGGGATCGGCATTGCGCCCCTCGATCAGGGTGTCCAGCGCGGCGCGGGGTGGCTTCACATCACGTTCCAGATGTCCTCGGCATATTGCCGGATGGTGCGATCGGAGGAAAACCAGCCGACGTTCGCGACATTGTGGATGGCGGAGACGGCCCAGCCCGCGCGATCCTGCCAGCGGGCATCGACCTGACGCTGCGCAGCGGTATAGGCATCGAAATCGGCCGCGACCATGAACCAGTCGCCGTCATACAGGCCGCCCATCAGCCCGGCATAGCGGCCGGGATCGTCGGGCGAGAACACGCCCGAGGCGATGGCCGACACCGCCTGGCGCAGTTCGGGGCTGCCCTCGATCACCTTGCGCGGATCATAGCCGTTGCGGCGCTTGGCCGCGACCTCGTCGGCGGTCAGGCCGAAGATGATGATGTGGTCGTCGCCGACCCGTTCCTTGATCTCGACATTGGCGCCGTCGAGCGTGCCGATGGTCAGCGCGCCGTTCAGCGCGAACTTCATGTTGCCGGTGCCCGATGCCTCCATCCCCGCGGTCGAGATCTGTTCGGACAGGTCGGCGGCAGGGATGATCTTTTCGGCCAGGCTGACATTGTAATTGGGGATGAACCCGACCTTCAGCAGGTGGCCGATGCTGGGGTCCGAATTGACGCGGCGCGCGACGTCGTTCGCCAGTTTGATGATCAGCTTGGCATTGTAATAGCTCGATGCCGCCTTGCCCGCGAACAGCTTGACACGCGGGGTCCAGTCGCGCTCGGGGTGGCTGCGGATCTGGTCGTAAAGCGCCACCGTCTCGATGACGTTGAGCAACTGGCGCTTATACTCGTGGATGCGCTTGATCTGGACGTCGAACAGCGCGTCCGGGTCTATCCGTAACCCCGTATAATCCCTCAAGTAATTCGCCAGACCCACCTTGTTCGAACGTTTGACGCCGACGAAGCGTTCCCGAAAGGCCGCATCCTGCGCCAGGCCGGCGAGCGCACCCAATTGTTCCGCATCGTCCAGGAAGGATGGGCCGATGGCCTCGCGGATCAGCGCGGTCAGCTGGGGATTGCATTGCTGCAACCAGCGGCGCGGGGTGATGCCGTTGGTCTTGTTGTTGATCCGTGTCGGATAGAGGTGATGCAGGTCCGCGAAGACGGTCTGCTTCATCAATTCGGTGTGCAGCGCCGCGACGCCGTTGACGCTGTGGCTGCCCGCAAAGGCCAGATTGGCCATGCGCACCCGCCGCTCGCCGCTCTCGTCGACCAGGCTGATCGCGGCGATCGCGCGGTCGTCCACGCCTTCCATCGCCCGCGCCTCGCGCAGCAGCTTGGCGTTGATCGCATAGATCAGTTGCATGTGACGCGGCAGCAACCGCTCGAACAGGTGCAGCGGCCAGCTTTCCAGCGCCTCGGGCAGCAGCGTGTGGTTGGTATAGCCGAAGGTCCGGCGGGTGATGTCCCACGCCTCGTCAAAGCCCAGGTCGTAATGATCGACCAGGAGGCGCATCAGTTCCGCGACCGACACCGCCGGGTGGGTGTCGTTCAACTGGATCGCCGCCTTGTCGGGCAGGGTGCGGATGTCGTGGAAATACTGGACGTGCCGCCGGACGATGTCCTGGATCGAGGCGGAGGAGAAGAAATATTCCTGCCGCAGCCGCAATTCCTGCCCGGCGGGCGAACTGTCCGACGGATAGAGGATGCGGACCAGCGTTTCCGCCGCCAGCGCCCCGGCGAGCGCGCCGGTATAGTCGCCCGCGTTGAACCGATCGAGCCGGATCGGGTCGATCGCCTGCGCGGTCCACAGGCGCAGTGTGTTGACCCGCTTGCCGCGCCAGCCGACGACGGGGGTGTCGACCGCGACCGCCTCGACCGCCTCGGCGGGTTCCCAACGGACCTCGCCCGTATCGCTGCCATGCACCTCGCCGCCAAAGCCGACGAAATAGGCGCTCTCGCGCCGCTCGAACTCCCAGGGGTTGCCGTGGCTCAGCCAGGTTTCGGGCAGCTCGACCTGCCAGCCGTCATCGATCCGCTGGCGGAACATGCCGTTCACATAGCGGATGCCATAGCCGTAAGCGGGTAGGTCCAGGCTGGCGAGGCTCTCCATGAAGCACGCCGCCAACCGCCCCAGGCCGCCATTGCCGAGCGCGGCATCGGGTTCGATCTCCTCCAGATCGGCCAGGTCGACGCCCAGCGTCTGCAGCGCGGCGGCGACCTGGTTCATCACGCCCAGATTGGACAGCGCGTCGCGCAGCAGCCGCCCGATCAGGAACTCCAGGCTGAGATAATAGACCCGCTTGGCTCCCGCCGCGTGCGCCGCGCGGGTGGAGGCCATCCAGCGTTCGATGATGTCGTTGCGGACGGTCAGGATGGTCGCGGCCAGCCAGTCGTGCGGCCGGGCATTGGCGGCGTCCTTGCCGATGCGATGGACCAGCGTGTCGACGATCGCGTCGGCGAGCGGCCCGGTGTCGTCGACATGCAGGGTGGTGATGGTGGTCGTCATTGATTCGGCGATCCCTGTATCCGGTCCTCGCCAGCTTAACTGCCTCCCTTCCGAAGTCACGCGGCATTGCTTGCGCGCCGGCCGGACCCATCAGCTCGTGACGATGCCCCATAACAGCGTCAGGTTCAGGACGATGATCGCCGCCGCGATCCCCCAGGCGACGATGCGGAGCCATAGCGGGCTGGCAAAGGGGCCCATCATGCCCTTGTTCGCGGTGAAGCGGACCAGCGGGACCACGGCAAAGGGCAGTTGCAGGCTGAGGATCACCTGGCTCAGCACCAGCAATTTGGTCGCGCCCGCCTGTCCGCTCGCGCCGACGACCAGCACGGCGGGAATGATCGCCAGGCTCCGCGTGACGAGTCGCCGCAGCCAGGGCGCGAGTCGCAGGTCGAGAAATCCCTCCATCACGATCTGCCCGGCCAGGGTGCCCGTCACGGTCGAATTCTGGCCCGATGCGAGCAGCGCGATGCCGAACACCATGCTGGCCCCGCCCACGCCGAGCATCGGGGCGAGCAGGCGATAGGCCTGGTCGATCTCGGCGACATCGGTCCTGCCCGCGACATGGAAGGTGGCGGCCGCGACGATCAGGATCGCGGCGTTGATGAAGAAGGCGAAGAACAGCGCCACCGTGCTGTCGATCGTCGCCATGCGGATCGCGTCGCGCTTGCCCTCGGCCGACAGGCCGAAGGCGCGGGTCTGCACCACCGAGGAGTGGAGATAGAGGTTATGCGGCATCACCGTCGCGCCCAGGATGCCGATTGCGATATACAGCATCGCCGGATCGGTGAGGATCCGCATGGACGGCACGAAACCCGCCAGCACCGCGGCCGGATCAGGGCGGGAGGCGAACAGCTCATAGACGAAACAGGCGCCGATGATGAGCAGCAGCGCGATGATGAACGCCTCGATCTTGCGAAAGCCGTAGCGCTGAAGCGCGAGGATCAGGAAGACGTCGAAGCCGGTGATGAGGACGCCCCAGAGGAGCGGCAGGCCGAACAGCAATTGCAGCGCGATGGCGGTGCCGAGCACTTCGGCCAGGTCGCAGGCGATGATCGCGATCTCGCACAGCAGCCACAGGAGGCGCGAGACCGGCCGGGAATAGGCCGCGCGGCACGCCTGCGCCAGGTCGAGCCCGGCGGCGATGCCCAGCCGCGCCGACAGGGCCTGCAGGACCATCGCCATCAGGTTGGACATCAGGATGACCGACAGCAGCGCATAGCCATAGGCCGATCCGCCCGCGATGTCGGTCGCCCAGTTGCCCGGGTCCATATAGCCGACCGCGACCAGATAGCCGGGCCCGGCAAAGGCGAGCAGCCGCCGCAGGAAGGACGCGCCCTCGGGAATCGCGATCGAACGATGGCTTTCGGCGAGCGAGCGGGAGGCGGGCGTGGCGGCGGTCATCGGCCTGACGATGTGACGGAGTTTGGCCGAGGCGACAACCGGCAAAGCGTCGGGATCCAACCTGTTGCGCGGACGGCGAGGGCTATAGCGAGCTGCCCACCACCGCGCAGGCGAGCGCCATCAGCAACCCGGCGAACCGATTGGACCGGAACCGGCGCAGCGCGCCCGCGCCTTCATCGGGATGCAGCGTCACCACCTGCCATGCGAGATGGAGCGCCACCGGGATCAGTGCCGCGATCGCCAGAATGTCCGGTCGCACCAGCCAGATCGCCCCCGCCCAGCACAGTAGCGCCACGACGTAGAATGCGCCGACGCCCGGCTTCACATAGGCGCCCATGCGCAGCGCGGAGGAGCGCACGCCGATCATCGCGTCATCCTCGCGGTCCTGAAGCGCGTAGATCGTGTCATAGCCGATCACCCAGGCGATCGATCCGGCATAGAGCAGCCAGAGCGGGGCGGAGAGGTCGCCCGTCACCTCGGCCCAGCCGACCAGCGCCGCCCAGCTGAACACCATGCCCAGCCACGCCTGCGGCCACCAGGTGATCCGCTTCATGAAGGGATAGGCGGCGACGGGGGCCAGGCTGGCCACCGCCACGATCGCGGCGAGCGGGCGCAACTGGACCAGCACGACCAGCCCGATCAGGCTCAACGCGGCCAGCCAGATCGCGGCCAGCTTCACCGACACCAGCCCGGCCGGGATGGGCCGCGCGCGGGTGCGGGCGACCCGGGCGTCGAGATCGCGATCGACGATGTCGTTGAACACACACCCCGCGCCGCGCATCGCGATCGATCCCAGCAGGAACCAGACCAGCAGGGGCCAGCGATCGGGCAGGCCGCCGCCAAGCGCGATGGCCCAGACGCCGGGCCAGAACAGCAGCCACCAGCCGATCGGACGGTCGAACCGGGCCAGCAGCGCCAGTCCCCGCAGCCGCGGCGGCAATCGCCCGACCAGTCCCTTATGTTCGCTATCGGGTACGATCTCGGTCGTCATGATGCAGGGCCTATGGGGGCAGGGCGTGGCGCGCAAGCCCGTTCGCGGCTATCCTGCCGTCCGTGTCCGTCCAGCCATCCTTCCACGCATGATCGGTTTGTCCGTCGCCTTGGGCCGTTTCGTCGAGGCCTTGTTCTGGGCAATCCTGCGCGTGGCGGGGATGGTGGGGGGCGCGGGCCTGCTGGCGGGGATGGCGCTGGGCGGCCTGTGGTGGTCGATCCGGCGGCGGCGGCGATGACGGCCGTCCGTCGGGCCCTCCCCGGTCGCCGGGGTTGGGGGGCTGGCATCCTCGCAGCGGCGGCTTTAAGCCCGCTGTCATGTTGACTCCCGAACAGGCCCGCGACCGGGCCGCCGATATCGTCGCCCGTGCCCGTGCCGCCGGAGCCGATGCCGCCGACGCCGTCTTCGCGGCCGACGCCGCGCTCGACGTGTCGGTACGGCTGGGCGCGCTGGAGGATGTCGGCCGCTCGGAAAGCGAGGAACTGGGCCTGCGCGTCTTTGTCGGGCGGCGTTCGGCCAGCGTTTCCACCTCGGACCTGTCGGGCGATGCGATGGCGCGCGCGGTCGAGCGTGCGGTCGCGATGGCGCGCGAGGCCCCGGAGGATCGCTGGGCCGGGCTCGCCCCCGCGGAGCGATTGCTGCGCGGTGCGCCGCCGCAGCTCGATCTGGACGATGGTGGCGAGGTCGCGCCCGAAACCCTGCGTGCCGCCGCGCTGGAGGCCGAGGAGGCCGCGCGCGCGGTGCCCGGCGTCACCAATTCGGAGGGCGGCGGCGCGTCGGCCTCGCGCATGGTCATGGCGCTGGCGACCAGCCATGGCTTCGCGGCGGGCTATGCCGCCACCGGCTACAGCGTCTCGGCCAGTGTCGTCGCGGGTGAGGGCGCGGACATGCAGCGCGATTATGCGCATCACGGCGCGCGCCTGCGCCGCCTGCTCGACAGCCCCGCCGCGATCGGTACCCTCGCGGGCGAGCGGGCGGTGGCGCGGCTTCACCCCGGTCGGCTGGCCAGCGGTGGGATGCCGGTCGTCTTCGACCCGCGCGTCGGCTCGTCGCTGGTCGGCCATCTGGTCGCCGCCATCGCGGGCAGCGCGATCACCCGGCGGACCAGCTTCCTGCTCGACCGGCTGGGCGAACGGGTGATGGCGGAGGGGATCCGGGTCGAGGACGATCCCCATCGCCCGCACGGGCTGCGCTCGCGCCCGTTCGACGGCGAAGGACTGGCGGTCTCGCCGACCGCGATCGTCGCGGACGGGGTGCTGGAAACCTGGCTGCTCGAATCCGCCGCCGCCCGGCAGCTGGGGCTGGAGCCGACCGGCCATGCCGCGCGCGGCACCGGCGGCGCGCCCGGTGTGTCGACCAGCAATCTCTACATGGTGGCGGGGCGTGTGCCGGTCGAAACGCTGATCGGCGATATCGCCGACGGCGTCTATGTCACCGAACTGATCGGCAGCGGGGTCAATCCCGTCACCGGCGACTATAGCCGGGGGGCGGCGGGCTTCCGCATCGTTGGCGGACGGATCGCGGAGCCGGTTGCGGAGTTCACCGTGGCAGGCAATCTGAAAGAGATGTTCCTGGCCATGACGCCCGCCAACGATCTGGAATTCCGCTATGGCGTCAATGTGCCCACGCTGCGCATCGACGGGATGACGGTTGCGAGTGGCTGATCTGGTCCCCGCGGTGGTCGCGGCGGCGCGCGAGGCGGCGGCGATGGCGCTTGCCCGCTGGCGCACCGATATCCGCCAATGGGAAAAGGTGCCGGGCAACCCGGTGTGCGAGGTCGATCTGGATGTCGACCGGATGCTTCACGCGCGCCTCCACGCGCTGATCCCCGATGCGGGCTGGCTGTCCGAGGAGACGGCGGACAAGCCCGACCGGCTGGCCGCGCGGCGCGTCTGGGTCGTCGATCCGATCGATGGCACGCGCGATTATATTCGCGGGCGCGAGGGCTGGGCGGTCTCGGTCGCGCTGGTCGAGGACGGGCGGCCGGTGATCGGCGTGCTGGCGGCCCCGGCGCGCGGCGAGCTGTGGCTGGCCGAGGCGGGCGGCGGCGCAACGCGCAACGCGCGCACGCTGTGCGCGGGGATCCGTCACGCCATGCCGGGCGCGCGGGTGCCGGTCGATGCGCTGCCCAAGGCGGACCGCGATCTGGTCGCGGTGTTCAAGCCCAACTCGATCGCGTTGCGCATCGCCATGGTCGCGGCGGACGAGGCCGATCTGGTCGCAACGCTGCGCTGGGGCAATGAGTGGGACATCGCGGCGGCGGCGCTGATCGCGTCCGAAGCGGGGGCGGGGGTCACCGATGCGCTGGGCCAGCCCTTGCTCTTCAACAAGCCCGATCCGCGCGCCTTTGGCGTGCTGGTCACGGCGCAGGGCCTCCAGGCGGCGGCGCTCGGGCGCCTCGCCCCGCGCGCCCGCGAGGTGATCGTGCCGGTCAGCGGCTGAGTATCCCCTCCACCCAGTCGGGCACCAGGATCCCGGCCGGGCCCAGCCGGCTTTCGTCGAACCAGCCGCTGCCCTCCGACCGGTCGAGATTCAGCTCCAGCGTCGCCGCGCCGTACGCGCTCGCCATCCGCACGAACCCCGCCGCCGGATAGACCGCGCCCGACGTGCCGATCGACACGAACAGATCGGCGTGCGCCAGCGCCGCCTCGATCCGGTCCATCTCATAGGGAATCTCGCCGAAGAACACGATGTCGGGGCGCAGTGCGGGCGCACCGCAGGCGGGGCAGGGGGTGGCGGGCGGCAGCGCCCCGGACCATGCATGCCGCGCTCCGCAATCCGCGCACAGGGCCCGCTGCAACGCGCCATGCATATGCAGCAACCGCGTCGCCCCCGCCCGCTCGTGCAGATCGTCGACATTCTGCGTCACGATCAGCAATTCGCCCGTCCATGCCCGGTCCAGCCGCGCCAGCGCCCGGTGCGCGGCATTGGGCGCGACATCGGCCAGCCCGGCCCGTCGCAGGTCATAGAATCGGTGGACCAGCTCCGGGTCTGCCGCGAGTGCCCCGGGCGTGCAGACATCCTCGACCCGGTGCCCCTCCCACAGGCCGCCGGGGCCGCGAAAGGTCGCGATGCCGGACTCGGCGGAGATGCCCGCGCCGGTCAGGATGACGATGTTGGGCGGGGTCGTCATGGCGGTGGCGTCACTCCGATGCGTCGGTCCGGCTGTGGCGCAGGGCGATGTCCGCGTAAACCTCTGGCGGCGCAAGCCCATGCCGATATCGGCGCGCGACCGGTGCGGGCGGTTTCCTCGGGCGGACAGCTGTGTCAAGGAGCGCTCCCATGACGACTATCACCTTCTATCAGGGACAGGACGCCGCATGACCGCGATCGGGATTTACGGCAGCGCCGGACGCATGGGGCGCGCCATTGCCGAGATGATCCAGGATGAAGGTGCGGTGCTCGCCGGGGGATGCGATTCGCAGGACGATCCCGCCGCGCTGGCGGCCCGGGCGGATGTGCTGGTCGACTTTTCGATCGCGGGGGCGCTGGACGCGCATCTGGCGGCGGCGCGCGTGGCGCGAACCCCCATCGTGATCGGTACCACCGGCCTGTCGGTGGCGCAACATGCCGCGATCGACGCGGCTGCCGCGGACATTGCGGTGCTGCAGACCGGCAACACCTCGCTCGGCATCACGCTGCTCGCCAATCTGGTGCGCGAGGCGGCGGCGCGGCTGGGCCCGGAATGGGATATCGAGGTGGTCGAGATGCATCACCGGCACAAGGTCGATGCGCCCTCGGGCACCGCCTTGCTGCTCGGCGAGGCGGCGGCGGCGGGGCGCGGGCATGAACTGTCCGAGCTGCGTGTCGACGGCCGCGCCGGGCTGGTCGGCGCGCGGACCGAGGGGACGATCGGGCTGGCGGCGCTGCGCGGTGGATCGGTGGCGGGCGACCATGAGGTGATCTTCGCGGGCGAGGGGGAGCGGCTGACGCTTGGCCATTTCGCGCAGGACCGCTCGATCTTCGCGCGCGGGGCGGTGCGCGCGGCATTGTGGCTGGCGGGGCGGACACCGGGCCGCTACCGCATGGGCGACGTGCTGGGCCTGTAAGCGCGCATGAAAAAGGCCGATATCGTCCAGTTCTACCACCGGCTCGCGGAGGCCAATCCGCATCCCGAGACCGAGCTGGAGTTCCGCAATCCCTATACGCTCGTCGTCGCGGTGGCGCTGTCGGCGCAGGCGACCGATATCGGGGTGAACAAGGCCACCCGCGCGCTGTTCGCAGAGGTCGACACGCCGCAAAAGATGCTCGCACTGGGCGAAGAGGGGCTCAAGCAGCACATCAAGACGATCGGCCTGTTCAACACCAAGGCCAGGAACGTCATCGCGCTCTCGCAGATGCTGGTCGACGATTTTGGCGGCGAGGTGCCCGCCGATCGCGCGGCGCTGGAGCGGCTGCCCGGCGTCGGGCGCAAGACCGCCAATGTCGTCCTCAACGTCGCCTTCGGGCAGGAGACCTTCGCGGTCGATACGCATATCTTCCGCGTGTGCAACCGCACCGGCCTCGCCAAGGGCAAGACGGTGCTGGCGGTCGAACTCAGGCTGGACAAGGCGACGCCCGCGCCCTTCCGCGTCCATGCGCACCACTGGCTGATCCTGCACGGTCGCTATATCTGCAAGGCGCGGCGCCCTGAATGCTGGCGCTGTCCGGTCGAGGATCTGTGCGCCTATCGCCCCAAAACCCCGGCCCCGGCGGGAAAAGCGACCGCAATCGCCGCCTGACCCGGAAAAAAGGGCTGGCGCGACCCCGTAGCCTTTGCTAGTCGCCTGCCTCCACGCACCCGTAGCTCAGCTGGATAGAGCGCTGCCCTCCGAAGGCAGAGGCCACTGGTTCGAATCCAGTCGGGTGCACCAATTCTCTTTCATGGCCGGGCCAATCCCCTGCAATCCCGACGGGGAAAGATGGTCCGTGGTTCGAAGACGGGTCCGGTGCTGGCCTGTTTCGGTATCGCATGGCGATGCGGTGACCCTGATGCCTGTCGGTACAGGTTGTGCCTGATCCTTCGGCAAGGTGCGATGACCGCGCGGCTTGTCGGGTCCAGCCGCGTCGCAATCATCCTGCTGGAGCACATCTCTTGGGGGCAGCGGATTTCGGGCGCGCGACAGAGGCCGGTCGCCTCGCGGCGGCGATCATGACGGAAGTCGTCAAGCTGCTGCAACAATAGCCTCGTAACGGCCCGACAATCTTGAGGCCACTCGCTTGTCGATCATCCGTCCTATCGATGTCTGGTTCGTGGAGCAGGTGCTACCCCATGAGCGCCATCTCCTCGCCGTGGCGACCCGGATATGTCCCAGCCCGGAAGAGGCCCATGACCTCGTCCAGGACGTGCTGATGCGCATGCTGACGATGGCGGACTGGGCCAGCATCAACAATCCGCTTGGGTTCATGCGGCGCATGATCCGCAACGCTGCGATCGATCGCCTGCGGCGTGCCAAGATCGTCGATTTCCAGTCGCTGGCCGAAATCGAACATGTCGATATCGTGGACGATGCTCCTGATCAGCACCGCGTGGTCGAGGATCGCGATACGCTGCGTCGGCTGTTCCTGGCGATCGAGGCGTTGCCGGAGCGATATCGGGTCGCCTTTCTCCGATGCCGTGTCGACGGTGTGTCACCGCGCGCCATCGCGCTTGAGCTTGATGTCAGCCTGTCCACGCTCGAAAAGCGTCTCGCCCGCGCGGTCGCCTTGCTGACCGAAGCGATGTCGGCGGGGCAGGGCGATTCGATCGACGCGGCTTTCGAGCTTTGGACCGAGCGTCGCCGCATCGGAAACAGGCCGCATTGACGATCGGGGTCATCCGAATTGGCGGTTCGGCAGTCTTCATCCGTCATATCAACATATATCCGGGTGAAGGATCATAGTGCCTGACGAGTCCGATCACGACGATGCAAGCGACCGCGCGCTGCGCGAGGCGGCGACGTGGCTGGCCCGGCAGCGTGTCGGTCGTCTCGACGAGGCGGCCTTCGTCAAGTGGCGGGATGGCAGCCCCGCCAACGCGCTGGCGTTTTGCCGCGTCGTCGCGCTGTGGCGCACCGAGGTCGACGCGATCGAGCGACCCGTCCTGTCCGCGCGGCGTTCGCCCATCGGCCTTTTGTCGCGCCGGAGCGTCGTTCGGGCGGGCGCGGTGGCCGGCGTGGCTGCGATGGTGATGGGGGGCGCATTCGTTGCGCCCGCTTATGCCTGGCACAGTGCGACGACCGGCGTTGGCGAGAGCCGGCGCATCCTGCTGTCGGATGGCAGCGCCGTCGAGTTGAACACCGATTCCCGCGTGTCATGGCGTTTTTCGTCGGGGGAGCGGACATTCTGGCTGGAGCAGGGCGAAGTCTGCCTGAACCTGCGCGACGGCGCCGTGGCGATGGTCAGGGGCGGGGCCAGTCCCATTGCGTTGTCGCCCGGGCTGTTCAACCTGCGCAAGCGCCGCGACGCGCTGGAATTGCTCATTGTGGACGGGCGGGCCGATGTCTTGGGCGAGCATCCGCGCCGCGCGATCGCGGCGAACAGAGCGGCGGCGCAGGCCGTATCGGTATCGGACCGGACGGTTACCGCCCGCATGGCGGATACGGATCAGGTCGCGGTCAGCACCGCCTGGCGCGACCATGCCGTCCTGTTTCAGGAGGTGCCGCTGCGTAACGCGGTCGAGGATTATAATCGCTATCTTTCGCGAAAGATCGTCATTGCCGACCACGATCTTGCCGATACGCTGGTCGGGGGACGGTTCGAAAGCAACGACCCAACCGCCTTTCTGGAGGCCATCGCGATCGGTCTGAACGTTCACGTACGGACGACCGACAGCGGCTATTTTCTGACGCGCGGTCCGGTATCCAATGGCAACAAATCTTTCTTGAAGAATTATTCCGGTTAAATTCGTATAAGATTGGCGGTTTCCGTATTCCCAACCGTCATACCAATGACGATGCCATAGTCGTTGATGCTCTGGGGGAATTATGATCGGCCGTTATGCTGTGGCGTTGCTTGCAACGTCAGTGTTCTGTGCGCCTGCAATTCATGCGAAGTCTTCCTATTCTGACAATGATCGGAATTTCTCTATCCCGGCGCAACCGCTGGCCCGCGCGCTGACCAGCTTCGGCCAGCAGGCCGGGCGGCAGATATTTTTTCCGGCGGATTCGATCCGGGGCCTTCAGTCGCCGCGCGTGCAAGGCCGGATGTCGGCGCGGGCGGCCCTGGCGCTGTTGCTGAACGGGAGCGGGCTGACCGTTCGCCGCGATGATGGTCGCACCATCGTTCTGGGCCTTGCCGGACCGGCGCCGGTCGTCCAGTCGGACCCGCCGGCCGGCGGCCCGCATTACGAGGCGGCCCATGACATCGTCGTCACCGGGTCCGCACCGCTGGAAGAAGAAAAGGCCCTGGCCTGGAAGCGCCAGCAGGTCGGCACCAATGCGGTCATGTCGGGCGAAACCATTGCGCGCCGTCCCGGCGGCAATATCGTGGACATTCTCGCCGTGCTGCCCGGCGTCGCGGCCTATGCCGACATGGGCCTTGGCCAGGCGGCCACCGGCGAGGCGGAGTTTATCTCGATCCGCGGATTGGATTCCAGCTTCAACGAATATTCGATCAACGGCATGCGTGTCCCGCAGGCCGATCCCTATACTCGCGCGCTGTCGCTCAAGATGATCGCGCCCTATGGCCTGCGATCCGCGACGGTCGCCAAGACTCCGACCGCGGCCGATTATGGCAGTTCGATCGGGGGTACGGTCGATATTGCGACGCCCACCGGATTTCAGTTCGGCGACAACTATCTCCGCGTGACGGGGGGCGGCAATTTCGCGGGCCGTGCCAACCATCTCGGCTTTCCCGCCTTTGGCGGCGTCGGACAGATCGAAGTCGGCAAGCTCTTCGGAACGGCGCAGAAGGTCGGTCTTTACGCGACGGGCTATTATGAAGAACGGCGGTCTGCCGCCGAAGCCACCGAGGCGCTTCGTTATATTCCGGCGACCCCGACTTCGGCGCGCGACGATCTCGTCGCCATGGGCATCAAGTATGACATGTATAATTCGGTCATCAAGCGCTATGGCGGCAACGCTTCGATCGACTTCCACGGCGATGATGGAGTGACCGCCTTCGTCCGCGGCTCCTATGGCCGGTATGAAGTCTCCTCGATCGATGTCCAGCACAGCGTGACGAGCGCCTTGCTGCAGTTGGTCGGGGCCGCGCCCTTCTACAATAACGGCCAATATAATCCGCTGGGAACGCTTGCGGGCAGCTATTTTCAGGCACGCGACCAGCGCTCGACGCTGGCGACCGTGCAGGCCGGAGCCGACATGGCGTTCACCGATCGCGTCACGCTGTCCGCCCGTGCGTCCTATGGCTATGCGGATCAGCGACGTCCCAATTATGTCGAGGGCAGCCTGTATAGCGGGCTCGGCCTGGCGCTGGACAGCAACGGCCAGCCCATCGCCGGGGTTCGCATCGATACGTCCAATCCGGCGGCGGTGCGGCTCGACTTCGCCGACGCTGCCCAGCGCCAGGCCGTGCTCAGCCCGCAATCGGTCCGCGTCTGGAAATTCCAGGGGCGTGACGTGAGCTCCGATGATCGCATGTATGGCATGCGCGCCGATCTCGGCTGGCGGGGCGATGGCGTCGTCCGCAAGCTGACGACCGGCATCGACCTGAACGTGTCGGACCGTACCCAATATGACCGCGGCCTGCTCGGCAATGATGGCGACAATTTCGTCATTGCCGATGCGGCGGGCGGCCGCCCCAATCTCTTCAACGGGCAGGGGCCGACCGCCGCCGCACTGCCGGGCCGGACGATCTCGTTCATGGGGGGCAATTACCCCGACTTCCGCTTCTATGACCGGTCCTATTTCGAAAAGGCGATCCTGCCCTACGCCTATTCCGACCAGTTCACGCCCAACGGCACACCGAATCCCGGAGCGTATACGCAGAACGACTATAATCGGAACACGGTCTTCGGCACCGAGACGGTGCTGGGCGGCTATGTCCAGGCAGAATTGCAGCTTGGCAAGCTCCAGGCGGTCGGCGGCGTCCGCTATGAATCGACCGACTTCGCCGCGAGCCACTGGTTGCGCGCGCAGAACAGCGGCCATTTTGTGCGAGACGGCAATCGCTATGGCGAGTGGCTGCCCAGCCTGAACCTGACCTATCGGCCGACGGATCAACTGATCCTGCGGGCCGCGGCGCGGCGCAGCTTTGCGCGCCCGGCCTTCGCCCTGATCGCCGGACCCGAGACCTATGGCTATAACGACCTGACCGGAGCCTTGCAGAGCGTCAGTCGCGCCAATCCCGATCTGAAGCCGGTCACCGCCACCAGCTTCGACGCCAACATCGAATGGTATCCCGATCGCAGCGCCGTGATCGAGGCGGGCGGCTTCTACAAGAAGCTTTCGAACTTCATCTTCACGGCGAGCGCGACCGGTAGTGGCCCGGGCGGCATAACTGCGGCCGACGTCGTCAACGGGATCACCTATACGATGCCGATGAACGGCCGCGACGCGGACGTCTATGGGCTGGAACTGCACGGTCGCAAGCAATTCTGGGAACTGGGTCCGGTGCTCGGCGGCTTCGGGGTGGAAGGCTCGCTGACGCTTCAGGACAGCAAGGCCGATCCGGGGGTCACCGGCCGCGGCAAGACCGAACTGCCGCGCGCGGCCAAGCTTATCTACAACGCCGAACTCTTCTACGAACGCCCGCATCTGTCGGCGCGCCTCGCCTGGCAATATGTCGGACGGCAGTTGCTCAGCCTGAACGACCAGCTCGACAATTATCTCCAGCCGATCCGCCAGCTCAACGTGAACGCGACCTATACGCTGGGGCGTTGGTCGCTGTCGGGCCAGGTCCAGAACCTGCTCAACAACTATAGCTTCTACAAGACCATGGGCACCTCCACCCGCTATCTCGGAACACAGGATGGGGGCGGCAACGGGTCCTATGTCGAAACCGGCCGGTTCTACAAAACCACGCTGTCCTATCGCTTCTGAACGATCGGCAGGGGCTTTGGCCCCTGCCACCCCCCTGACAAGGAACAGGCCAATGATCGAGACCGACCGTCGTGCAATGCTCAAGGCCATGGTCGCCGGTGCCTCGGCGGCGGCCGCCGCACCGCTCGTGGCGGCGAAGCCGGGCACGTCCCGGGCCATCCGGGTGATCGGCCACCGGGGTGCTTGTGCGCTGCGGCCCGAACACACGCTGGCCTCCTATGCCAAGGCGATCGCCGATGGCGCCGACTATATCGAACCCGACCTGATGCCCTCCAGGGACGGCGTTCTGATGGCCTTGCATGAGCCCGACCTGGGCAAGGTCACCGATGTCGCGGCGCATCCCGAATTCGCGGACCGCCGCAAGGCGGTGACGATCGGCGGGCATCGGCTCGAGGGCTGGTTCATCACCGACTTCACCTTTGCCGAATTGAAGACGTTGCGGCTGAAGGAGCGCATTCCCGACATTCGTCCCGGCAACACGCGCTATGACGGCATGTTTCAGATGGTCAGCTTCGATGAGATCGTCGATTTCGTCGCGGCCGAAGCCACGGCGCGAGGGTATCCGATCGGCATCGCCCCGGAACTGAAGGCGCCGACGATCTTCGCCTCGGTCGGGCTGCCGGTCGAGGATCGCTTCGTCGCGGCCGTCGCCGCGCATCGCTACCTCGCCCAGGCTCCGCTCATCGTGCAATGTTTCGAGATCGCCACCCTGAAGCGGATGCGGGCCCATTTTGCGCGCGGTGGGTCCGTGCAATTGATGCAACTGATTGACGATGCGCCGATGATCCCCCTTGATGTCGCGTCTGCGGGCGGAACGACGCGCTATGCGGATATGATGACGGGCGAGGGGCTGAAGCGTGTCGCGGACTATGCCGACATCGTCGCGCCCGATATTCGCGCCCTCATCCCCTTGCGCCCCGACGGCCGGCTGGGGGATCCCAGCCCATCCATCGGTTGGGCCAAATCCGCGGGCCTGATCGTCGGTGGCTATGAGTTCCGTCCCGAAAACCGCTTCCTCGCGGCGAATTTTCGGGATCGGGCCGGGCCCGATGCGCGCAATCCCGGTGGATCCATCGCCGAGATCCACGCTTATCTGAGGGCGGGCATGGACCAGTTCTTCACTGACGATCCCGGTATCGGCCGACGCGCGGTCGATACCTATCGCGGCGGTCGCGCCTAGTCCTGGACGTATCGCCGTCGGCGATGTCGAGCGGAGGGGGCGACGCGAAGCCTATCCCTTTGAGGCGCAGGAGGTCGTTGTCCGGATCGCCGCTTTCGCTAGCGTGGGAACGGGGCCGTGATGGGAAGATGGCCGGGGCGATCGTTTCCGCCCGCCCCTAACGAAAAACGCCCTCCTTCTCGTTTGGAGAAGGAGGGCGTTTTCCATCTGGCCGATCGGGCGATCAGGCGCCGAAGGTGCGTTGCCACCAACCGCGACGCGGGGCTTCGGCCGTCGCATCGCCCGTAGCCTCCTCGACGGTCGCGGCTTCCGGCTGGGCCGGGGTCTCGACAGGCGCTTCCTCGGCGACCGGCTCGGCCACGACCTTGGGCGCGGCCTTTTTGCGGGTGCGCTTCGGCTTGACCGGAGCGGGTTCCGCCTCGGCGACAACGGGCGCTTCCTCGGCGACCGGCTCCGCTACTACCTTGGGTGCGGCCTTTTTGCGGGTGCGCTTCGGCTTGACCGGAGCGGCTTCCGCCTCGCCCTCGGGGGCGGGGGCCGGCGCTTCGACGGCGGGAGCCTCCGCGACCACCGGCTCGACCACCGGCGTCTCGGTCGCCTCCGTTACCGCCGGGGCGACCTTGCGGGCGCGCGGACGGCGGCGGGTCTTTGGCGCTTCGACGGCTTCGGCTTCGGCCTCCGCCACTGCCAGCGGCGTGGTCACCGGCGCGGCATCGCCCGCTTCGATCGGCTCGGCCACGGGCAGCGGCGTTTCGGCGGCGTGATCGTCACCCGCCTCGACGACGACCGGCTCGGCCGACGCCTCGCCAGCTTCCTGCGCGTCGCCCTCGCCGCGACGACCGCCGCGCCGCCCGCGCCGCCCGCGCCGGCGGCGACCGCCTTCGCGCGGTTCGCCCTGCTCGGCGCCTTCGGCGTCCGCCGATCCGGCATTCTCGTCCTCGACATTTTCGTCGGTGTCCGCGTCGCCGTCGGCATCCTCGAATTCGCCCTCTTCGGTCGAATCCTCGGCCTGCTCGCCACCTTCGGCCCCGCCACGGTTGCGACGGCCGCGACGACGGCGGCGGCGCTTGCGGCCACCCCCTTCGCCATCCTCGCGCGGTTCGCGGGCCTGGGCGGCTTCGGTCGCATCCTCCTCGACCACCTCGTCGTCCTCGTCCTCGACCTCGTCGATCAGATCGTCCTCATCCTCCTCGACGGGCAGGAGCATGTCGATCTTGGGCGCATAGGCGGGCGGCGGGCCGGACGCCTCGACCGTCATGCGCGCGCCCTCTTCCTCGCGATCGGGGATGATCTCGACCGTCACGCCATAGCGATCCTCGATCTCGGCAATGTCCGCGCGCTTGCGGTTGAGGACATAGATCGCCGCTTCCTGGCTGGCGCGCAGCGTCAGGATCGAGCCGCGTCCGCGTGCAGCCTCGTCCTCGATCAGGCGCAGCGCCGACAGGCCCGACGACGAGGCGGTGCGGACCAGCCCGGTGCCCTCGCAATGCGGGCAGGGGCGGGTGGAGGCTTCGAGCACGCCGGTGCGCAGCCGCTGGCGGCTCATTTCCATCAGGCCGAAGGACGAGATACGGCCGACCTGGATGCGGGCGCGATCGTTCTTCAGCGCCTCCTTCATCGCCTTCTCGACCTTTCGGACATTGGAGTTGTTGTCCATGTCGATAAAGTCGATGACGACCAGACCCGCCATGTCGCGCAGGCGAAGCTGGCGCGCGATTTCCTGCGCGGCTTCCAGGTTCGTTGCGGTCGCGGTCTGCTCGATATTATGCTCGCGCGTCGAACGGCCCGAGTTGATGTCGATCGACACCAGCGCCTCGGTCGGGTTGATGACCAGATAGCCACCCGATTTGAGCTGCACGACCGGATTGTACATCGCGGCGAGCTGATCCTCGACATGCGCGCGCTGGAAGAGCGGCACCGCGTCGGCATACTGCTTCACCCGGCGGGCGTGCGCGGGCATCAGCAGGCGCATGAAGTCCTTGGCCTGGCGATAGCCTTCCTCGCCCTCGACGATCACTTCCTCGATCTCGCGATTATAGATGTCGCGGATCGCGCGTTTGATGAGGTCGCTGTCGCCATAGATCAGCGCGGGCGCCGAGGAGTGCAGCGTCTTTTCGCGGATGCCGTCCCACAGACGCGCCAGATAGTCGAAGTCGCGCTTGATCTCGGTCTTGGTGCGCTGGAGCCCGGCGGTGCGGACGATGCAGCCCATGGTCGAGGGGAGCTGCATGTCGGCCATGATCGACTTCAGCCGCTTGCGATCGGCGGCGTTCGAAATCTTGCGGCTGATCCCGCCGCCATGCGAGGTGTTGGGCATCAGCACGCAATAGCGGCCCGCCAGCGACAGATAGGTGGTCAGCGCCGCGCCCTTGTTGCCGCGCTCTTCCTTGACGATCTGGACCAGCAGCACCTGACGGCGATGGATGACGTCCTGGATCTTGTAGCGGCGACGCAGATTCTGGCGACGCTGGCGCAGCGCCTCGACCTGATCGTCGTTGACGGTCGACTTCCTCGAGCGCGGACCGGCCTCGCCATCCTCGTCGTCATGATGGTCGTCGGCGTGATCGCCGTCTTCATCACGATCGTCGTGATCGTCATCATCGTCCAGTTCGGCGCGCAGCGCGGCTTCCTCGGCGGCGTGTTCAGCCTCTTCGCGGAGCAGCGCTTCGCGATCCTCCTTGGGGATCTGGTAATAATCCGGGTGGATCTCGGAAAAGGCCAGGAAACCATGCCGGTTGCCGCCGTAATCGACGAACGCCGCCTGCAGCGACGGTTCGACGCGGGTCACCTTGGCGAGGTAGATATTGCCCTTGAGCTGCTTGCGCTCGGCCGATTCGAAGTCGAATTCCTCGATCCGGTTACCCTTGATGACGGCCACACGGGTTTCTTCCCGGTGGCGTGCGTCGATCAGCATACGCGTGGTCATTATGAAGTCTCCACGCGCGCGCCGGGCCCTGTGGCAGCCGTCGCGCGCGGTAAATAGGAAGGGCGGCGGCGCGGGGCGCCGAACCGCTGGAAAGAACGGGATGCGTGTCGGCCGCAGCCGCAGCATCGGCAACGAGGCCGATGCGGACCCACGACACCGCGATCCCACCGGCACGGGCCGGTCGGTCTGCGGGGTGGATCATATGCGTCATGCGAGCGTCAACCTGATTGGCCCTGGCGCGAGACAAAGTCGCGTTCCCGGCCCTTTGATGGATGGCCCCGCCCCGATCGTTGGGAGAGGTGATCGGGGCCGGGGTCCACAGGATTGCTAGCACCGTCGGAACGTTTGCGCAACAGGCGGGCTCTTGCCGCCCAACCGGCAAAAAATTGCCTAATGGACGGTTAATCAATCCTTGCAACACACTCGTGACGCGGCCCGCCCTACGCCCGGATGTCGATCTCCCGGATCGCCTACAAGGGTTGGAGGACATGGCTTTTCGCTGGACCAGCCGCAGGTCGGCGCGGCATGAACGCCGCATCGTGCTGATGCTGCTCACGTTCCTGTTGGGGGTGTTCGCCCCGGTCACCGCGCTGGCCGCCACGGTGCAGAAGCTGGTGGTGCGCGGCGCGCAGGTCATCATCCGGTTCGATTCGCCGGTGAAGCGCGCGCGTAGCGTGATGCTGGCCGAGCCGCGCCGCGTGGCGGTCGACGTGATCGGCGCGTCGCCGGGCGCGGGCGTGGCGACCCTGCCCGATGGGCCGGTGCGTGAATTGATCCAGCGCCGGGTGGCGCCGGGCGTGACCCGGCTGACGCTGCAACTGGCGCAGGACGCGGTGCTGTTCGATGGCGGCTTCGATGACGAAGGGCGGCAACTGACCCTGACGCTCAAGCCGTTGGACAAGGAGTATCGCGAGGCCGGTTTCGCCGGCCCGCTCGACATCTTTCCGTTCCATTTTGGCAAGCGCGCACCCTATACTTTGTCCGTGGCCGTTCCCGCGCCGACCCGCGCGCTGCCGCTCCCGCGCGTGAAGGGGGCGGATAACCGGCCGCTGGTGGTGATCGATGCGGGCCATGGCGGCGTCGATCCGGGTGCGATCAATCCGCAGACGGGGTTGCGCGAGAAGGACGTCACGCTGGCCATCGCGAAGCAGATCCGCGACACGCTGGTCGCCAGCGGCCGGGTGCGCGCGGCGCTGACCCGCGAGGATGATCGCTACATCCTTCACCGCGAACGCTATAATATCGCGCGGCGGCTGCACGCCGATCTGTTCATCTCGATCCATTGCGACAGCGCGGGTACCGACGAAGCGCGTGGCGCGACCGCCTATACCCTGTCCGATGTCGCGTCGGACAAGGAAGCGGCTCGACTGGCGGCGCGCGAGAACAAGGCGGACGTGATCGCGGGCGTCGATCTGGGCGGCAACAGCGAGGTGTCTTCGATCCTGATCGACCTGACCCAGCGCGAGACGATGAACGATTCGGCCAGTTTCGCCCGGCTGCTCGGCCGCGAGGCGCAACCGCTGATCCCGGTCAAACCCGCCTTTCACCGCATGGCCTCGCTGATGGTGCTGAAGGCCCCGGACATGCCGTCGATCCTGTTCGAGACGGGCTATATCTCGAACATGGAGGACGCCGCGTTCCTCAACAGCAGGGACGGGCAGGAGCGGATCGCCCAGGCCGTGCTGCGCGCGGTTGAGGTGCATTTCGCGCGGCGGATGGCATCGCGATAGGGGGAGGGCTTTTCGGCTTTCGGTGCCCGTGATTGGCGGGGCGGCCTTCCCTCGGGCGCGTTGAGGTCGGCCGAGCGCGCGCGTCTGCTGCCCGTCATCGCCGACTGGAACGGCCTCTTCGTTTCTTCGGCACAGTGACTTGAGGATGTCCCGATCCTCAAGCTCTACCCGCGCCGGCTGGCGTGCTTTCGCGCGGTCGAGCAATTTCGGTCTCTCGATTGCCACCGCCTGACCGCGGTCCAGGCGCAATGAGCCGAACCCCATGCAAATCGGTTGCCGAGCCCGGCGATGCCGGTGTCGGCTTTCCGTCAATCCTGGCCATTGTTGATGGGACAGTCAGCGCCGATGGCGTGCGCCGAGCAGTTTCTGCGGCGAACCTCTGCTGCAGCTCGATCGCCGAAAATGGTAGTACCAAAACATGTCGATGCGTCGGACCTTGGGGCAGGGAAGGTGCAAAATTGGAAACTTGGTGCGACCAATTGACTTTTTCCGACGAGGAGGAGCAAAGGGACCCATCGAGTCGATAATTTGGTACTACCAAAAAAAGAGGGATGGGGATGCGTTGGAGCCAAGTCTATGATCCGCTCGGCAATCTATGGTTGTCGAGCCTGGTCGCCGCGATTCCGATTCTCTTCTTCTTCGTGGCGCTTACCCGCCTGAAGCTGAAGGGCTATGTCGCCGGCACCGTGACCGTCCTGCTGGCGCTGGCCGTTGCGATCGGACTCTATGGCATGCCCGTGCGCATGGCGCTGGCATCGGCGGTGTTCGGCTTTTTCTACGGGTTGTGGCCGATCGCCTGGATCATCATCGGCGCGGTCTTCCTCTACAGGATATCGGTCGAGACCGGGCAGTTCGAGATCATCCGGCGGTCCATCCTGTCGGTGACCGAGGATCAGCGGTTGCAATTGCTGCTGGTCGGCTTTGCCTTTGGTGCGTTTCTGGAAGGGGCGGCGGGCTTTGGCGCGCCGGTGGCGATCACCGCCTCGCTGCTGGTGGGACTGGGCTTTCGGCCGCTTTATGCCGCGGGGCTTTGCCTGATCGCCAACACCGCGCCGGTGGCGTTCGGCGCGATGGGCATTCCGATCATCGTCGCCGGGCAGGTCACCGGCATCGACCCGTTCCATATCGGACAGATGGCAGGGCGGCAGTTGCCCCTGCTGTCGATGCTGGTGCCGTTCTGGCTGATCCTCATCATGGACGGCGTGCGCGGCGTGCGCGAGACCTGGCCCGCCATCCTGGTGGCGGGTGGCTCCTTCGCGATCGTCCAGTTCTTCACCGCCAATTATGTCGGCCCCGAACTGCCCGACATCACGGCGGCGCTGGCCACGCTGATCGCGCTGCCCATCTTCCTGCGCTTCTGGAGGCCGCGTCGGATCTTCCGCTTCGAGACCGCCGAGGGCGCGGCGGCGCAACCTTCCCAGACCCCGCCGGTCGAGGCCTGCACGCCCGGACAGATCGCCCGTGCCTGGTCGCCCTTCCTGATCCTGACCGCGTTCGTCACGGTGTGGAGCATCGCGCCGTTCAAGGCTTTGTTCGCCAAGGACGGGCCGCTGGCGCCTATGGTCGTGCATATCGGCGTGCCGTTCCTGGACGGTCAGGTGCTGAAGCTGCCGCCGATCACGAAGGCGATCACGCCCTTCGCCGCCGATTACAAGTTCGACTGGTTCTCCACGACCGGCACCGCGATCCTGTTCGCGGCGATCGTGACCATCCTGTTCCTGGGGATGCGCCCGGCCAAGGCGGTCGCGACCTTTGCCGACACGGTCAATGGGTTGCTGATCCCGATCTACTCGATCGGCATGGTCCTGGCTTTCGCCTTCATCGCCAATTATTCCGGGCTGTCGGCGACCCTGGCGCTCATGCTGGCGCAGACCGGCCACGGCTTCACCTTCTTCTCGCCCTTTCTCGGCTGGCTCGGGGTGTTCCTGACCGGGTCGGATACTTCGGCTAACGCGCTGTTCTCGTCATTGCAGGCGGCGACCGCGCATCAGATCGGGGTGAGCGACGTCCTGCTGGTCGCGGTCAACACCACCGGCGGCGTGACCGGCAAGATGATCTCGCCCCAGTCGATCGCCATCGCCTGCGCCGCGGTCGGACTGGTGGGTCGGGAATCGGACCTGTTCCGCTTCACCGTCAAGCACAGCCTGGCGCTGGCGGCGCTGGTCGGCGTCATCACGACGATCCAGGCCTATCTGCTGCCATGGATGATCCCATGAGCCGCGTGGGGAACTGGATGGTGACGGTTCCGGCGGAGCCGATGGCCGGACTTGCGCTTCGGCATGGCATCGACGTGGCCGAACGCGGCGATGCTGACGGATCCGATCGGCAGCAACGGACAGTAAAGCAAGGATTTTGACGATGGCAACGCACTCCGCCACCCGTCCGCAGAGAGTCACCGACCGGATCGAGCAGGCCGTGGAGGCGCTGATTGCCGAACGCGGGCTGGCGATCGGGGAACGCCTGCCGTCGGAGCGGGCGCTGGCCGAGATGCTGGGGGCGTCGCGTAACAGCCTGCGCGAGGCGCTGATGCGGCTCGGTGAGCGCGGGCGGATCACCCTGCGCAAGGGCGGCAACATCATCGCCGCGCCGCCCAGCGTCCGGATGGAGGGTGGCGGGGGCGTTCCCAGCCAATGGGCGCAGGCGACCATCGCCCAGCCGCTGGCGCCGGTCGTCGCCGCCAATCCGGGGTTCGGCCATGACGTGATGGAGGTGCGTCACGCGCTGGAAGGACAGGCCGCCTATTACGCGGCCCTGCGCGCCCGCCCGGAGGACCTGGACCATATTCGGCGACGGTTCGACGCGATGGCCGAGCGGCACGGCGACGGCGACGCGGCCGAGGAGGCGCGGTGCGACGCGGCCTTTCACCTGGCCATCGCCGATGCCTCGCACAATGCGGTGCTACGTTCGGTCATGTCGAGCATGTTCGGGCTGATGCAGGCCAGCATCTCGCAGAGCCTGGACAAGCTTTATACCGTGCCGCGCACGTTCGAGCGGCTGTCCGAACAGCATGAACTGTTGCTCGGTGCGATCGTCGCGGGCGACGCCGACACCGCGCGGCGCGCTTCGGACGATCACCTCGCCTTCGTCGCGCAGACGGTGAAGGCGATCGACGAGGACGAAGCCCGCCGCAACCGCGCCAGCGCCGTCCATACCCCTTCTTTGCCCGCAGAGGATTGAGTGAGCCGCCATGATTATTTCCGCTACCACCGATTATCGTGAAGCCGCGCGGCGGCGGCTGCCGCCCTTCCTGTTCCATTACATCGACGGCGGCGCCTATGCCGAGCACACGCTGCGCCGCAATGTCCAGGACCTGTCCGACGTGGCGTTGCGCCAGCGGGTATTGCGCGACGTCGCGTCGCTGAGCCTGGAGACCGAGCTGTTCGGCAGGCGGATGGCCATGCCGGTGGCGCTGAGCCCGGTCGGGCTGACCGGCATGTATGCGCGGCGCGGCGAGGTGCAGGCGGCGCGCGCGGCGGCGGCGAAGGGCATTCCCTTCACCCTGTCGACCGTGTCGGTGTGCCCGATCAAGGAGGTGCAGGAGGCGTCCAGCGCGCCGATCTGGTTCCAGCTTTACGTGCTGAAGGATCGCGGCTTCATGCGCGACGCGCTGGAACGGGCGCAGGCGGCGGGGGTGAAGACGTTGATCTTCACCGTCGACATGCCCGTGCCGGGCGCCCGCTATCGCGACGCGCATTCGGGCATGTCGGGCCCCAATGCGAAGGTGCGGCGCTTCGCGCAGGCGGCGGTGCATCCCAATTGGGCCTGGAATGTCGGCCTGTGGGGGCGTCCGCACGACCTGGGCAACATCTCCACCTATCGCGGCAAGCCGACCAAGCTGGAGAATTATATCGGCTGGCTGGGTGACAATTTCGACCCCTCCATCTCCTGGCGCGACCTGGAATGGATTCGCGATTTCTGGAAGGGCTCGATGGTCATCAAGGGCATTCTCGATCCCGAGGACGCGCGCGATGCGGTGCGGTTCGGCGCGGACGGGATCGTCGTGTCCAACCATGGTGGGCGTCAGCTCGACGGGGTGCTGTCGACCACCCGTGCGCTGCCCCCCATCGCCGATGCGGTGAAGGGCGAACTGAAGATCCTGGTCGATTCGGGCATCCGCTCGGGGCTCGACGTCGTGCGGATGCTGGCGCTGGGCGCGGACATGACGCTGATCGGCCGCGCCTACATCTATGCGCTGGCCGCCGCCGGGGAAGCCGGGGTCGCCAATCTCCTCTCGCTGATGGAAAGCGAGATGCGCGTTGCGATGGCGCTGACCGGCGTGAAGTCGGTCGCCGAGCTGGATCGGTCGGCGCTGGTGATCTGAGCAGACCGGGCGGTATCCCGTGGGTTACCGCCCGGTTTCGACCCGCAGGGTGCCGCCCCGGGCGATCAGGTCATGCGCCAGCCATGGTCCCTCGATCGCCCGGCCGTTCCATGTCACCGCCCGGATCCGTCCGTCGACCGGCCCGGCGCGCCGGATGGTCAGCGTCTTGCCGCCGGAGAGCGCGATCCGCGCGCGCTCGACCAGCGGTACGCCGATCGCATAGCGCGGGCGGCCCGGTGTCAGCGGATAGAGGCCCAGCGCGCCAAAGACATACCAGCCGGTCATCGACCCGGCATCGTCGTCCATACCGTCGGCAAAGCCCTGCGGTGCCAGCGCGAAGCTTCGCCCGTGAAACGGCACGTCGCGCTTGCCCGCATTGGTATAGGGATGGTCGATCGGCCGGGTCATGATCCGGTGGACCAGCGCGGCGGTGCGATCCCGCTCGCCCAGCCCGGCATAGAGCCAGGGTGCCTGCATGTCGGGCTGGTTGGTCATGTTGAACAGCCCGTCGGCGAAGAAGCGATCCAGTTCCGCCAGGAACCGCGGCTTGCCCAGCGTCGCGACCATCCAGTCGAGATCGAAGACCGGGGCCCAGCGATACTGCCACAAAGTGCCCTGGTACAGGCCGCGCGCCTTCACCACATCGGCATCGGTGCCCATCGTCTCGAACACCGAGCGCCAAAGCGGGCGATAGGATAGCGCGCGGGCGCGGAACCGGTCGGCCATCGCCCTCTCGCCCAGATCGCTCGCCAGTTCCGCCACGGCCCAGTCGTCATAGGCCGCCTCGATCCGCTGGTCGGGCGTGTCGCGTTGCAGCGTAGCGCTCTCGGCCGCCATGGCCGCCAGCGCGGCACGCGCATCGAAGCCGGTGATCCCCTTGCGCCGGAAATCGAGCAGCGCGATCCCCGCATGTTCGGTGCGCACCGTCAGGAAAGGCTCGGTCGGCGTCGACCAGCGGCGCTTGCCTTCGCCATAAAGCGCGACCAGCGAGCGGGCGATATCGGCGGACCGTGCCGGGTCGAGCAACGCCAGCAATGGCAATTGGGTGCGGTAATTGTCCCATAGCGCCCAGCTCGTATAGCGGGCCCGGCCGGGGGCGGAGCGGTGGATCTGGCCGTCGCTGCCCCGATAACGCCCATCGGGATCGGTGATCGCGACCGGGGTCTGCATCACCCGGAACAGCGCGGTATAGACCAGTGCCCGAGTCTCGCGCGGCGCGGTGATGGCGACATGGCCCAACGCCTGTCGCCACGCCATGCGGGCGCGTGCGAGGATCGCGGCGAAAGGCCGCTCGCCCAGTTCGGCGATCCGCACCTGGGCGGCGGCGGCGCTGTCGACCGAGGACAGGCCGGTGCGGACCTCGACCACCGCGCCGGGGCGCAGCGTCAGGGCGAAGGTGGCGGCATTACCCTCCAGCACGGCGTCGCGGCGCAGCGGCTGGCCGTCCACGGTGATCCGGCTGGCGCTGTAGAGGCGATAGACGCCCGCATCGCACACCGTACCCGCGGTCATCGCCGCGCGCAGATCGTCGCCGCGCCGCGTCACCCACTCGGTCGCCAGCCGCTTGGTATAGCCGTGCCCGGCATCCAGCCGCAGCGTATAGGCTCCGGCGCGCGGCACGGTCAGCCGCAACACGCCCCCGCCGCGCGTCGCGGTCATGTCCGCCGCGATCCCGTCGGCATAGCGGACGGCGTAGCGGCCCGGGCTCGCGCGTTCGTGATGCTTGTCGATCGGCGCGCCGCCGGTCATCCCGGCGGGCAGCAACGCGATCATGAGATCGCCGCCGCCCCCGCCGCATCCCACGCCGACCGCCCGCGTATGCGAAAAGCCGAGCAGGCGTGGTGCGGCATAATTGTAACCCGCATGATTGGCGGGATCGGTATCCGGTCCCAGCTGGACCATGCCGAACGGCGCGACGGCGGCGGGCGAGAGCTGCCCGAAATCGGCCAGCGTTCCGACGAACGGATCGACGAGGTCGATCGGCGCCGCCCTGGTCTGCGCCGCGACGGGGGCGGCGCAGGCCAGGGCAAGCGGGACGACCGCTGCCCTCACGGGTCGAGCGGATCGCGCGGGTCGATCGCGAGCGAGGCGGGCGAGGATGTGAAGGGCAGCGCGGTCGGCGACACCCGCGCGCCCAGCACACCGGGTTGATACCCTAGTTCCTCGGCGTTGCGCGCGGCGAAGGGCGTCCCCTCGATATAGGCGCTCTGCCAGCGATCGGTGACGATCAGCGCGGGCTTGGCGGCCGGGGCGCGCATCGCATCCAGCAGCCGCGCGGCGTTGCGCAAATTGGTGGTGGTGTGGCGGGCATAGGGTTCCAGCACCACGCGCTCCGCCGGAATGCCGAACCGCTCGATCAGCGCGCGGCGCATCTCGACCGCTTCGTTATACGGGGTGCGATCGGGGTGGACGTTGCCGCCGGACACGATGATGAACGGCGCGTCGCCGGCGCGGAACCGCGCCGCCGCCAGCGCGAGGCGCAGCTTGCCGCCCGCACTCAGCGCGACCTTGGCGTCATCCGGTCCGGCACCGGGCACGATCAGCGCGCTATAGGGCGCCTTGCTCCAGTCGGTCCGGTGCGCGGCGGCGAAGGCGGCGGCATTCTCCGCCGGCCCGAACCGGATCGCCTCGTCACGGTCGTTGAGGTCGAGCAGGCCGACCGCGAAGCGCAAGGGCGCGGTGATGGCTTCGGGCTCGGTCCCTGCCGTCACGGTGTCGAGCGTGGCGATCAGCGCGGGAAATTCGGGGGCGGCGGGATCGAGCGCCATCGCATCGATCCTGGGATAACGCGGCGGCTCGCCCTTGCCATAGACGGCGACGATCCGGTTGATCGCCGCCGCTTCGCGCCGCCACGCCCCCTTGTCGGCGACGGGCGCCAGCCGGTTCAGCGCGGTATCGATCGTGGCGATCTCCGCGTCGGTCAGGCTGTGCCGGTCGAGCAGACAGGCGGGCATGGGGGTGCAACTTTCCGACAGCCGCGCGCGCCGTGCCTGTGCCAGACGGCGCAGCATGGGGTCGGCGGCCAGCGCGGCGCGATGCGCGGCGATACGCTGCGCCAGCCCCGGAAAGAGCCGGGTTTCGAGCTGCGTGCTCACCCGGTCCTGCGGCGCGGCGGCGGGGGTAGGGGTGGTGGGGGCAGGGGCGGCGGCGATCATCGCGATCGGAATCAGCATCTTCAGCATTTCGCCGTCTCTCCATTGCAGCGCCAGCCTGTCTGAAAGGGCGGCAGGTGATAGCCATTGCCATGGACATTGGGCGCGCTGAGATAATCGGTCGAGACGATTTGCGCGCCCGAGGCGAGCGCCGCGTCGCGCCGCCGCCCGTCATTGGCGCGCGCATCCGCCGTGTCGATATCGGCGCGGGTGCGGACCAGATAGCCGCGCTTCACCGCCTCGCGAATCTCGGCGCGCCGGGTCAGCGCATTGTCGAACATCTGAAACGCGGTGTGTGGCATGCCGGGCTTGCCCTGCACGAACGCCATGCGTCCCTCCAGCGAGCGATGCCCGTCCAGATAGGGCGCGAAGGCCGGGAAATTCATCCCCGGCACTAGGAACAGGAACAGGAACTTGCCGCGTGCCTGTGCCAGCGTCGGCCAGTGCCGTGCCAGCACGGCGGCCTCCAGGGTCGGGGCATCGCCGCGCACATCGTCGGGCGTCACCACCCGTTCGTGGCCGAGCAGTTCGGTGATGGTCGCATCGACCTCGGCAAAGGCGGCGGCGTCGAACGGAGCGGTCGCGATCGCGCCGCTCCCCATCAGCTTGGGCTCCAGCAGGACGAAGACCGGCGAATGGCCGGGATTGGCGTCCGACCATTGGCGCAACAGCGTCAGGCAGGACCGAAAGGTCGGGCATTGGCTGCGGAAATCGAAATCCGCGACGTGGAAGACCTTCAGCCCCGGCTGGCGCAACTCGCGCTCGTAGATGGGCAGCAGGTCGCGCGCGCCTTTGGCGGCCAGCGCGCGATAGGGGGCGGGGTCGGCATAGAGCCCGCCCTTGGGATCGGGTTGCAGGTCCAGCTCGATGCTGCGCACGCCGCTCTGCAACTGTGCCTCGATCGGCTGCTGGATATAGCCGAAGCCCTGGATCGGGTCGGTCAGCGTGCCGGGATGCTCGTCGAGCATCGCCGCGCGCTGTTCCGGCGTCATCCGGCTCGTCATCGTCTCGGCCATGCGGCGCAATTGCGGCGCGGCCAGCGCCAGCACCCGCGCGTCGATCGGCAGCGCATAGCTGTTATGCGTGCCGACGACCTGGATCTGGTTGATCCGCAGCCGTTCCGCCGGATCGTCGGCGGCACCGGACAAAAGGGGTGCGGCGAGGGCCAGAGCCCCCGCCGCGGCGATCGTGCGCGACAGCATCCCCATCGTTTTTACCAGCGCTTGGTGACGACGAGACGGACGTTGCGTCCGAACAGCGGCCGTCCATAGATCGCGCTCGGCGATCCCTGGCCCGCCAGCGTGTCGGTGCGGGTATTCCCCTCGGTCAGGCCATGCGCGTTGGTGATGTTGTCGCCGACGATCTGCGCCTCCCAGCCCGGCCGGGACATGGTGATCCCCGCCGCCAGCGTGTCATAGGCGGGCAACTGCGTCCGGTTGAACAGGTCGACATAGCGGCGGCCGACATAGTTCCAGCGCAGATAGGTCGCGATGGTCGTGTCCCCGCTGTGGAAGGTGAAGGTCGGGCGGATATTGCCGTAATTCTTCGGCTGGCGGATCAGCTGGTTGCCCTCGACCGCGGCCGCGCTGGCGCCCTTTTCGTTGAACAGATTGCCGATCGTCGGATCGCTGAAGGTAAAGGCGCTGGCCAGCTGGAACCACGGCGCCGGGCGCAGCGTCGCATCGATCTCCACACCCTTGGTTTTCGCGGTGCCGATGAAGGTCAGCGACTGGTCGGTGCGTCCCGTCTGCGGGTTATAGGCGACGAACGAGGCGTTGTACGGATCGAACTTGGTATAGAATCCGGTCAGGTAGAGCGACAGGATCGGATAGTCGATCTTGATCCCCGCCTCATACTGGTTGGCGCGGTTGATGACCGGCACCGCACCCGAATAGACGATGCCTTCGCCCGGCACCTGCGATTCCCGGCTGATGCGGCCGTAAAAACCGATCCGGTCGGTCAGGTCGAAATCGCCGCCCACGGTCCAGTTGGTGACCGAGATGTCGTAGGGATTATACTTCACCCCGCCGGTGAAATAGCGGGTCGCATCGTCGGCCAGCGTGGTGCTGTCGCCCAGGTCCTTCTGCCCCTGGAGCAGGCCATAGCCACGGAACGCGTATTTCTCGTGCCGGATGCCCGCATCGATGCGCAGCCGGTCGGTGACCTGCCAATTGTCGTTGCCGTAGAAGGCGTACATGTTGATGTCGGACTTGCCGCCAAGGACGGTGGTCGAATAGCGCAGCACCCCGTCCTTGGTCACCGACCCCAGGATGCGGCCATTGGCGTCATAGGCGAACAGGTCCAGCGTGCGCGGGCGCGAGGCGACCTCGAACAGATAATCCTGATAGCGCATGCGGAAATCGTCGCCATAATTGGCGCCATAGGCCCCGACGGTCAGCTGGTGGCGGCCGATGGGCGTCTCAAAGGCCTTGGTCAGCCGCAGATCGGCCTGGCCCGAGAAGAAGTCGGCCTCGATCGCGCGATACTGGCCGCCAATGACCAGGCCGGATGCCGCATAGGGATCATAGACCAGCGCGCCACCCGTGCCGCCGATCGCATAGCCCAGCCGCGCGACAGGGCCGAAGGCGGTGCCCGCGCGGGTCAGGTAGCTTGCCGCAAAACCATTGGCGTCCGATGGATTGGCGGTCGAGTAGAGCGCGTCGAAGCTCAGCTTGCCCTTGGTGAATCGCATCTTGAACGAGGGCTGCCAGCCGTCGAAATCGCCCTCATAGCTCATCCCGCCGCTGAACATCTGCGTGTGGCGGCCATTGCCCAGATCGCGTTGCTCGGTCGTCTGCGCGCCGCCCGGGACCGCATAGCGCATCGTCGCATTGCGCAGCACCGGCGTGTTCATCGTGCCGTTGAAATAGTCGATGAAGGGATTGAGCGAGACCGAGGGATCGCGCGGATCAGCGATCGGGACGGGCAGATAGAAGACATTATGGTCGTTCAGATACAGGCCCGACACGGTCAGCGTGCCGAAATCGGCCTCATGCCGCAGGTTGATGCGGAACTGTCCGCCGCGGTCGCTGGGGAACCCGTTGTCACGATAGCCCTGGTGGTGCCGCACGAAGCCGCCCATGGCATAGGTGGTGCGGCTGTCGATCGGCCCCGACATCATCGTGTCGAGCCGGAACAGGTCGGTATTGCCCGCCGTCACCTGCACCGCGCCGTGCGGCGTCTGCGTGCCGGTCACCGTGATCTGGTTGTAGATGGCCGAGGCGTTGGAGCCGAAGATCGGGGCCGGGCCGCCGCGCACGAACTCGACCGTCTTGGTCATCAGGTCGATGCGGTTGAGCACGTCGCCCTTGAAGAAGAAGCCGTCATTGTCGTGATAGATCGGCATCCCGTCCTGGTGAAAGGCCTGGAACCCGCCCTCGTTGGGAATGCCGCGCAGGCGATAGACATTCTGTACTTCGCCGCCGGTCGATTCGGACAGGACGCCGGGTACCTGGCTGAGCAGATCGGCGAAGCTGAGCGGGGCGAGCTGCCGGATCTCAGCGTTCGACAGCGAGGTGACGGCGTAGGAGACGTCGAACTTGCGCTGTGCGGTCGCGGTGCCGGTCACGACGATATCGGTCGCGGGCGGGGCCTGATCGTCGGGATCGGCGGCGGCCTTTTCGGCTCCCGCCCTGGGCGGCGTGGTCTGGGCCAGTGCGGTCCCGGTGATCGCGCTTGAGGCGAGCAGGGCGAAAAGGACAGAACGAATGTACGGTTTCTTGATGTCGGTCGACAGGATGGGTGTCGGCATGGTGAATCCCCCGGAGTACGTCCGGGCGCTCCTAGGAGAGATTCGTGACAATCAATGGTAAATCAGATGACAATGCCGTTACTTTTTGGCGATGGCCGTCCAGTAGGGCGCGAGCCATTCCTGCGGGCTGCACGGCGTGTTACCGGACGCTTGTACGGCCAGCATCTCGCCATGAAGCGCCATGATGAGCGCCTGGCCGGTCGCGGGGTCGAAGCCGTCGGCGCCGAGCTGCGCCTGAACATTCTCGGCGCGGCGGCGGCGCATGTCATGCGCGAACAGGCGAAAGGCGGGCTCGTGCCGGGCGGCGACGGCCAGGTCATGGGTCAGGCGGATCACCGCGCGGCCATGATCGTCGCGATTGGGGGCTTCCTGCGCGATGGCGTGCCACATGCGCAGGTACAGCGCGTCCACCCCCGCCTGGATCAGGTCGCGCCGCCCCGGGAAGTGATGCGCCACGCTGGAGGGTGGGGCAGCGGCGGCCTGCGCGACCCGGCGATGGGTGACCGCCGCAGTGCCTTCTTCCACGATGACCGAGGCGATGTGCGCGGCCAGTTCGGCGGCCCGCGTTCCGGTCTTGGGCGCGCGATGTGCGGCGACCGGCCGGGTGCCTTCCGCAATCGCCGCGACCACTGTGGCGAAGGCCGGGTCGACCGGTGCGCCGCAGGGGAAATCGCACGCCGCGCGCCGCAGCGTGATGTCGCGCAGGATCGGATAATGCGGATCATCCTCCAGCAGCAGCGCGAAGGGCCGCTCGTCGCGTAGATACGCCGCCATGGCGGTTCCATGGCGCTCGGCCTGGGGATGCCCCTCGAACAGCGCCTGCCACAGCCGACGTTCCTGTTCGATGATCGCGACCAGCCCGGCGGAGGGAATTCCGGTGCGGGCATCCTGCGCCAGAAAGGCGCTGGCCAGCAGCGCGGTGCGCCGCGCGACCGGCTCCGCATCGGTCAGCCAGCGCCGCGCGACCGAGGTGGCGACCGATGGAGCGAGCGGGATGAACGCGCGCAGATGGTCCAGGCAGCGCGCGACCAGGCCGGCATGATCGATGGCGGCGCGCGCGATCACCGCGTCGAGCAGATGGCGCCGCCCGCCCCAATGATGGTCGATCGCGCCCAGCGACACGTCCGCCCGCGCCGCGATGGCGCGCAGGCTGGCATGGTCGATGCCCTTTTCGAGGATCAGGGTGGCGGCACTGTCGAGAATGCGGTCGGGAATGGCGGGCATGATCCGGCCCTCTTTAGAGTTGGATCGGCGGACGTGGAAGCGGTCGCGGCGCCCCGGCCCAGCGCGTCGCCGCGCGCGGGCGGTCGGTCAGGCGACGGGATAGGGCACGGGCGCGGCGATATTCTCGTCCACGGCCAACCGCCTGCCTATTGGCGGGAAGGCCCGCTGCGGACAGGCGGGACGTTCGCACACCTTGCACCCGGCCCCGATCGGCGTCGCAAAGCTCGGATCGGCGAGGTCGAGGCCGCGCGAATAGACGAGGTGGCCGGCATGGCGCAGGTCGCAGCCGAGCCCGATCGCGAACAGCTTTTCGGGCTCGCCAAACCCATCGGGGCCGCTCGTCACTGTTCTCGCGATCCACAGATAGCTGCGCCCGTCGGGCATCTGCGCGACCTGGCGCAACACGCGGCCGGGCTGGGCAAAGGCCTCATAGACGTTCCAGAGCGGACAGGTGCCGCCGACGCGCGAAAAGTGGAAATCGGTCGCCGACTGGCGCTTCGAGATATTGCCGGCCCGATCGACGCGGACGAAGAAGAAGGGCACGCCGCGCGCGCCGGTCCGCTGGAGCGTCGACAGGCGGTGGCATACGGTTTCGAACCCGACCCCGAAGCGTCGGCCCAGGCGTTCGATGTCATAACGCTCGGCCTGGGCGGCGGCGAGAAACGCGGCATAGGGCAGGACCAGCGCGCCCGCGAAGTAATTGGCGAGCCCGATGCGGCCAAGGCGTCGCGCCTCCGCGTCGACAAGGATCGCATTGTCGACCAGGCGGTCGAGCGCGTCGTCCAGTTCGAGGAAGGCGAGTTGCGTCGCCATCTGGAAGACCCGCTGGCCGGGTGTGAGCGATGACGACAGGGTAAGCGCCCGTGCGGCGGGATCGAAGCGGCGGGGCGCGATTGCGACATCCGTCAGCACCGTGATCCCGTGCCGCTGCTTCAGCCATGTAATCAGGCCGTCATGGATCGTCCGCGGGGTCAGCCGGGCGTCGCGGTACAGCCGTTCCGCTGCGTCATCCAGCACGTCGACATGGTTCTGGCGCGCATAGAAGAAATCCCGGACCTGCTCGAAGGGCTGCCTCGCCCGATCGCTGACGCTCCATTCCTCGCCCAGTTCGGCGGCCATCGCATCGCCGCGCTCCAGGGCCTCCCGGTATCGGCGGTGCAGCGCCACCAGCGTGCGCCCGACCGCCGGCATGTTCGCCGCCAGTTCGCGCAGTTCGGCGAGCGACACGCTTTCCTCGACATCGGCGATCGCGTCGCGAATATCGGTCATGAGGCGCGCCTCCTCGTCGTCCGAGAAGACCTGCACATCGACCCCGAACGCGGCATTGAGCTTCAGCAGGATCGGGACGGTCAGCGGGCGCTGATTCTGTTCGAGCTGGTTCAGGTAGCTGGGCGAGATCTGGAGCGCCTGGGCCAGTTCCACCTGCTTCAGCCTGCGCTCCTCGCGCAACCGCCGCAGCCGGACCCCCATGAATGTCTTGCGCGCCACCATATCTTCGCAACCTTCGCAAATTTGCAGCTCTATCTTCGCATCACTTTGCTCTTTCAGCCCTGTGAAAGCGCCCGTGTTTGCGGATTATGCGAATATGCTTGCCACCACTCAACTGCAAGGTGCCGACCTGCTCGACCGCGTCCTCGACGCCGCGACGGCGCGGGCGCGGGATGTGCTGGGCGCGCGCGTGGCGCTGCATCGGTGCCAGGACGTCGAGCTTCGGGCCGAGCTGGATGCGATCGTCTTCCGGGCTTCGTGCGTCAGCCGGACCGATGAAGGCACCGTCATCGCGGTCTTCGCCACCGGGCGCGACCGGGCGGGGCACGACTGCATGGTGGCCGCGGGGCGCTTCACCTTCGCGACCTTTCCTCGCCCGAGCGCCTCGATCGCTGCGCGGCTCACCCAATGGACTCCGGGAATCCAATGAACGATGCTTACCGAACCCCGCTGAACGGGACGGCGCTCAGCTATTTCGACGCGCGCGCCGCGATCGAGGCCATTCGGCCCGGTGCCTATGACACGCTTCCCTATGTCGCGCGCGTGCTGGCCGAGCAGCTGGTCCGTCGGTGCGATGCCGACCGGTTGACCGATGCCCTGATCCAGATCGCCGATCGCCGTCGCGATCTCGACTTTCCATGGTATCCGGCGCGGGTCGTCTGCCACGACATTCTTGGCCAGACCGCATTGGTCGATCTGGCGGGCCTGCGGGATGCGATCGCCGATCAGGGCGGCGATCCCGCGAAGGTCAATCCCGTCGTGCCGACCCAGCTGATCGTCGACCATAGCCTGGCGGTCGAGCATGGCGGCTTCGAGCCCGATGCCTTTGCCCGGAATCGCGCGATCGAGGATCGGCGCAACGAGGATCGCTTCGACTTCATCGAATGGAGCAAGCGCGCGTTCGACAATGTCGACGTGGTCCCAGCCGGCAACGGCATCATGCACCAGATCAACCTGGAGAAGATGTCGCCGGTGATCCAGGTGCAGGACGGGGTCGCCTATCCCGACACCTGCGTCGGCACCGACAGCCATACGCCGCATATCGACGCGCTGGGCGTGATCGCGGTGGGGGTCGGCGGCCTCGAGGCGGAGACGGTGATGCTCGGCCGCCCGTCGATGATGCGGCTGCCCGATATCGTCGGCGTGCGCCTGACCGGGCGTCGGCAGGAGGGGATCACCGCGACCGACATCGTCCTCGCCCTGACCGAGTTCCTGCGCAAGGAGCGTGTGGTCGGTGCGTGGCTGGAGTTTTTCGGCCCCGGCGCGGAGAGCCTGACGATCGGTGATCGGGCGACGATCTCCAACATGTGCCCCGAATATGGGGCGACCGCGGCGATGTTCTATATCGACCGGCAGACGATCGACTATCTGTTGCTGACCAACCGGGCGCCCGAGCATGTCGCGCTGGTCGAGACCTATGCGAAGGCCACCGGGCTTTGGGCCGATGCGCTGGCGACCGCGCGATATGAGCGCGTGCTGGCATTCGACCTGAGCGGCGTCGAGCGCAATCTCGCCGGCCCGTCGAACCCGCACCGGCGGCTGCCCACCGCCGCGCTGCACACGCGTGGCATCGCGACCGGCCTCGACGGCGCGCTGGCCCAGGAGCGGGCGGGGCTGTTGCCCGATGGCGCGGTCATCATCGCGGCGATCACCAGTTGCACCAACACGTCGAACCCGCGCAACGTCGTCGCCGCCGGGCTGGTGGCGCGGCGGGCCAATGCGTTCGGCCTGACGCGCAAGCCCTGGGTCAAGACGAGCTTCGCCCCCGGATCGCGGGTGCCGCGCCTGTATCTGGAGGAAGCGGGGCTGCTGGGCGAGCTGGAGCGGCTCGGCTTCGGCATTGTCGGCTTTGCCTGCACCACCTGCAACGGCATGTCGGGCGCGCTCGATCCCGCCATCCAGCGCGAGATCGTCGCGCGCGACCTCTACACCACGGCGGTGCTGTCGGGGAATCGCAACTTCGACGGGCGTATCCACCCCTATGCCAGGCAGGCGTTCCTCGCCTCGCCGCCGCTGGTCGTCGCTTATGCCATTGCGGGCACGATCCGCCTCGACATCGAGAAGGACGTGCTGGGCGTGACGCCCGAGGGTCGCGAGATAAAGCTGGCGGATCTGTGGCCGAGCGACGCGGAGATCGACGCGATCGTCGGCGCGCATGTGAAGGCCGACCAGTTTCGCGACGTCTATGAACCGATGTTCGCGCGCGTGCCTGACGGCAATGCGCCGGTTCGTCCGCTCTACGACTGGCGTCCGCGTTCGACCTATATCCGCAGGCCGCCTTATTGGGACACCAAGGGGCTGGGCGCGCTTGCCGCCAGCCCGCGAACGCTGCGGGGCATGCGGCCGCTCGCGATCCTGCCGGACAACATCACCACCGACCACCTGTCGCCGTCCAACGCGATCCTGCCGACCAGCGCGGCGGGCGAGTATCTGACCGCGATGGGGGTGCCGGAGGAGGATTATAACTCCTACGCCACGCATCGCGGCGATCATCTGACCGCGATGCGCGCGACCTTCGCCAACCCGCAACTCGTCAACGAAATGGCGGTGGTGGACGGCGCGGTGCAGAGGGGCAGCCTCGCACGACTCGAGCCGGACGGGACCGTCATTCGCATGTGGGAGGCGATCGAGACCTATCTGGGTCGCGGGCAGCCGCTCATCATCGTTGCCGGCGCCGATTACGGGCAGGGCTCGTCACGGGACTGGGCGGCCAAGGGCGTCCGGCTCGCGGGGGTCGAGGCGATCGTCGCCGAGGGCTTCGAGCGCATCCACCGCACCAACCTTATCGGCATGGGCGTGCTGCCGCTGGAGTTCCTGCCCGGCACCACCCGCCTCACCCTGGGGCTGGACGGCACCGAGATCTTTGATGTCGTGGGTGTGCCCGGCGCCCGCGCCGAACTGCACCTGGTCGTCCACCGGGCGGACGGGACGACGGCCGAAATCCCGGTCCTGTGCCGGCTGGACACCGCCGAGGAGGTGTCGATCTACGACGCTGGCGGTGTCCTGCAACGCTTCGCGCAGGACTTTCTCGCATCGCGTGCGGCGGCATGACGTCGCAGCTTCGCATCCCCGCCACCTATATGCGCGGCGGTACGAGCAAGGGCGTGTTCTTCCGGCTGGAAGACCTTCCCGAACCGGCACGGGAACCGGGCGATGCCCGCGACCGGCTGTTCCGGCGCGTCATCGGCAGTCCCGACCCCTATGGCGCGCAGATCGACGGGATGGGCGGCGCGACGTCGAGCACCAGCAAGTGCGTGATCGTCTCGCCCGCGACACGTGTCGGCCATGATGTCGATTATCTCTACGGACAGGTCGCGATCGACAGCGGTGCGGTCGACTGGTCGAGCAATTGCGGGAACCTGTCGGCGGCGGTCGGCGGCTTCGCCATCCAGGCGGGCTATGTCGATGCGGCGCGCGCCATCGACGGGCTCTGCACCGTGCGCATCTGGCAGGCCAATATCGGCAAGACGATCGTCGCCCATGTGCCCGTCGCCGACGGCAAGCTGGTCGAGACCGGCGATTTCGAACTGGATGGCGTCGCCTTTCCGGCGGCGGAGATCGTGCTGGAGTTCATCGATCCCGCCGATGGTTCGGATGCGCTGTTCCCCACCGGCCATCCCGTCGACATGCTGACGGTCGCGGAGGATGTGGTCGCGGGCGGCACGATCCGCGCGACGCTCATCAATGCCGGGGTTCCGACCGTCTTCGTCGATGCGGAGGATCTGGGCTATACCGGCGCCGAGCTTCGCGACGCGATCAACGGCGATGCGCCCGCGCTCGCCCGTTTCGAGGCGCTGCGCGCCGCGGGCGCCGATGCGATGGGCATCGCCCGGACGGCGCGCGCCCCCGCGATCGCGTTCGTCGCGCCGCCGATCGATCACCGCACGGCGAGCGGCCGGGAAGTGCTGGCGAGCGAGATCGACCTGCTGGTCCGCGCGCTGTCGATGGGCAAGCTGCACCACGCGATGATGGGCACGGCGTCGGTCGCGATCGCCGCCGCCGCTGTGGTCCCCGGCACCCTGGTCAACAGGGCGGCGGGCGGTGGCGAGCGCGCCACCATCCGCTTCGGCCACCCCTCCGGCACCTTGCGGGTGGGGGCCGAAGCCCGGCGAACCGACGGTCGATGGACCATCGCCAGCGCGATCATGAGCCGAAGCGCGCGGGTGTTGATGGACGGTCATGTCCACGTGCCGCGTGACAATTGCTGAGAGGATAAGAGCCGATGAACGACGTCCCAACCTTCAAGCCCAAGAAATCCGTGGCGCTGTCCGGCGTGACCGCCGGGACCACGGCACTCTGCACCGTCGGCCGGACGGGCAATGACCTTCATTATCGCGGCTATGACATTCTCGATTTCGCCGAGACGAGCGAGTTCGAGGAAATCGCCCATCTGCTGGTCCACGGCACGCTGCCGACCGCGGCGCAACTCGCGGCGTATAAGAAGAAGCTGCGCGGGCTGCGCGGGCTGCCGCGTTCGGTGAAGGGCGCGCTGGAAGCGATCCCCGCCGCCGCGCACCCGATGGATGTGATGCGCTCGGGCGTGTCGGCGCTTGGCTGCGTGCTGCCCGAAGCGCGCGATCACAATGTCGCCGACGCGCGCGACATCGCCGACCGGCTGATGGCCTCGCTCGGCTCGATCCTGCTCTACTGGTATCACTTCGCGCATCATGGCCGCCGGATCGAGGTGGAGACCGACGATGACAGCATCGGTGGCCATTTCCTCCATCTGCTGCATGGCGAAGCGCCATCGGCCAGCTTCGCGCGCGCCATGCACACCTCGCTCATCCTGTATGCCGAGCATGAATTCAACGCCTCGACATTCACCGCGCGGGTGATCGCGGGCACCGGGTCGGACATGTATTCGGCGGTCGCCGGTGCGATCGGCGCGTTGCGCGGGCCCAAGCATGGCGGCGCGAACGAGGTCGCCTATGAGATCCAGAAACGCTACGCCACCCCCGACGAGGCGGAGGCGGACATCCGCCGGCGGGTCGCGGCGAAGGAGGTCGTGATCGGCTTCGGCCACCCGGTCTATACCGTGGCGGACCCGCGCAACATCGTCATCAAGCGGGTGGCCAAGACCCTGGCCGACGAGGCGGGAGCCCAGCGCCAGTTCGCCGTCGCCGCGCGGATCGAGGAGGTGATGTGGGACGCCAAGGCGATGTTCCCCAATCTCGATTGGTTCTCGGCCGTGTCCTATAATCTGATGGGCGTGCCGACCGCGATGTTCACGCCACTGTTCGTCATCGCGCGCACCAGCGGATGGGCCGCGCACGTCATCGAACAGCGGCAGGACAACAAGATCATCCGTCCGTCGGCCCATTATACCGGGCCCGAAGACCTCGCCTGGGTGCCGCTCGCCGCGCGCGGCGACCATCTCGCAGCCTGAAGGAGTATCCTGCCGTGCCGTATCTCGTTGCCGCCGGGCATCCGACCGAATCCGCCGGCAAGCGGTTCCGCGCCGCTTTGTCGCGACCGGGCATCTATCGCCTGCCCGGCGCTCATAATGGCCAGTCCGCCATCCAGGCCCGCAATGCCGGGTTTGACGGGCTGTACCTGTCGGGCGCGGCGATGACCGCCTCGATGGGGTTGCCCGATCTGGGCATCATCACCGTCGACGAAGTGGCCTTTTTCATTCGCCAGATCGCGAGGTCGGCCGCGCTGCCGCTGCTGGTCGATGGCGATACGGGCTATGGCGAGGCGCTCAACGTGATGCACATGGTGCGGACCTTCGAGGAGGCGGGCGCGGGCGCGGTTCATCTCGAAGACCAGGTCCTGCCCAAGAAATGCGGCCATCTGAACGGCAAGAGCCTGGTCCCGACCGCCGATATGGCGGCCAAGGTGGCAGCGGCCCGAAAGGCGGCGCGCGACCTGGTGATCGTCGCGCGCACCGATGCGGTCGGGGTCGACGGCTTCGATGCCGCGGTCCAGCGCGCCCGCGCCTATGTCGACGCGGGTGCGGATGCCATCTTCCCGGAAGGACTGACCAGCCGCGAGATGTTCGAGGCGTTCGCCGCCGCGATGCCCGGCGTGCCGCTGCTGGCGAACATGACCGAGTTCGGCAAGACCCCGTTCTTCACCGCCGATGCGTTCGAGGCGATGGGCTACAAGATGGTGATCTGGCCGGTATCCTCGCTACGCGTGGCGAACAAGGCGCAGGCCGAACTGTACGCGGCGATCCGACGCGACGGCGGTACGCACAACATGGTCGAGCGGATGCAGACGCGGGCCGAACTATACGACGTGATCGGGCTGCACGATTATGAGGCGCTGGATGCCTCGATCGTCCGGACGATCGTTCCCGACGCGTTGCCAAGGCCCTGATGGAACGGGGGAGTGCGGGTGCCGTGACGGACATTCGCACTCCCCGATCGCGCGGTTCTGCCCGGTGGGTCAGGCCGCCAGTTCGCCGCGGACGATCGCTGCCCCGGCGGCCAGGGCCTCCAGCTTGCCGCGCGCGACGGCGCGGGGGAGGGGGGCCATGCCGCAGTTGGTGGCGGGATAGAGCTTGTCGGCATCGACGTACCGCAGCGCCTGGCGCAGCGTGTCGGCGACCTGCTCCGGCGTCTCGACGATGCTGGTGGCCACGTCGATCGCGCCGACCATCACCTTCTTGCCGCGAATGAGTTCGATCAGATCCATCGGAACGCGGGAATTCTGGCATTCGAGCGAGATGATATCGATGCTGGACTTTCGCAGCCTGGGGAAGGTCTGCTCATAGTGCCGCCATTCGGCGCCGAGCGTCTTCTTCCAGTCGGTGTTGGCCTTGATGCCATAGCCATAGCAGATGTGCACGGCGGTTTCGGCCCGGAGCCCTTCGGCCGCTTTTTCCAGCGTCGCGATTCCCCAGTCGTTGGCCTCGTCGAAGAAGACGTTGAATGCGGGCTCGTCGAACTGGATGATGTCGACGCCGACGGCTTCCAATTCCCGGGCTTCCTCATTCAGGATCCTGGCGAATTCCCAGGCCAGCTTCTCGCGGCTCCGGTAATGGGCGTCGTAGAGCGTATCGATCATCGTCATCGGGCCGGGCAGGGTCCATTTGATCGGCTGATCGGTCTGCGCGCGCAGGAAGCGGGCATCCTCGACAAAGACCGGGCGCGGACGCGCGACGGCACCGACGACCGTCGGGACGCTGGCATCATAGCGGTTGCGGATGCGTACTGTCTCGCGCTTCGCGAAATCGACGCCGCTCAGATGCTCGATGAACGTGGTGACGAAATGCTGGCGTGTCTGTTCGCCGTCGCCGATGATCGTGATGCTGGCCTGCCGTTGATCGTCCACCGCCAGGCGCAGCGCGTCCTGCTTGCCCGCGACCAGTTCTTCGCCGTCCAGTTTCCAGGGCGACCAGAGCGTTTCGGGTTGGGCGAGCCAGGACGGCTTTGGCAGGCTGCCCGTGGTCGTCGTCGGCAACAATATCGTCATGATGCAATACCTTGTGTCGTTCGTGCAGATCAGAGGCCGCAGGTCGCGGACCAGCGTTCGAGCATCGCGCCATGCGGCCTGATGAAATGCGCCTCGGCAAATTTCCCCTGCGCGACGGCCAGCCTGCTGCGCTCCTCGCGATCATAGACGATGCGGGTCAGGGAATGGTCCTGATAGTTCAGGCTGGGCCGGTAATGCGCGCTGGCGACCGAATTGGCATTGTATATTTCGGGCCGGTAGATCTTCTGGAAGGTTTCCATCGTGCTGATCGTGCTGGCCAGCTCGATATTGCTATAGTCGTTGAGCAGGTCGCCGATATGGTAGAAGGCCAGGGGCGCAACGCTGTACGGCGGCATGAAATACCGCACCGTCATTCCCATCTTCTCGAAATACTGGTCGGTGCGCGAGAATCTGTCGTTCCTGTACTCGACGCCAAGAATGGGATGGATGTTCGCCGTCCGGTGATAGGTCTCTTTGCTCGATACGCTCAGGCAGATGACCGGGGGCTTTCTGAAATGATCCTGATAGGCGCTGGATTGCAGGAAATGCTTGAACAGATTGCCGTGCAGGTCGCCGAAGCGGTCCGGCGTCCCGCCATCGCCGCCCAGCGCGAGATGGTTCGGCAGCAGGATGCTGAAATCATAATCCCGGACATAGGATGAGAAGTTGTTGCCGACGATCCCGTCGATGCGTTCGCCGTTGCTCCGGTCGATGATGCCCGTGTGCAGGATTTCGATCAGCGGAAAGGATTCGCCCCGTTCGTCGGCGCCGACCCTGATCGCGGCGGAGATGATCCGGAGTTCGACCGTATAGCGATCCCCGGCGGGATTGTCCCAAGGGATCAGTGTGTTGAAGCGGTGGTCGATCATCGCCAACGTCGCCCGAAGATTGTCCTGGCGGCATTCTCCACGGGCCAGATTGGCGAAATTGGTCGTGATGCGCGTGCTGTCGGCGGGACGATAATCCTCGTCGAACGGGATGCTGTGTATCGTGAATGTGAACCCGCTATTCGTCATGACTCACCTGCTTTTGAGGGCAGGGGGCAAGGAAGAGCGCGCAAGGCGTGGACAGGCCCGGAGGGCGTTCGCCCCGGTCCTTGCGTCAAGCGCGATCCACCGGAGGAACCCCCGTCCGAGGAACGTTATGGCGTCGGAGGCAGGTCTCCTGGCTCACGGGTCAACGCGGTGGCTCCGGCCTTCCCGGGCCTCTTGCAAAGCCCCGTGACACGAAATGGAACCGCCGCTCGCCGCTTACAGTTGCGGGGGCAGCGCCGGATTCTGCCCCGAAGGACACCACCGGCTTCCCGTCTTAGCCCCATCGCCATGCCTGGGATGGGGAACCTCGACAAGGCTGGTTCAACACCATCCCGGCCTTGCTGTCAATAAGGATATAAAGATATCTTTATATCCTTATTTGTTGTGTGAGAGGCGCGGCCATCACCGTGCGTGCGTGGCGGTTCCGGCGGAGGATATGCGCCCGCAGCGATTGTCATCCGGCCTTCACGATGCGCCCGTAGAGCGGCCGCCGACACGACTGGTCGGGGAGGGGTAGGTGAGCAGCGCAAAATATCCCGGCTCCACCGCCCATTTCCCGGTGTCCGATCTGGCATCGTCGGTGGCCTGTCCCGATGCCGCGTTGATGCGTGCGCTGCGCAGCTTCATCCACGGACGGGTCGATCAGCACGCCGATGGCGAGGATATCGCGCAGGAAACGCTGCTGCGCCTGCTGGGCTATCCGGCGGCGCGGATCGACAATCTGAAGGCATTGTGTTTCGCGATCGCGCGCAATCTGCTGCTCGACCATCACCGCACCGCCAGCCGGAGGGCACCGGCGGAACTTAATGACGACATGGTCTGTCCGCAGCCGACGGCCGACCATGTCCTGGCATTTCGCCGGGCGGTGGCGATCCTGGCCCAGGCGCTGGACCGGATGCCGCCATTGCGGCGCGAGATCTTCCTGCGAAAGCGGGTCGACGGCGTCAGCACGGCCGATATCGCGCACAGTCTCGACATGAGCGTGGCGGCGGTCGAAAAGCATGTCGTCCGCGCGCTGAACGATCTGCGCACGGCCATGGCGAAGCGTGGCTTCACCATGGACGGTGGCGCATGACTCCCCGGAACGACGCGGCGGGGCGCGAGCCGATGCCGGTCGACGAGTCCGTTTTCTCCAACGCGCTGCATGAGGCGGCGGCGCGCTGCGTCCGCCTGTCCGACGAGCAGGTGCGCGCGCTGCGGCGGCGCCGACGCGGTGTCGCGGCGGGCGGCGGGACGATACTGGCCGTCGCCGCGCTGTTGCTTATGACCCGCGAAGGACCGTCGCCGACGCCCGTAGCGCCCGGGTCATGGGCGCGCACCCTGGCGACCCGCGCGGGCGAGAAAGCCGCGGTGACGCTGGCGGATGGCTCCTCGGTCAGGCTGGACGGGGCGACGCGGGTCCGCATCGTCTATTCCGCCGGCGGACGCAGCGCCCGGCTCCTCGCCGGCCAGGCTTTTTTCGACGTGCGGCACGATCCCTCCCGCCCGTTCGTCGTCCATGCGGGCGGGGCGGACGCGCGGGTGCTCGGTACCGCCTTCGACCTCGGCATGACCCGGCGGCAGGTTTCGCTGGCGGTCTATCGCGGCGCGGTGGGCTTCGACCCCGCCGGATCGCCGCGCGGCGTCGTGGTCCCGGCGGGGTATCGCAGCAATATGCGCAACGGTGTCCCGGAGCGGCCGGTGCGGTTCGATCCGTCGCTGCCCGACTGGCGGGAGGGATGGATCGATACCGCCGGGATGCGGCTCGACGATCTGGTCGAGGTGCTGCGCCGCGAGGGCGATACCCGCGTCGTCATGCCCGGCGAGCCGCTCGCGTCGATGCAGGTCTTCGGGCGCTTCCGTACCGATCGCCCCCAGCAACTGCTGCGCGCCATCGGCGCGGAACTCGGATTCAGGGTGGTCGAGGAGCCGGACGGGATAACGCTGAAGCCCATGCGCTGAACGGCGCTGGTCGCTAAAAAACATTGTCCGGATCGTGCCCGCTGATCCGTCTTCCGCTTGGTGGCGCGCCGATGCGCCGGATTGGGGGACGATCACGATGAAGCGGTTTGGTGGAGCATCTGTATACATCCTGGCGGCGGCGACCTGCGTCGCGCCGGCCGTGGCACAGGGGCAGCCCGCGGGCCCTGCGGCGGGCACTTTTGCTTTCGCGATACCGGCGGGTAGCCTCGCCTCGGCGCTGTCGACCTATTCGAACGTCACGGGCATCCAGGTCGTCGCCTCGCCCGCGCTGATCGGGCAGCGGCAGACACAGGGCGTGACCGGCCGGTATACGCCGCGCGCCGCGCTCGCCGTCCTGCTGCGCGGCACCCGCCTGCGGCCGGTCATGACCGATGGCGTTCTCATCCTGCGGGCCGATGGCGCGGGGCCGCGCCCGCCCGCCGCCCGTGTCGCCGCCGCACCCGTATTCGCGCTGGCCATCGGCGCGGGTGAGCGCGATCCGCTGGGCCATGACGGCGACATCGTCGTCACCGGCTATCGCAGCAGCCTGACGGCGGCACAGGATCTCAAGCGGCGCGCGGTCGGCGCGGAGGACGACATCCTCGCCTCCGACATCGCGGCCTTTCCCGACCTGAACCTCGCCGAATCGCTCCAGCGTGTCCCCGGCATCACGATCACGCGCGATTCGGGCGAGGGCCGCCAGATCGCGTTGCGCGGCCTGGGCGCGGATTTCACGCGGACCCAGCTCAACGGCATGGAGGTGCTGGGCAACACCGCCTCGGGCATGGACAATCGTGGCGGGGTCAGCCGGTCGCGTGCGTTCGACTATAGCCTGTTCGCATCCGAGTTGTTCAACCGCGTCGCCGTGCAGAAATCCTATGCCGCCGAACAGGATGAGGGCGGCATCGCGGGCACCGTCCAACTCACCACGGCCAAGCCGTTCGACTATCAGGGGCCGAAATTCGTCATCTCGGCCAAGGGGCAGACCAACGGCAATACCAACGGCGTCACGCCCCGCCTGGTCGGCCTGGCCTCGATGCGGCAGGGTGATTTCGGGGCGCTCATCTCGCTGGCGTACAGCCAGATTCACAACAATGAATATGGCTATCGCAACTGGGGCTGGGGGCTGACCAAATATGCGGCCGCCAATATCGGGCCCGATATCGACGATGCCACGCGCGGCAAGCTGCTGGCCGGGGTCTGGCAGCCTACCGCGCAATCGCCGTCGAGCTGGTACACCGACCGTCGGCGGCTCGGGGTTACCACCGCGCTGCAATATCATCCGGGCGAACGCTTCAAGCTCGACGTCGATCTGCTCTATGGCCGGCTCTGGGACCATCGCGACGATTACGCGATCGCCAGCGCGGGTGCCAATCCGCTGACCGGAACGACGATCAATGGCGGGCAGATCATCCAGAGCGCTGTCATCGATGGTACCAACACCCTGCGCGCGGCGAGCTACACCGGCATCGACGAGCGGTCCGAGCACCACATCGTCGAGAATCATGCCGACTTCTATCAGGCGGTGGCGAATGGCGAGTGGACGCCGTCCGACCGGCTGACGATCCATGCGCTGGGCGGGTATGAGGAATCGGACTTTGGCCAGCCGGTGTTCGACAAGGTCTTCCTGGAGGCCCGGAACATGGCCTTCAGCTATGACACGCGGCCGGCCGACCCGCGCAACACCTATGGCAAGGATCTGACCGATCCCGACAATTGGGCGCTCCAGCGTCTCGACGTGCAGGAGAACCGGATCGTCAGCCGCTATACCAACGGCAAGCTGGACGTCGCCTACGCCCTGGACAGCGCGCTGACGCTCAAGGTCGGCGGCGCCTACAAGCATTTCTCCAACAGCGGCTACACCTGGGCGAACAAGGTGTTCCACAACAAGCCGACGCTGACCGCGATTCCGAACGCCCTGAAACAGACGGTCGGGGTCGACACGCTGACCCAGTATATCGTCGGCGACGTCGACCGCACATATGCGTTGATCGGCGACACCCGTAACCTGACCGCCGCCAACCTGCAGGCGGGCAGCGATTACCGGGTCGATGAAAAGACCTGGGCGGGCTTTGCCCAGCTCGATCTCGACACGAATCTGGGCGACATGCGGCTGCGCGCCAATGCGGGCGTCCGCTATTATTCCACGGATCTGGTCTCGTCGGGTAATCTGGCAACCGCCTCGGGCTTTCAGCCGGTGTCGATCGGAACCAACAGCAAGGGCTGGCTGCCCGCCGTCAACGTCGCCCTGGACGTGACGAAAGAGGTGGTGCTGCGCGTCAGCGCCAGCCGCAACGTCAACCGTCCGGGGCTTGGCGACCTGGCGGCGGCGGGCTCGATCACGACGCGTCCGAACGGCGGGTCGCTGAGCCTGGGGAACCCGTTCCTGCGGCCCTATAAGGCGACGTCGATCGAAGGGTCCGCGGAATGGTATATGGACCGGCACGGCTTCGCCTCGATCGGTGTCTTCTACAAGAACATGGACAGCTTCATCACCTCATCGTCGAAGCAGATCCCTTATGGCGAAACCGGTCTGCCGCTGTCCTTGCTGGTTCAGGGACAGGACGCCAGCACGCCCTATGACGTGTCGCAGCCGATCAATGGCCCGGGCGCCAAGATCAAGGGGATCGAAGCCGCCATCCAGCATGACTTCACCTTCCTTCCCGGAACGCTGAAGAATCTGGGCTTCGTCGCCAACGGCACCTGGTTCGACGGGCACCGCACCGCCTTCTACACCACCGCCGGGGTCAAGAGTTCGCGCGTGCTGCCGCTCGACAACCTGTCGAAATGGGCGTTCAACGCGACTCTCTATTACGAGAATCCGGTGTGGGGCGTGCGCGTGTCGGACGCCTATCGCAGCCAGTATCTGACGGGTGCGGGCAATGCGCTCGCCAATTCGGGGGGCGGCATCCGGGCGACGAACAATGTCGATTTCCAGGCCCATATCAATATCCGGCCCGGCGTGCGGCTGATCGCCGAGGGCATCAACGTCACGAACGAGCCGATCCGCCAGTTCGCCAGCATCGATGCCTATCGGACCGAGGTCTACACGACCAGCGGCCGCATCTTCAGCCTGGGCATCACCGCCAGTTTCTGAACCGTCCAGTCCGGCCGGTCCGCGTGCGCGCCTGGGCGGGCGCGGACCAAGGCCCCGTAAGGCGTAGCGCGTAAAATTCCATCATGGGAGTTCCTATGCACATCATCGTTCCAGCGAACCAAAGAAGGTCAAAATTGCGTCGATGCGCCATTCTGCGCGCGTCGGGCGGCATGGTCGCCGCCCTGATGGCGGTGCAGCCGATGGCGATCGCGGCACAGGGATGGCCCGCGCCGGTGACGCCGCTGCGTGAAGCCGCGACCACGCTCGACAAGCGGTTCCAGCCCGCGCTCGATTTCGACACCGATGTCTGCTTCAACGTCTCCGCGGTGGATGCATCGGGCAATATCAGCGCGCGTGCCTCGACCTATGCGACCCGTCCGCCCGCCGCGTGCCGCAAAGCCGATTATCTCCGGCAGAGCAACGTCTATGCCCGCAGCCGCTGTAACAACGGCTATTGCGCGCGCGTTTACAGCTATTTCTGGCAGTCTGATTTCTCGCACGCCTACGACTGGGAGAGCATCATCGTCTGGACGACCGATGCGGGGACGTCGAGCCGGGTGGTCGGCGTGACGCGTGGCGATCATGGCAAATGGGATACCCGCGCCACCAGCGACGGCCAGCTCCGTTTCGTCAGCGATTCGACGGGCGAACATGTCAAGATCGTCTATCATTACGAGACCTGGGGTTTTTCGCACCTCCTGCGCTTCGCGAAGACGAATGGCGGCGACGAGCCGCCCGAAAACGGCACGGGCCAATGGGTGGTCCAGCCGCTGGTAAGCTGGAACGGCTATCCGTCGATCGCGATCCGGGACAAGGTGTCCAACTATGATTTCGACGGTACCAATTTCGACAATAAGGAGGCCCGGTTCGCGAGCGTCCTGACCGCCGCCAACAAGAGCGGCATCGCGCCGGGGTTCGACCCCAATGTCGATGCCGGCGCGAATTCGCCCGGCTGCCCGTCCGGCTCGACCATCTGCTGATCGTGCCGCCCCGTGCCGCCCCGTGCCGCATGTCGGCGGCACGGGGCGAACCACTGTCCGTCCGAATGATATCGCGGGAGGTTTCGTGAACCCTGGTCGATCTGCCTCACGGCTGCCCTGGCTATTGGTCTGTCTGACAGCAACGGCGCTGGTCGGATGGGCGGTGTCGAGGGTCGCCGATCGCGAGCGGGTGGGGGACGCCGCGCCGGCGGCGCGCGGGATCATGGTGGTGGAGGGGCGATCCGTTGAATCGCGTGTCCCGATCATCGCCCCGGAGGCGAGACCAACCGGAGTCCCCGAAAGCGCAGCGCCGCCGGTCCGCGAGGCGATCGCCCATGTGGCGCGCGTCTATCCGCTGCTGCGGGATGTGGCCATCGTGTGCGACGCTGACCGATGCACGCTGACCGGCCTGATCCTGCCGCCGACCGGCAAGGCGTATCTGGCACAACGGCAGGAGATGCTCGTGGGCGGCCTTGCCGCGCTCTTGTCGGAGGAGGGCTATGCCATGGCGGGGCCGCCCCAGCTCGACGAGATCGATGACAACACCTTCCGCCTCCATGCATCGTTGACGATGAAGCGCAACGGCTAGGCCATGTCGATCGCCCCGGCGGCGGCCATCCGCACAGAAGGATATTCGCGGATGTCTCGCCCCGGAATCCCGTGTCCTATACCCATCGCCAGTTCGTCCTTCGGCGATTCCGTCGGACGCCATGATCCGGAGATATGCTGATGCGCCATGCTTTCGTCGCGGCCTTGCTGTCGCTTGGCCTGATCGCCGCCGACCAGCCGCTTCCGTCCTATCTGAACGGGGCGTCTGTTCCCGACCTGATGCGGATCCTGCCGCCGCCGCCCGTGTCGGGTGATCCTCGCGCCATCGACGACCGCGCCACGTTCCGGGCCACCCGCAAATATGCCGGCACTCCGCGCTGGGCGCTGGCGACACGCGACGTGACCGACGATCGGTTCACCGTCTTCGCCTGCGCGATCGGCCGCCGGCTTGACGCGACGCGCGCGCCGGCGCTGGCGCGGATCTTCAGCCGCATGGGAGATGGCGGCATGGTCGGGCGGGCGAAGGACGGCTTTGCGATACGGCGTCCCTATCTCGATCAGCCGGGCGCGATCTGTGAACCGAAAACCGCGCATCTCGCCGGCAATGGTGACTATCCTTCGGGGCACACGAGCAATGGCTGGGCGACCGCGCTGATCCTCGCCGAACTGATCCCTGCGCGGGCCACCGAGATACTCGAGCGCGGCCGCCGCTATGGCGAGAGCCGCTATATTTGCGGGTCGCACAGCCGCAGCGCGGTGGAGGCTGGCTTCATGGCGGGCTCCGTTCTGGTCAGCCGGCTGCATGCCGAGGCCGGATTTCGCGACGATCTCGACGCGGCACGCCGGGAACTCGCCGCGCTGCTCGCGACCCCGCCTATCGCGCCGCAAGACGTCTGTGGCCAGGGTCTCGGCGCATGAAGCGGGGCGATGACCCGGTCCCCTCGATCGGCGGAGCCCCGGCGCTCGCGAAGCAGGCGAAGACCGGCGCGCACGAACACAGCGTGCTCCGGTGCAAATGCGGACCAGGGTGGGCCATCAGCGATATGGCACGCGCTCCTGGAGCATCGGACCGATAGCTGGAAACCGGGCCAGCGCATCTCAAGCGGTCATCGTCTCCAACAAGGTCCTGACGAGCTTATCGGCATATCGGTCATCGAGGGGCATGCCCAGGACCGAGCGCATGTAAAGCGGTGCGATCAGATGGTCGATGACACTGTCGGCCTCGGGTGCGGATTCGCCGCGCAGTCTGGCACGGCCAAGCATCGCGTCAAGCTGCTCCAGGCGAGGCGCGAGCACGTGATGGCGGGTTTCCGACGACATGGCAGTGGTGGCCAGCAGCACGTGGAAGAAGTTGACCTCGGTATCGGCGTTAAGTCCGGCGGCGATGCGCCGCGCCCAGAGGGTCAGGTCTGCCACGAGTGTTCCCTCGTCGGGAAGCGGAAACGTCTCGTTGAGCCGTTCCACGGCCATTTCCATCAGGAGCGAACCGACATCGCCCCACCGTCGATAAAGACTGGTCGGCGCGACGCCCGCGCGCTTCGCAATCTCCGGCATGGTGACGTTGTGGAGGCCCTGTTCCACGGCAAGCGCGCGTGCCGCCTCGAAGGCTTTTGCTTTCACGATGGCGGTTCGACCGCCGGGACGTCTGGTTGACATACCGACCTTAAAGTGAATATATTTGCTTTAACGCTGCATTCGGCGTTCTGTCCCTGTCACATTGAGGCACCACAATGTCAAAGCAAGAGATGCCCGCTGTCGGTGAAGACTATTCCACGCAACGGCTTAGCCAGCGCTATCGCTTTTCCGATCCGAATATGGACCTCTTCTTCCTCGGGGCGCTGGGCTGGGCGCCAGCGGGGGGCATTTCGGTCGGCGAAGCCTTTCAGCTTTCCACGATGATCAAGGATGGCGATGCCGATTCCTGGGCCAGTGCCTTCGAGGCCCAGGGTGAGACCCTTGTCGCGCAAGCCGACCACTGGGTCGCGCGCGGCGAGACCCGCGCCGCCGGCGAAACCCGTCTTCGTGCCTTCACATGCTTTCGCCTTGCCTGGCAGTTCGTCGCGCCGGGTGATCGGTTCCTGGCCTTGTTCCGCCGCAGCCAATATCTTTTCGATGTCGCAATGGAAGAGCTGGGGCTGCCGTCGGAGCGTTTTGCCGTTCCCTATGGCGGCGCTACCCTGCCGGGCCATTTCTTCCGCGCCAGCGATCCCTCGGCCCCCACGCTCCTGGTGATCGGCGGCGCGGACACCTGCCTGCACAGCGACATCGCAGTTGAAGGGTCAGCGACATCGTAGATGACGTGTGGGGGGAAGCGGAGGCCGGGCGTAGCCCGGACGTAGCTTCCCCCCACACGGGCGCGGGTTTCCCCGTGCCGTTGGC
>NZ_JAVSCQ010000019.1:0-69568 GCF_040560405.1 Facivitalis istanbulensis
TTCGGCCGTCTGAAGGATTGGCGCCGCGTCGCAACTCGCTACGACCGCTGCCCAACCGTCTTCTTCTCTGCCGTCGCCCTCGCGGCCACCGTCATCTTCTGGCTATGACCAATGAGTCCTGACCCTAATCAGACCGACAGCGATGACCGGCATCGCCACCGCGTCCTTGACCACGCGCGCCAGCGGCACCTGATAGCCGGGGCCGACAGGGATCTGCTGGCGCGGATCGAGACCGCCGCTGGAGATGTGGATCGCGGCGCAGCCCCGCGCCTCGAGTTCGGTCGCGAAGATGGCCGTCTCTTCGATCGTCCAGCCGCCATCGACCCAGTCGGTTCCCGAAACGCGGACCGTCACCGGCTTGTCGGCGGGGAACGCCGCCCGCACCGCATCGAACACCTCGAGCGGGAAGCGCATCCGGTTGGCCAGGCTGCCGCCGAAATCATCCTCGCGGCGATTGGCCAGCGGCGAGAGGAATTCGTGCAGCAGATAGCCATGGGCGGCATGGATCTGGATGCCGTCCAGACCGATCCGCGCGGCCCGCGCCGCCGCATCGGCAAAGGCATCGCGAATACGCTCCATCCCCGCCCGGTCCAGCGCGGCGGGGGCGTGCTCCGCCGGTTCGAACGGAACCGCGCTGGGCGCCAGGGCTTGCCAGCCAAGGTCTTCGCCCGGCGCGATCTGGGCCCCGCCGTGCCACGGCTTGGCGGTGCTGGCCTTGCGGCCCGCATGAGCCAGCTGGATCAGCAGCGGCATGTCCGACCAGCGCCGCACGCCGTCGACCACGCGCCGCATTGCCGCCTCGCTATGATCGTCGTAAAGCCCCACATCGGCATAGGTGATCCGGCCTTCCGGCGTGACCGCCGTCGCCTCGATGGTGAGCGCCCCCGCCCCCGACAGGGCGAGCTGGCCCAGATGGATCAGGTGCCAGTCGGTCATCGCACCTTGTTCGGCCGAATATTGACACATCGGGGCGATCACGATGCGGTTGGCGAGCCGAAGGCCGCCCAGCATCAGCGGTTCGAACAGCCGCGCCATCACCATTCCCCCGTGTTGGGCATCGAGATCCAGGGCTCCGCCGGGGCCTTGCGCTCGCCCTGCTGGAGCAGCTCGATCGAAATGCCGTCGGGCGTGCGGACGAACGCCATATAGCCGTCGCGCGGGGGACGATTGATGATGACGCCACCGGCCTGCAGCCGCGCGCAGGTGGCGTAGATATCGTCGACCCGATAGGCGAGATGCCCGAAATTGCGGCCGCCGCTATAGGTTTCGGGCGCGCGCCCGTCTTCGGGCGGCCAGTTATAGGTCAGCTCGACCTCGGCATCGCCCCGCTCGCCCTCGCCGCGATGATCCTCATCGGCCGCAAGGAAAATGAGCGTGAAGCGGCCTGCCACATTCTCCACCCGCCGGGTCTCCTTGAGACCCAGCAGCGCGAAGAAGCGGATGGTGGCATCGGGATCGGCGACCCGCAACATGCTGTGCAGATAGCGCATGGTCAGGACGCCTCGGCCTGGAGCGCTTCCATGACCAGCTCGGCCGTCCGGGTGGCCGAGGCGGGGTTCTGCCCGGTCACCAGATTGCCGTCGCGCAGCGCGAAAGGCATGAAGTCGGGACCGCCCTCATGGTCGGCACCCAGCGCCTTCAGGCGGGCTTCGAGCAGGAAGGGCACCGCCTCGGCCAGGCCGACCGCATGTTCCTCGCTATCGGTGAAACCGGCGACCCGGCGCCCGGCGACCAGCGGCGTGCCATCGGCCTTTTTCGCCGAGACCAGGCCCGCCGGGCCATGGCACACCGCCGCGACGATCTTGCCCGCGCGGTCGAACCGCTCGACCAGCCGTGCCAGCTCCTCGCTGACAGGATAGTCGAACATGGTGCCGTGCCCGCCGGGCAGGAACAGCGCGTCATAGCCCGACGGATCGATGGCGGTGAAGACGGGCGTGGCCGCGACCTCGGCCTTCAGCGCCTCGTCCTTGAGATAGCGTTCGACCGAGGCGTCATTCTCGCCATCCGCATTGACGCTGCGCTGGTCGATCGGGACCGCGCCGCCCTTGATCGAGGCGAGCGTTACCTCGGCCCCTGCGTCGCGAAACGCGTAATAAGGGGTGGTCAGCTCTTCCAGCCAGACGCCCGTCGGCTCGGTGCCGGGGATCATGCGGTCGGCGGACGTCGTCACCATGAGAATGCGGGTCATGTCGGTTTCTCCAGTCGGATAGGGATTGGCGGGTCGCGCATCGGGCAACGGAACATCCGTCCACCGGACGCCAACGCCATTGGGCGTGTCACGCCGGTCCGGCGATCCCGCGTCGTTTCGCTTTGTCGATGCACGATAGATACGCCGTCCGGCGCATTATCAAATCCAAGGGAATTGGCCCTTTGCCATAAATTCTTTTATGGAACCGCGATGTCATTGGTGCAGATGCGGACATTTATCGAGGTCTATCGGCGGCGTTCGCTGAGCGACGCGGCCCGCGCGCTGGGGATCACCCAGCCCGCCGCCTCGCAACATGTCGCCTCGCTCGAGGCGCAGGTCGGCCATCCGCTGTTCGATCGCCATTCGCGCGGGGTGCGGCCCACCGCCATGGCCGACGATCTGGCCGCCGCGATCGGCGACAGCCTGGATGTCGCGCAGGCCGCGCTGTCATCCGCCCGCGCGCGATCCGCGCGGATATCGGGCACGGTGCATATCGCGGCCCCGTCCGACCTGCTGGGTGAGATGATCGCGCCTCGGCTCGGTCCGCTGCTCGAAACGGGGCTCGACCTTCGCCTGCATATCGGCGGGCGCGACATGCTCTATGCCATGCTTCTCGACGACAAGGTGCATCTCGGCATCACCGCCTCGCAACCCGAGGACGGGCGGCTCGCCTTCAAGGTTCTGGGCGGAGAAGATCTGCGCGCGGTCGCGGCGCCGATCATGGCCGAACGGATCGCCCAGATGCCGCTTGGCGAGGCGCTGAACACCATTCCCCATCTTGCCTATGATCTCGACCGGCCTCTGGTGCGCCACTGGCTCGAGGCGAACCATATCCATGTCACCCGGCTCCCCAGCGTGACCGCTCCGGACCTGCGCGTCCTGCGATCGGGCCTGTGCGCGGGATTGGGGTGGTCCGTCCTGCCGGGCTATCTCACCCGATCGGAACGCGCGGCGCGCACCCTGGTGGAGATTCCCGCGCCCGTCATGGTCCCGCGCAACACCTTCTATCTGGTCTGGGCCCGCGCATCGCTTCGCCATCCGCGCGTCGCGCTGGCGCGGGACGCCCTGGCCCAGGCCTTGTGCGGGGACGCGTGACGGGCAGGCCCCGCTTTGGAGAGAGGGGTCGCCACGTCCGCTTCGGCACGCCGCCACCATGCCCAAACACGGGACGGATCGGTTTCAGGCGCGCGCAAGGTGGGACGGTAGGCGATAGCGGCCGTCTTATCGGCTCCGGTCAGCCGAGCATTTCGGCGACGATGCGCTTGAAGTCCTGACGCGACAATGCACCGGCCAGCCTGGGCAGAGGGGGCCGTGGAACGCCGCGAAGAGAAGGAACAATGGGTCTTACGGGATCGGTATGGAGGTACATGGTTTCCTTGACGCGCAATGATGGTCGCGCTGATTTTTGAGTGAGTAAGGATGGACGCCGACGCTGTGCCTGCCGATGCGGACCGCCGCCCTGTCCGGGCGGGCGGTCATGAAAGTCGACAGGCGCGTTGGCGAAATCCTGGGGGGATGAGATCCGGAGCGGTCGTTGCGACCGGCGCGCGATCCTTCGCCATCGGACGGAGGTGAAGACACGCATCTGGAAATACCGCGCCGGTCTGCCTTTCGCAGAGGACGTCAGTGGCCTCAATATGGACGGTCATGCGGTCAAGGTCAAGAGCATTGGGAACCCGGCCAATATTCGCGACGTTTCATCCCACGAAGAGCCGGGGTCTGGCTGCCGTCCATGCGTGCGACCCGGGTTCTCGCAAAATCATGGGATTGGGAGACCCTTCATGCCGAAATCGGACCTTTCGCCGAGCCTTTCGCATTCGCTCCACGATCATGCCCCAGGTGCCGGACAGACCGTCATGGACCGCGATGTCGGCGCGGGTGGCGAAACCCAGCAGCGCATCGCGGCGGATGGCGACCATGGCGACGGCACAGCCCATCTGACCGATAATTTCGGCCACCGGATATCGGACAACCAGAACAGCCTGCGCGCGGGCGCGCGCGGGCCGACGCTGCTGGAGGATTTCGTCCTTCGCGAGAAGATCTTCCATTTCGACCACGAACGCATCCCGGAACGCATCGTCCATGCGCGCGGATCGGGCGCGCATGGCGTGTTCGAATGCACCAGGGCCATCCCCGAGCTGACCAAGGCGTCGCTCTTCCAGAAAAAGGGCCAAAGCTGCCCGGTCTTTGTGCGCTTCTCGACCGTGGCGGGCGGCGCGGGATCGATCGACACGCCGCGCGACGTGCGCGGCTTCGCGGTCAAGCTCTATACCGACAGCGGCAACTGGGACCTCGTGGGCAACAACATCCCGGTCTTCTTCATCCAGGACGCGATGAAATTCCCCGATCTCGTCCACAGCGTGAAGATGGAGGCGGATCGCGGCTATCCGCAGGCCGCCTCGGCGCATGACACCTTCTGGGATTTCATCAGCCTGATGCCCGAGGCGATGCACATGATCATGTGGGCGATGTCCGACCGCGCGATCCCGCGTTCGCTCCGGATGATGGAAGGGTTCGGCGTCCACAGCTTCCGCTTCGTCAACGCCAAGGGCGAGGGCCGCTTCGTCAAATTCCACTGGAAGCCGGTGCTCGGCATCGAATCGATCACCTGGGACGAGGCGGTCAAGATCGCCGGGGCCGATCCCGACTTTCATCGCCGCGACCTGTTCGAGGCGATCGACGCGGGCGATTATCCGCAATGGGATCTGGGCATCCAGACGTTCGACGAGGAGTGGGCGGCGAAACAGCCCTATGACGTGCTCGACGCGACCAAGCTGATCCCCGAGGAGGATATCCCGGTCGAGATCATCGGCCGCATGACGCTCAACCGCAATGTCGACAATTTCTTCGCCGAGACGGAGCAGGTCGCCTTCCTGCCGACCAACATCATCCCGGGCATCGACTTCACCAACGATCCGCTGCTCCAGGGCCGGCTCTTCTCCTATCTCGACACGCAGAAATCGCGGCTCGGCACCACCAATTTCCACCAGATCCCGATCAACGCGCCGAAATGCCCGTTCCACAATTTCCAGCGCGACGGGATGATGCAGACGCTGGTCCCCACCGGGCGCGCCAATTACGAGCCCAACAGCCTAGTCGAGGCGGGCGAGGATGGCGGGCCGCGAGCCTGCCCCGAAACCGGCTTCACCAGCTTCCCGCTGAACGACGAGCGCAACGATCCCGCGCACAAGCTGCGCATCCGCGCCGACCTGTTCGCCGATCATTACAGCCAGGCGCGGCTTTTCTACCGCTCCCAGACGGAGAATGAGCAGGCGCATATCGCCTCGGCGCTGGTGTTCGAATTGTCGAAGGTGCAACTCGACCATGTGCGCACCCGCGTCGTCGCCCGGCTGCGCACCATCGACGACGATCTGGCGAAGCGCGTCGCGGACGGCCTGGCCATCGACCTGCCCGAGGAGGCCAAGGCGGCCAGACGCCCGGTCGACATGGCCCCGTCCAACGCGCTCTCGATCCAGAAACAGGCCAAAGAGCTGCTGCAGGGCCGCAAGGTCGGCATCCTCTTTGCCGAAGGGTCGGACAAGGCGTCGATCGACAGGCTGAAGGGCGAGATCGAGAAAGCGGGCGGCACCGCGTTCCTGGTGGCCCCGAAGGTCGGCGGCATCAAGGTGAAGGGTGGCACGCTCAAGGCCGATGGCCAGTTGGCCGGGTCGCCCTCGGTGCTGTTCGACGCGGTGGCCTCCATCCTCATGCCGGATGCCGCCGAAACGCTGGCCAAGGACGGCGCGGCGGTGCAATGGTTCATGGACGCCTATGGCCATTGCAAGACCATCGCCCATTGCAAGGGCACGCAAGTCCTGCTGGACAAGGCGCATGTCGAGCCGGACGAGGGCGTCGTCCCGATCGAGGATTTCATGACCGTCGGGACCAAGCGGCACTGGGCGCGCGAACCCAAGGTCCGCGATCTGGCCTGAGCGAACCCCGGGCGCACCCCGCTCGAATGCGCCCATACCGGCGCGGTCGCCCGAAGGAAGGCGATCGCGCCGAAAGCCCGGGCACCCATCGCCAGCAGGCCGACGACGACATGCCATGGCGGGCCTGAAATATTCGGGCGACGGCCCGAACGCTTCTGGCAGGACAGGATCGGGCTGGCTCAGCCGTCCAGCGGCCCGCCAGCGCGGGCGCCCGTCCGCCGCTATGCCTCCGCCAGCAGTTTCGCCAGCGCCGCATCCTTGACCGCCAGCACCTCGAACAGCCCGACCGCGCGCAATGCCGGGGCGGCATCGCGTATGTCCGCCTCCGCCTGCCGCCGCGCCTCGTCGCCGGTCGTCGGATCGCTCCAGACCCGGGCGTTCATCAGGAACGCTGCAATCGTGCCCTTGCGCACCGACAGGCCACCAAATTCGGCCCGGTTCGCATCCTCCGCCAACACCTCGTCCGCCCGCATGGTCGGTCTCCATCACGTGTCACGCCGATATGGCGACCATGCGCCGCGCGAAAAGCCCCCCTCCCCTGCCTCGCGGCCCCGCCCCGCCAACAAAAAGCCGGATCGGCCGGAACAGCTTGTGCGGTCATTCCGTTTCCATATCGAACGATTCGGCGGGGGCATAAGGATTGGACAGGGGCAATGGGGTGCGACGCGGGCGGCGGAAAAGCCGCGCGCTGCGATCGATCCGACGGGCGCGCCATGGTTCGGCCGCCACCCTGATCCTGTGCGCCGTGCTGTCCTTTCCGATCCTGTCCCGCCCGGTCGCGGCGCAGAATGAAGGGGTCGCGATCAGCTTCGATGCCGCCAGTCACCGGCTGGACAGCGTTTCCCCCGCGCTGTCCGCCGCCAGCCATGCCGAGGCCGCCGCACGCGAAACACAGGCGGCGGTGGCGACGCTGCGCCGCCCGCTGGTGACCGCCTCCGCGCAATATCTGGCCTATCAGAAGACGCTGTCGGTCGACCTGACCGGATCGAAGCAATCGGCGGAGAGCGGTACGCAGGATTTCCTGGCAGGCCTGCCCGCCACCGTGCCCCCGGCCTTCCAGCAGATCGCGGGCGATATCGTCGGCCGGATCTCACAGGCGCTGCCCGGACTGTTCGCCGCGATCCCCGACAGCCTGAGCTATCGCTATCGCGACCAGCTGTTCCGGCCGACCGTGCAGGGTGTACTGCCGCTCTATTCGGGGGGCGCCATCCCCGCGATCCAGCGCGGAGCACGAGCGGGCGCGGACATGGCCGTCGCCCGCGCCGGTCAGGCCCGCGAGCTGTCGCGGATCAACCTGGTCCGCGTCTATTTCGGCCAGCTGGCCGCCGCCGAGCTCGCCCGATCTGCCCGGGAGACGCTCGACGCGCTCGACCAGCTCCTGTCCGACGCACGCAAATTGGAGGCGGAGGGCGTCACCCCCCGCGCCCGCACGCTGGAGGCGCAGGTGGCGCGCGACAGCGCCGCCCGCGTCTGGGAACGCGCGGTCATCGCGCAGGATGGCGCGCGCGACGAACTGGCCCGGCTGCTGGAGATGGACGCGGTCCATCCGTCAACCGGGTTGTTCGTCGTCAGCCGCCCCCTGCCTCCCGCCGCGACCTTTCTGGGCGGCGAGGCGGACCTGCCCCAGTCGCGACAGGCGGAGGCGACACGGCAGGTGGCCGATGCGGGGGTCGATCTGGCGCGCGCGCGATACCGGCCCCAGGCGTTCGCATTTGGCGAATATAATCTCAACCGCAACGCCGCGCTGCCAACCGAACCCGATTGGATAGCGGGCGTCGGCGTACGCTACACCCTGTTGTCCAATGTCGACCGGGGCCATGCGCTCAATGCCGCGCGCGAGAATGCGGCGGCCGCCGCCGATGCCGCGCGCGAGACGCGCAAGGCCGCGACCAGCGCGACGCTGCGCGCCTGGGATCTGGTGGAAGGGGCGCGCCGCTCCTTCCTTTTGCTCGACAGCTCGCTGGCCGCCGCGCAGGAGAATTGGCGCGTCCAGCGCGTCGCCTTTCGCGAGGGCGAAGGCACGTTGACCACCGTGCTCGCCGCCGAGGCGGTGCTGGCGAACGCGCGGACGCAGCGCGCCGCGACCGCCTATGAATATGATCTCGCGCTGGCGGGATTGCTGGCCGCGGCGGGACAGCTCGACCGCTTTCCCGACTATCTGGCCCGCGCCGATATCCGCCTGCCGCTGGGGGACCGTCCATGACCGATACCGAAACCGTCGCGCCACGGGAGGATGCCCGGCAGGAGGCGCCGCCGCCCGGCCCGACGGCCCGCGCGCGCGCGCTGCTCTGGATCGGGCTGCTCGTCGTGGCGATCGCGATCGGGGTCGGCCTGTGGCTCGCCTCCCGCCCCCCGGCCGAGCAGTTGCAGGGACAGGTCGAAGCGGATGAGATCAACGTCGCGACCAAGACGCTGGCGCGGGTCGACACGCTGCTGGTGAACGAGGGCGACCGGGTCCGCGCGGGGCAGGTCCTCGCGACACTGAGCGCGCCGGAGATCGTCAATGGCCGACAACAGGCGGTCGCCGCGCTCGACAGCGCGCGGGCGCTGGAATCGCTCGCGGTCGAGGGCGCGCGGCCCGAGGATCGGGAATCGCTGCGCTCCGTCTGGCTGGCGGCGCAGGCGACGGCGGACCTCGCCCAGGTGTCGAGCCGGCGCGCCGACCGCCTCTATGCCGAAGGCGTGATCGCCGAGCAGCGGCGCGACGAGGCCCATGCCGCGCGCGACAGCACCGCCCGCGCGGCGCAGGCCGCCAAGGCGCAATATGACAAGGCGCTGGCCGGGCTACGGCCCCAGAATCGCGCGATCGCGGCGGCCCAGGTGCGCGCGGCGTCCGCCGCCACCGCAACCGCCGACGCGCTGGTCCGCGAGACGCGGCTGGTATCCCCGATCGGTGGCGAGGTGTCGCGCCGCCTGCTCAATCCCGGCGAGATCGTCAGCCCGATCCTGCCCGCCTTTCAGGTCATCGATATCGACCATCCGCATGTGACGCTGAACATCCGCGAGGATGATTATCGCGGCATGGCGATGGGCCGCACGCTGACCGGCCATGTCCCCGCGCTGGGCCGCGACCTCGCCTTCCGGGTCACGCGGATCGCGCCGCAGGGCAGCTTTGCGACCTGGCGCGCGACGCGCCAGTCGCGCGGCTATGACGTGCGCGCCTTCGCCATCACCCTGACCCCGACGGCCGGGGCCGCCGGGTTGCGCCCGGGCATGAGCGTGCTGTTCGACTGGCCGCGATGAGCGGCTTCGCCCACGGCTTTGGCGCGGAGATCCGTCGGATCGGGGCAACGCGGGTCGACCTGTTCCTGCTGACCGCGATGCCTTTGCTCTTGTTGGCGGCGATGGCCGCGATGATCTTCGCGGGAAGCCCGCGCGGGTTGAAAACGGTGATCGTCGATCATGACGGCGGCGTGCTGGCCCGGGCGATCACGCGCGACATCGCCGCCTCCCCCGACCTGCGCATCGTCGCCGAGACGCCCGATCTGGGCGCGGCCATGGCCATGATCCGTCGCGAGGACGCGGTCGCGGCGGTGGTCATCCCGCACGGCGTCGGCACCCGCGTCGCACAGGGCGCGCCGGTCGAGATTTTCCACCAGGCGCTGTTCCTGTCCACCGGCGCGCTGGCCGCGACGCATCTGCGCGTCGCCGTGCTGGCCGCGCTGGCGCAGGCGGCACCGGATCAGGCGGGGCTGCGCGGCGTGGCCGCGACCCGCCTGCCATTGCCCGGCGTGACGGTGACGCTGCTGGGCAACCCGACATTCAGCCTGGAATGGTATCTCGGGCTGCTGCTTGGCCCCGGCGTGCTGCACCTGCTGATCGCGGTGACGGCGGTCAGCAGTGTCGGCGCGTTGATGCGCGAGCGGTCCTTCGCGCGCTATGTCACCGCCAGCGCCGCGCCGGGCACCGCGCTGGCGGGACGGCTGGCGGTGCATGTGGTGGCGGGCAGCATCTGGGGCACGCTCTGGCTCCTGTGGCTGACGCTGGCGCGCGGCTATCGCGTGGAGGGCAGCCTGTTGTTGATCGTGCTGGGCCTGATCCTGTTGTTCGCCGCGACGGTCTCGGTCGCGCTGCTGCTGGTCGCGGCGACGCGCACGGTATCGACTTCCCTGTCCGGCGCGGTGATCCTGGCGGGCTCGGCGCTCGCCTATTCGGGCGCCTCGCTGCCGCTGGCCGGGGCGAGCCTGTTCGCGCGGGTGTGGAGCGCGATCCTGCCGCTGACCCATTATGTGACGTTGCAGATGGACCAGGTACTGGGCGTCGCGCCCGCGCCCATGCTGCACGCCGCCGGAGCGCTGCTGCTCTATCCGATCGTGGCGGGGGGTGCGGGGCTGGGGCTGATGCTGCGCGATCGGGTAACGGCAGAGGCGGCGCCGGGGGCAGGGGCAAGGCCATGACGATGCGGTCGGCGTTCGAGTCCACGCTCTGGACCATCCTGACGACCCGCGACCTGATGGCGGTCGCGATCCTGTCGGTCATTCTCTACGCCTTCTACTATCCCGCGCCCTATGCGCATCAGACTGCGCAGGCGATGCCGCTGGTCGTGGTCGACGACGATCACAGCGCGATGTCGCGAAGCATCGTCGCGCATCTGGGCGACACCCGCGCGGTGCGGGTCATCGCCGAGGTGCCCGACATGGCCGCCGCCCGCGCGGCGGTGCGCGCGCGCGAGGCGGAGGGTATCCTGCTGCTCTCCTCCCATCTGGGCGCGGACCTGCTGACCGGGCGGCCGGGGGCCGGGATCGGGCTGTGGCTCAACGGCACCTATCTGCTGCGCGCGGAAAGCATCGGCAGCGGGATGGTCGAGGTGGTCGAGGACGCCGTGGCCGAACGCCGCGAGGCGATGGGCCGACGGCCCGGCGGGACGCCATCGCCGATCCTGGTCCATCCGCTGTTCAACACCATCGGGGGCTATCGCGACTATATCTTCCCGGCGGTCGCCAACATCATCCTGCAACAGACGCTGTTGTTCGCCAGCGCCCGGCTGATGGCGGAGCGCCGACGACGGCGCGATCCCCGGCTCGGGCTCGCCGCCGCGCTGGGCACCTGGGCGGCGTGCGCGACGATCGGCATTCTCGCCGCCTTCTTCTATTTCGGCTTCGTCTATTGGGTGCAGGATATGCCGCGCGCCGGCAACATCCCGGCGCTGCTGATCGCGGTGCCGCTGTTCGCGGGCGCGGTGGCGGCGCTCGGCCTGGCCGCGGGAACGCTGTTCCGCAACGGCGACGATGCGCTCAAGATCCTGCTGCCGACCTCGGTCCCGCTGGTGTTCCTGGCGGGCTTCGCATGGCCTCTCGACGCCATGCCGCGCTGGCTGGCGACGCTGGTCTGGGCATCGCCGGCGACCTCGGCCATGCATCTGTTCACCCGGTTGAACCAGATGGGCGCGACGCTGGACGAGGTTACCGGTCCGCTGCTGGTGCTGGCCGGGCTGATCGCGCTGTACCTGCCGGTCTTCCTGTGGCGACAGGCGCGCGCGCCGGAATAGCCGGCCCGTGCCTGTTCAGTCCCGGCATCTGGTGGATCGGGTTGGAGATGAACCAATTTGGTTCTGACGTCCAGATCTTGGCGATGTACTCGCACACACCAACAGCCCCTGCCGAACAAGTTGGTTCAGATGAGTGCGGATTGTCACGCCAGACACCGAAAACCAGCGCGCTAGCTCCAGCCTGCCAACCTTGCCCACCTGCAAGGCAGTTTGGACGATCTCGGCCCGGCGCTCGTGACTGTTCATAGGGTAGATTCGGCATCGCAATAGAATAAGCGCCCGCCGGATTCCGCAGGCCTTTCCTTGCTAACAGGCGCGGGTCAATGCCGCCTTCCCATTACGTCTTCAAACCGATGCGATCGCTTGCGTCGCGCAACAACATACTGCGATAAAATGTAATGGTTGCTTTGGCTATATTTCTCTATCTATATCAATGTATTATTTTAGCATGTAACTGCTCAGGAAAGTCATATTGAAAAAATATGAAAGCTAGCGATCCCAACCGATCTTACAGAATCAATCGCCTCAGTCATCATTCCACCGTTTCGGATGAAGCATGTCGCGCCACGGGAAAGCTACAGATAGCGTGCAGAAATGCGCCCGATCGCGAATGTAGGATATTAAACTTATCACGTATTATCAATAGATTGTATGCTATCCACGAAATATGCGAGTGATCGACAGCGGTGTTAATCTGATGCTGCCATCGACGCCGGAAGCGACTGTAACACGCACGACTAATTTGAGAACTATATACTGTGGAGGTATTAATAGATTCAGGGGGAATCATGCACCTATCCACTATGCGTTTCAGGCTGTTGGTATCTGCCGCGACCGCTGGCATCCTAGCATCGTCCTGCTCGACAGCCGTGTTTGCGCAAGACGTCATGCCCACACCTCCGAAGCCCGCTGGAGAGGAACAGAGCCAGTCTGACATTATCGTCACCGGCTATCGCGCCAGCGTCGAGCGCTCGATCTCGATCAAGCGCAAGGCGGCCGGGATCGTGGATGCGATCACTGCCGAGGATATGGGCAAGATGCCCGACCTCAACCTGTCGGAATCGCTCCAGCGCGTGCCGGGCGTGACGATCGACCGCAACGCCAATGGCGAGGGTCGCTCGATCAACCTGAGGGGACTGGGCGCAACCTTCACCCGCGTCGAGCTTGACGGCATGTCCGGTCTTGCCAACGGAACCGGCGGCCGGTTCGGCGTCAATCAGAGCGGCCGCGCCTTCAACTTCGAGATCCTGCCCTCCGAGCTTTTCTCGAAGGCGGAAATCTACAAGACCGCGACGCCCGACCAAACCGAAGGCGGCCTTGCCGGGCTGGTGCAGCTCGAGATACCGAAACCACTCGATCACAAGGGGTTCAAGTTGTCGGCCGGCGCGCTCGGCAACTATGGGCAGAATACCGGCCGGGTCGACCCGCGCCTGTCGCTGCTGGTCAGCCAGAACTGGAACGACACGTTCGGCATCGCTGCATCGATCGCCTGGTCGCGCTCGCATTTCGTGACCGATACCGCTGAGGGCGGGAGCTGGCGTGCCTTTTCCAACGTCAACACCGGCACACGCGCCTCCGACGCGGTTCGGACAGCGCTGATAGCCAACGGACCGCGCTATTATCATTTCAACGAGAACCGGAACTCGCTCGGGGCGACGCTGAGCACCCAATACCGGCCCTCGGACAAATTGGAAGTGTCGGTCGACGGCATTTTTGCAAAGCTCAAGAGCAATTCGCGCGCGCTGCGTGATGACATGGCGCTTGAAAGCGGGATCAACAATCCGATCAGCACCACGATCGACAGTGGCGTGATTACTGCCGGCCAATTCACCGGTGTCCAACAGCGAGTGGGTGACAATCATTACACCACCGACGAGACCATGGGACAGATCATCGCCCGGGTGGACTGGCATCCTGCCGATGGCTGGTTGATCCGTCCATCGATCGGCTATGCGCGCCGCAAGGCCAACCGGACGTGGAACCTCTATTCGTATCGACTGGCGGATTCGAGCGGCAAGTTCGATCCCGGCATCGTGTCTTACAAGATGCGGGGGAACTTCATCGACTTCTCCTCGACCGCGACCGATTTCTCCTCCGACGCGCAGAATTTCCTTTTCAACGTCTTCGTCTTCCGTCCGACCGCTGACGTTACCGATGAGCTTCAGGGCAAGATCGACCTTGAAAAGACCTTCGACGGACCGCTCAAGAATGTGCGGGCTGGATTCCGCTATGCGGATAGCAGCAAGACCCGGACGGCATCGCAATCCCGTCTCAATGTCAGCAGCGGCATCGCCAATGCGGCTGTGCCCAATCTTGGGTCGGTGGCGGGTCTGGTCGGTTACAACGTCAGCGGATCGACCGGCCCGTCATCGATCCTTGGAATCAACGAAAGCCTGATCAACGGGGTCTATTTCCCGAACAGCGTCGCCGTTACGGGTACCGCCTTGCGGGACTATACCGGCTATGCCGCGCAGCAGACCTATACGATCGGCGAGAAGACGCTGAGCGGCTACGCCTCCGCCGAATTCGACGTTAGCGACGTGCAGGTTATCGGCGGCGTGCGGTTCGTCAGCACCAAGCAGACGTCAAGCGGTTCCACCGTCGCCAACATCAATCTCGAGACCCAGACGATCACGCCTGTGTCATATAACAAGACCTATACAGCGTTCCTGCCGAGCCTGACCGCGAAATGGGACGTCGTCCCTGGCGCGATCGTTCGCGCAGCCTATTCACGGACGTTGACACGGCCTGACTATGACAGCCTCGCGCCGTCGGAAACGGTCTCCGGCATCGACGCGGGTGGGGGCACCGGCACCAAGGGCAATCCCAACCTCAATCCCTATCTGTCGGACAATATCGATCTCGGCGCCGAATATTATTTCGGCAAGGACGGTCTGATTGCGGCGAACGTCTTCTACAAGAAGATGGACGGGTTCATCGACACCACCACCTTCGTCGAGACGCGCACCTATCCCAGACAGGCCGACGGCGTACTCGCAACCGGGCCCATTACCTTCACTCAGCCGGTCAACAGCGTGTCGGCAAGCGTCAAGGGTCTTGAACTCGCCGCGCAAAGCCGCCTGTGGTTCCTGCCCGGTATGTTCTCGAATCTTGGCGTGCAGGCCAATCTGACGCTGACCGACAGCAGCGCCAATTTCTCGATGGCGAACGACGTTCGCAGCCGTGGCTTGCCGGGGTTGTCGAAGCGGAGCTGGAACGCGACGCTCTATTACAGCACGCCCACGCTCGACGTGCGCTTTTCCTATGCCTGGCGCAGCCGCTATCTCGCGCAATTCTCAGATGATTTCGCCATTCCGCGTTTCGTCAACGCTTACGGGCAGCTCGATTTCAGCGCCAACTATAATCTCAACAGCCATATCTCCTTCCAACTCCAGGGCCTCAACCTGACCCGCAATCAGGAAGTGGATGTGTCGAGTGCCGCCTATCTGCCTTACGGGGTCAATCAGCTCGATCGTCGTATCCTATTCGGCGCACGCGTGACGTTCTGAACCATAATCCGGCCGGGCATGCATATCACTCTCGCCCGGCCGGCAGAGTTTTTGTCATCTAACACTGCTAAGGCACCGCCATGGTGCCAGACATCATCTTTGCCAGCGTGACGTTGATATTGGTGATGGTCACAGGTTTCAGCTTCGCGCGGGCGCGTAATAATCTCATGGAGCGTTTCGTCGCAGGGCGGCAACTCTCCTGGCTGGCGCTCGGCGCCTCGATGGCGGCCACTTCGACATCGGCCGACACGCCGTTGCTGATCGCGGGTCTTGTCTATGCCGATGGACTGGCAGGAAACTGGTATTGGTGGGCAGGCGCGCCCGGGGTGCTCGCAACTCTGTTCTTTTTCGCCCGGCTGTGGCGTCGCGCGGGTGTCGTCACCGAAGTCGAGGTGATCACGCTGCGCTATGGGCAAGGCGAGATCGCGCGTCGCTACAGGATGCTCAACGGTTTGTTCGAGGGATTACTGGTCAACGGACTGGTGCTGGCCTCCAACGCCTTTGCCTTCGGCCTCATCCTGAACGCGCTGCTCAATCGATGGCAGATCAGTCATCAGCCTGCTCTTGCCGGCGCGCTGGTCGGCCTTTGCCTGTTTCTGACAGCAGGCTATGCGCTGTTCGTCGGCTTCCGTGGGCTGGTAAAATCGGATGCAGTGGAGTTCCTGATAGCGGTATCTGTCGGCACCCTGCTAGCTGTCATAGCGATTAGAGGCTTGCCGCATGGCCTCTCGGACCTAGCCCGCCAGCACACCGAACACGGTCAGGACAGTGTTTTCACGCTCTGGCCGACGCGGGACAGCTTCGCGCCGGTGCTGATGCTGCTATGCAGTTGGTGGTATAACGCACCGGGCAAGGGAATGATGGTGCAGCGTATCGCCGCTTCGCGCGACGAGCATTCGGCCATTCTGACCGTCCTGACGTTCGCTGGCCTGCATTATCTGGTCCGTCCATGGGCATGGTATCTGATCGGCGCCGCTGGATTGATCTATCTCCCTCATCTGGCCCAGCCCGAAACCGTGCTGCCCGCGATGGGAGCGCGACTGCTCGCGCCGGGCCTGTTCGGCTTGCTTGTCGCGGCCATGGCATTGTCGTTCATGGCGAGCGCCAACAGCCGGCTCAATTTCGGAGCCTCGCTGATCGTCAATGACGTCGCCTTGGTACTGCGTCCCGAAGCATCGACAAAGATGCTGCGCATGGTCGAACGCGTGACGATTGCGACGCTTTGTGTGGGCTGCCTTGCAACCGCCCTGCTTGGCGCCGGCCCGGGAATTCGGGGGCTTTACCAGTTTCTGACCATGATGCTGGCCGGAACCGGCTTCGTCGCAATTGCGCGCTGGTACTGGTCACGCACGACGATATGGAGCGAGATCTGCTCTTTGGCCAGTGCGCTCATCGTTGCCTGCATGACACTTTTCTGGACCGATATCGCCCGACCAATCGACTATGCTCTGGCGCTCGGCGCCAACTTCGTGATCGGCGCAGTCATGACCCTTGTAACGGCGCTGCTCGGGCCAAAGGCGGACGGCGATGCTGTAGAGACGTTTCGGCGCCGCGTTCGTCCGGGCGGGCCTGGCTGGAGTCGCAGCGCGACGGGCGCGATATCGCGATCCGCACTAGCTTGGTTGCTGGCCAATACCACGTTGTTCGCTGCGATGTTCGCGATCGCCCGGTTGCTCGCGGGTTCGATCAATCAGGCGGCCATGCTCTTGGCTCTGGCGACGATTAGCCTTGTCTTGCTCCTTCGGGGCATACGCACTACCCGATTAACGTCGGCGGCCTAGCCCCGCAAAGAGGCGGGCCACAGGCAACGAGGCTGCGCCGATTTCGAGACAATCGGCTGCCGTATCGACAATGATCGGGGGGAGTGGGGCGGAGATGTTCCCGATCGACACGCCCGAAAGCCGGATACGCTCGGCCAGCGCAGCGCGGATCGAGAGCGGCAATCGCCCGGCGAACACGATCGCCTCAGGGTCGATCAGCGCACAGACCGACAGCAAAGCCCGTTCGAGATAGGCCGCGTTCTCGTTGAGCCACGCATTCATGCCCGGCGCCCTGCTACGAATGGCCGCTTCCGCCAATTCGGAATCCACTGACAGACCGAGACAATCGGCCAAACTCTCGGTCGAGGGCCGGACATTGCCGCTGCGGGGGAGCAGCATGGCGAACTCGCCTGCATTACCCATCCGCCCGCGTAGCAGTTGCCGATCGATGACCGCGCCGCCACCCACCCCGCGCGTCATCAGCACGACGAAGAAACTGCCATATTCTGATCCCACCCCGTGAACGAGGTGTCCCGCCGCCGCTGCCCGCCCGTCATTCTCGACGATCACGTCGAGCCCGAAGCGCTCTGACAGGCGAACATCGAGATCGAGTTGCATCCAGCCTTCGATATCGCCGCGACGCACCACCCTTCGCGCCGTCTTATCGAAGAAAAACCCCGATTGCGAAACGCCCAGCCCCAATAGTGTGGCATCGATGGGGATATGACGCAACGCCTCCGCCACCAGCGCTTCACTCGCGTCAGCCGAACGCGCAGCGAGAAGAAAATCACCTTCCTGCTCGATGCGGCGAATTACGCCATCCACCAGATCGCTTAGCACGCAGGTGATGCGATCATGTTCGAGCACCAGCCCCAGCGACAATATCCGACCCGGCACCAACCCCAGTTCGATCGCGGGTTGCCCCATGCCGCCGGTGTGCCGCCGCCTGACCTCAACAATGTGGCCCGATGCGATCAGTTCCTGCCCGATGCGCGTCATGGATTGGGGAGACAGGCCGGTCGTTTGCGCGATCTCTGCCCGGCTCGCGTGCTTGGCGATATTGAGTGCATGTAAGACAGCGAGGTGGCCCGCGTGCCAGCCTGTCTTATCCTGCGTCATGTGTGTCCGTCGTCTGTCTTGTTACGTCGCCCATTCCCACCCTCTTGCACGGACACGCGACGGCGGCAACGCGGGTCGAGCCGTGTCTTGGATTTTAAATACTGTCGCGATATTAAAGGATGATGGACACCCGTAGCCTTGCGCGTCACATGATTCTCGCCAGCGTGGCGATTCCTCTTTCGGTGCGCCCAGTTTACGCATCGCTGCCGGTCGCACCTTTCCCGCTGGGCAACACCAATTTGGTAGAGACTCGAACTGAAGAATCATTGGCAGATGGCGTAACCTATTATTCCGTCAGACGGGCAACGGCGAACAACGTGCCAACCCAATGGCTGATAACAGCAGGCGTCGCTCGCACCGTTAAGGAAAGATCCCGCCTCGAGATGTGCTTGCGCGCGCTCCATCTTGAACCACGCCGGGAAAGCTACCAGACTCCGGGGCTGATACCGACCCGCTATGTCGAGATTATCGGTGGCGATTTTACCACGGAGGCAGCCGCGCGGGTGGCGATACGCCCTGCCACAACGTGCAAGGTCGAAGTTCGCGCCGCCGCGGCCTCGCCGTATTATGAGGCCGGTCCGTGGCGGCTGAACCTGATCGAGATTGATCCAGCCCATTTCAAAGGTCACATATTTTCTGCCGGCGGGAACGACACGGTAGCGGGACGCATCAAGACGTCGGATATCGCCCACCGGTTCGGTGCTCAGGTCGCGATCAATGGCGGCTTCTTCGCGATGACGCCGGAGGAGGGCGTGGTCGGTGAACCCGCCGGTATATCGGTTATGCAAGGACGCTGGCGCAGCGAAGCGACGCTGGGGCGACCCTACCTGCTTCTCCGCGATCGCTATCCTATAAGCGCGGCGATTCTTTCCGCGCGACCGCCGTCACCACGCATCGTCTGGAGCGACGGTACCGTCTCTTTGCTCGGCGGCATCAACCGCCAACCTGGGCAAGTGCGCGATTGTGGAACGACAGGAGCACCAGCCAATCGCCTGCCTGCCCAGGATGTGACCTGCGCCGTCCGCGATGAAATCGTTGCTATCACCGACGATGCCGGTTTCGTTGCAGATGCCTCACATGGGTTGGCGGTCACTGTCGGGCCCGATGGCCGATTGAAGACCGGCAGTGGCGCAGAACTCGGCGGAACAGTGCTGGTGGGGATCGGTCGGAAGGCCGATTTCCTGCGCTCGCGACTTGCTCGTCATGTACGAGCACGGATGGATTTGACGTACGACACGCGCAGCGACAAAGCGGCATCCAGTGCGCTCTACGCCGTGAATGGGGCACCGACGCTGGTTCGCGGCGGCGAGATGATTCACGCGGATGACAAAGAGGGCTGGGCCACACACGGCATGCCTCTCGCCCGTTGGAACTATGTCCATTCCTGGTCAGTCCTGCGAAATCCACGCACCGCCGTCGGCATCGACGCCAAACGGCACGTTTGGCTGCTCGTCGTCGAGGGCCGCGAGTACTCTGAAGCAAGTTCTGTATCGGTTCCAGCTAGTGCGGGATTGTCGATTGAAGAACTGCGGCGGGTTATGGTCCACATCGGTGCGCGCGACGCAATCAATCTTGATGGTGGTGGATCGAGCGCAATGGTGGTGCGCGGGAAGCTTATTACGCATCCCTCCGACTCAAGCGGAGAACGGGCTGTCGGTGATGCTATCTTGGTTGTTCCCGATAGATAGTTTACTTAGTAACCATAGACATTATCCGTACAAATTACAGTTTGTTTTTTCATAAAAGATAGATGATATTTAAAAATACAGGAGGTTTTCTATGCGTAGAGTTCCTTTATTCCAATCCATGGCAATTTTTCTTTTAGTGGCAAACAATCTTTATCCTGTCGTTCCTGCATCAGGAAGAGAGCGCATAGCCAACAGGCCGCCAGGCGCATTGGAAAGACCCCTCCCAGAGGGGCAATCGCCACCCAACGCAGATGACAAGGCTCTGCCCCCACAAAGCTACAAGTTGAGAGGGAGGTCTGAGACAAAATTGAGTGATGGACGAACGCAAATATGTAGTGCCGAACAGGAATCATATTCCTTCGATCGCTGGCAGTGGGCCACATTCCAACTTTGCGTTACGGATTCGAATTCAAACGATGTTGCCGTCACCCTGAGATTAAATAGAATCATGTATTTCTGGGGTTTGGCTTGGTATACAAATAAAAATAGAGACGTTATTTGCGACTGTTTAATTACTGACAGTATTGCCAACAGAGAACGCAACAAAACCTTTAACCAGACAATGCGAGGGACATCTGTTGCATTCCCTGTAATAATGACATCAAATCTTAATGGCAATCATGAATATCGCACTCCAAACAGGCCAGTAAATTCATCATCTAATTCCGTGATCCGCGGGATGTATTGGCACAATTATCCAGCTAGTAATATTCCAGTCCCGAGAATGATGACGGGATTATTTAAAGGACTTGATTATACAACATCTAGGATTCTACGAGATAATTTCTTATCTGGGCAAGGTAATAGAATTTATTATTTTGGCCCTACGCATCCAATACCAATTCAGGAAGGCGGTTTCACCTACTCCGCAGGCATGGATGGAGTGTTAATATCAATCCCCAATGCGACAAGCGGCTCCCAGGGAGAGAGGCCATATCCTTACGTCTTGGGAGACAATCACCAAGGACCCTCGTCGCGTTGTGAAATGCTTGGAACACAAACTCAAGTCGACAGCGTACCACAGGAAGCAGAATTATATACTCCGTCAATCGCATGGGGTAGATTGGGAACGCCTGATTTCGCGATAAATACGAACTATTTTGACACCAGACAGCAAACTGCTGGGTCTTGGCAAGACACTAATTGCTCTGTACCCCTAGGGATTTATTATGATAACAATAGTGGCGGCCCTACTGCCGGAACCCATAATGGTTACATGGGTTCTAAATTTCTTGCTGGACCTCCTTTTTACATCATGAGCAATGGATTACGAGTACCACTTGATACATATTTTTGGCAGTTTTCGAGTAATGGTGCCTCCCCTTCTGCTAGTAATTTGTCCATCATCTTGGGAAATAATACAACTGCTAGCGCTGCCCTGAATGAAGCGCAACGACTTGACGCAAGCAATACAAGCTTCGTAGCTTTCTCTGGAACCTCGTTAATACCTCAGCATATCGGGTCTTCTGCTGGCCCCGATGAGGAAAATAAAGATACGTCTCGTATTGGTATCGGTTATCGCGGAACGGATGATAGGATTTTCATCATAAGGGCCGGCCCTTATCGCATGGGTATCGATCGTCGGCAGCTTGCTGGCATATTTAGATCTTTGAACGTTACACAGGCGTTTGAAATTGATGGTGGAGGGTCGGCCGCAGTCGTTATCAGAGAAGGTGTCGGAACTTGGGGTGGTGCTTCACCCCAGCCTACATCATGTCCCAATACCGGCGCTTGGTGTTCCCCCATCACACAACCGGACGGTAGATCACGACCAGTTCCAGGATGGCTAGGAATCCATTTGAAGCCAATTGGCCGATAATCTGTTTACAATTATGAAAGGCGTAATGGCAAAATTGTCATCCGCCTTTCATTCACTTGGATGGATCGAAGAACTCATTAGTTTCGAGCGTCACCGAATTTTGTCCACCGGATTACCGCTTTCCCTGATGCGGTGGACCGGATGATCCCCGAAATCGGCTATATGCCCAGTGATCTGACTTGGTCGTTCGGCGAGAAGCTTAAGGCGTTGGGCGTGACGCTCGCCAATAGCGAGCCCGACGCATCGACCCATCAGCACCGCAAGCTCCTCATCGGGGCCAGCCCCGCCGCCGCCAATAATCTGGGAAAGCTCGCCGCCCGGACATAGCTGGCGGCGGCGACCACCCGCTGAAACCCGATCGCCACCGTTCGGCCTGTTTGTCCCCGACCGGAGGGTAGAAGCAGGCCGAATGGCGGAAAGCCCCAATCCCAGTGACGCGCCCGCCGCAGCGGCCCCAACCCCCACCCGCCGTCCCCCACCCCTTCCGGGCCAACGCGATGGCCGGGATTTCGTCGCCTGGACACCTCGAAGAACCGTTCGAATTTGGCGTGACGGGATAGGGGTGGTGATAACGGGCGCAATGGATCGGGCCGACGGCCTGTTTTCGGGGTGACTTTACAGCCTTTCCAGGGGGTTTCCTCGCGGTTTCAGGATCAGGCGGGCGCGGTTCTCCCTTCGTGCCATACGAGGCGTTTGAAGTTGTAGGCCAGGTTTGCCATGCCGATTTTCATCCTGGCACGCTCAATGCCGACAGTGCGGACAAACAGGGCCATCCGCGATTTCTGCACGGCAAAGACATTCTCGACCGCTGAGCGGACCTTCGAGCGGGCGGCGTTGGCACGCTGGTGCCGACGGTTCATCGGCTTGCTCTTGGGTTTGCGGAAATGGATCATCGATTTGAGCCTGGCGCGGCGGATCGCGGCCTCGTTCTTCGCCGAACGATAGGCGGTATCGGCCCGACCGACCGGGCGATGTCTTCCGAGTCGAGCACGTCTGCGAATGCGCCGCTGTCGTGCCGGGCCGCGTGGATCACCGCCCACTTGCGGCTGAACCCGAAGGTGCGGTCGATCCCGGCATGGTTTTTGTACCCGAACATCGGCACCATGATCTGCGCCGGAGCCGGCACGCGCGGCTCGCCGGCCTCGCTCCGTTTCAGGCTCCCGCGCTTCATCGTCCAGCGCGTATCAATGCCTTTCTGTGCCGCCTTGGCGGGTTTATCAAGCCAGATCTCGTCCGCCGCCTTGCCCTCCTTGATCAGGGCCTTTGCCTCGTCGGTCAGGTGCTGGCGCGGCGCGGCAATCACCGTCGCATCGATGATCTGACCGCCTTGCGCCAGGTAGCCACCAGCCTTCAGTCGCGCATCGAACCGCGCGAACAACTTCTCGATCGCCCCAGCTTGTGCCAGGTGCTCGCGGAATAACCAGATCGTCTTGGCGTCGGGGCTCGGCACATTGGGCGTGAGGCCCAGGAACCGCAGAAACGAGAGCCGGTCCCTGATCTGGAACTCCGCCTGATCGTCCGACAAATTGTACAGAGCCTGAAGCACCAGGACCTTGAACATCATAACGGGATCATAGGGCGGCCTGCCGCCCTATGCCCCTTCCGAGTGCTTCAGCGCCTTCTCCAGGCGGTAGCGGAACGGCGCGAAGTCGACCACCTCGGCCAATGTCACCAGCGGATCGCCGCCATTGGTCAACCGGGCGTGATGTTCCTCATAATCCCAAAACCCTGCCTGCCGCGCCAGCACCGCCTCCGCTCATCGCGAAAGCAAGTGAATCACGATGCTGAGTTAATCGCCAGAGGTCGTTCGAGGCATCCGCCTTTATGAAAAACACGACATTTTTGCATCGGAATCGCCGCATCCGGCCATATCGGCCTTGAGCAATTATGGCAGGCGTGTATCGGGCGGATATCGGTCGTCGATGCGGCCGGTCCCTGCAAACAGGAATCCAATGCCCCGATCTATCCCCCCAGCCGGCGACGGAGACAGTAGAAGCTTCGGCTTCCCTGTATCCGATCGTCATGCCCGGGTCCGATCGAGCCGTGATCGGCAGCGTCATCGCTGACCTGTAACGGCTTTGTCGGGCTCGATCACGAACCCGATGGAGCCCTTCCATGGTCCTGCCGTTCCCCCACGCCCTTGCGCGCGGCACCGTTTCCTCCCCGCACGGCGCGATCCCCGCGTCCCGCGTCGCCCCATGCCCCGGCCGTGGAGCGCTCTGAGATGCAGCGCACCGGTTTCCTGGGCTTTTCGCCGCGCCGCCTCAACGTCCGCATGGGCTGGCCCGACCTTGCGCTGTTCGCGATCCTGATCGCCGCGGGTGCCGGGGTGGCCAATGGCGTGCACGACGCGGTCGAGCCGCTGGCCCGCCTGCGCGTCGAGCCGATCACGCTCGACTGGGCCGCCCTGCCCCATTACGCGCTGCTCACCACGCTGCGGCTGTTCGCGGCGCTGGCCGCGTCCTTCGTCTTCACCATCGTCGCGGCGACCGCGGCGGCCAAGAGCCGTCGGGCCGAGCTGGTCATCATCCCCGCGCTCGACATCCTGCAATCGGTGCCGGTGCTGGGCTTCATGACCTTCACCGTCACCGCCTTCATGGGGCTGTTCCCGGGCAGCCGGATGGGCGTCGAATGCGCCGCGATCTTCGCCATCTTCACCAGCCAGGCGTGGAACATGGCGTTCAGCCTGTACCAGTCGCTGCGCCAGGTGCCCGACGACCTGAACGAGGTGGCCGAAGGGTTCGGCCTGTCGCCGCTGCGCAAGCTGCTGCGCGTCGAGCTGCCCTTCGCCGCGCCGGGGCTGGTGTGGAACGCGATGATGTCGATGTCGGGCGGCTGGTTCTTCGTCGTCGCGTCCGAGGCGATCAGCGTGGGCCACACCCAGATCATGCTGCCCGGCATCGGATCGTGGCTGGCGCTGGCGATCGCGCGCAGCGACCTGCAGGCGGTCGCCGGCGCGGTCGCGGCGATGGCGGTGGTCATCCTGCTCTACGACCAGCTGGTGTTCCGGCCGGTGATCGCCTGGGCCGACCGTTTCCGCGTCGAACAGACCGCCAGCGCCAATCCGCCGCAGTCCTGGGTCTATGACCTGTTCCGGCGTGCGCGCCTCCTCCCCTCGCTGACCGCGCCGTTTCGCGCGGCGGCCGCGCTCATCTATGTCGTCGAGCCCAGGGCCCGGCCGATGGAGCAGCAGCGGCGGTTCGCCGCGCGGCGGCCCGATGCGGCGCGGACCCTGGGCCTGCGCCTGTGGACCGGGATGATCGTCATCGCCGCGCTGGCGGCCACGGTCTATGCGGTGCGCTTCCTGCAAACGACGCTGAGCTGGACCGATGCCGGGCGGGCGCTGCACTACGGCGTGCTGACGCTGGTGCGGGTGATCGTGCTGATCGCCGTCGCCAGCCTGTTCTGGGTGCCGATCGGCGTGTGGATCGGCCTGCGCCCGGTCTGGACCGCGCGGGTGCAGCCGGTGGCGCAGTTCCTGGCCGCCTTTCCCGCCAATGTGCTGTTCCCCATCGCGGTGGTGGCGATCGTGCATTTCCACGCCGATCCCGACCTGTGGCTGTCGCCGCTGATGGTGCTGGGCACCCAGTGGTACATCCTGTTCAACGTCATCGCCGGGGCCAGCGCGATCCCCAACGACCTGATCGAGGCGAACCGCATGTTCGGCGTGCGCGGCTGGCAATGGTGGCGACGCCTGATCCTGCCGGGCATCTTCCCCTATTATGTCACCGGCGCGCTGACCGCGTCGGGGGGATCGTGGAACGCCAGCATCGTCGCCGAGGCGGTGTCCTGGGGCTCCACCCATCTGCGCGCGGCGGGGCTGGGCAGTTATATCGCCGATGCCACCGCCTCGGGCGACAGCGCGCGCGTCCTGCTGGGCATCATGGTGATGTCGATGTTCGTCATCGCCATCAACCGCCTGCTTTTCCGCCCGCTCTACCGACTCTCCGAGCGCCGTCTGCGCCTGTCCTGAGGGAGACACGATCATGTCCCGCACCCCGCACCATATTGCCGCCCCCCACCCCGTCCTCTCCGTCGAGCGGCTGAGCCACAGCTATGGCAATGCCGAGGGCGGCGCGCCCATCCTGGACAATGTCGAACTCGTCGTGAACGAGGGCGAGGTCGTCGGCCTGCTCGGCCGCTCGGGCTCGGGCAAGTCGACCCTGCTGCGCTCGATCGCCGGGCTGGTGACGCCCAGCGAGGGCGAATTGCGCTTCATCCCCGATGCCGCGGGCAACCCGCGATCGGTCGCGATGGTGTTCCAGTCCTTTGCCCTGATGCCCTGGCTGACCGTGCAGCAGAATGTCGAGCTGGGGCTGGAGGCGCAGCGCGTGCCGGTCGAGGAACGGCGGCGTCGCGCACTCGCCGCGATCGACCTGATCGGGCTCGACGGGTTCGAGAACGCCTTCCCCAAGGAATTGTCGGGCGGGATGCGCCAGCGCGTCGGGCTGGCCCGCGCGCTGGTCGTCGAGCCGTCGCTGCTGCTGATGGACGAGCCCTTCTCCGCGCTCGACGTGCTGACCGCCGAGACGCTGCGCTCCGACCTGATCGACCTGTGGGGCGACGGCAAGCTGGGCATCTCCTCGATCCTGATCGTCACGCATAATATCGAGGAGGCGGTGCTGATGTGCGACCGCATCCTGGTGCTGTCGTCCAATCCGGGCCGGATCGCGGCCGAGTTCCGCGTCGACCTGGCCCAGCCGCGCGACCGGCTCGACCCGCGCTTCCGCGAGCTGGTCGAGCAGATCTATGCCCGCATGACGCAGCGCGCCGCGCCGACCGCCGCGGCGCTGCCGACGCACGACCTGGCCCGGCCGCTGCCGCCGGTGTCGATCAACAGCCTGGCCGGCCTGATCGAAGAGGTCGAGGCCGCGCCCTTTTCGGGCCGCGCGCCGCTGTCCGAACTGGCCGACACGCTGCAACTGGAGATCGACGACCTGTTCCCGATCGTCGAGAGCCTGCAACTGCTCCAGTTCCTCGACGTCGATGACGGCAATGCGGTGCTGACGCCGCGCGGCGCGGCCTTCGCGCAGGAGGATGTCGACCAGCGCAAGGCCAATTTCCGCCGCACGTTGGAGCTGCACGTACCGCTGGCGCGGCATATCCGCACCGTGCTGGACGAACGATCGACGCACCAGGCCCCCGCCCGCCGCTTCCGCGACGAGTTGGAGGACCATATGTCCCCCGACTTCGCCGACACCACGCTGCGCGCCGTCACCGAATGGGGCCGCTATGCCGAATTGTTCGCGTTCGACGATGACGAGGACCGGTTCAGCCTGGACGATCCCGCATAATCGACGACTGGGGGGAGGAAGCCCCCCTCCCCCAGTCTGAGTCCATGCCGATACGGAAGGACCGCGGAAGGGCGCCCGACAGGGACAAAGGCCCCTGCCCCGTTGCTCATGAGCTGGAGGATGCGCCGATCCCGCACAACCCTCGCGCGAGCCTTTGCCAGGCGGTCGCGCAGATCTATCCCACCGGCACGGCTGGGACGCCGTTCGCCCGCTGGCGACCTTCGAGAGAAGACATGACGACGGGCCGGAGCAAGCCCCGGCCCGTCAGAATCGCCGGATCGGTCAGCTATTGTCTTCGACGGGTGCGTCCGGTCCATTTTTCTTGATCGATTCGACGGCTTTCTGCGCCGACGCCTTGGACTTGTAGCCCTCGGTCGAGAACATGATCTCGTTGTTATATTTGAACCGGACCCGGAACTCGCCCGCCTTGTCCTTGTAGATCTCGAACAGGTGCGCCATTCAAACCTCCAACATGCGGATTGCAGTGATGCTATCGGCAAGCCCGCTTCCCGCCAACGGCATGGTCGTGCCCGAACGACGCTGCAACTCGACCTCGACCGAAGCGGGTGCATTGCCGGGACGATGGCGAGACTATCGGGTCGAGGCCGGATCGATCAAGAGCCGGCGACCGCCCTGTCCGCTGTGATCCAGGGGGACCTTAGGTCTGGGTAGGCTTACGGGTGGAATGCCGCCCAGAGCCCGTTCCCAGGCCTTTTACGGGGCATCGCGGAACAGAGCGCTCCGGTTCGCGGCAAGTCCGGCCCGGGGATCGGCTGGCCCGTCGGCGGGGGACGCGCCGTGCGGCGATTGGCCTTTGGCATGGTGACCGATCCCGATAGAGGGAGGGCATGCGTCGTCTAGCCTTTCTTTCGCTCGCCACGGCCGGCCTGTGCTGGGGCCTGGGTTTCCCGCTCGGCAAGCTGGCCCTGCGCGAGGTTCTGCCCGCCCATATGGTCCTGCTGCGCTTCGTCGTGGCCTCCCTCGCCTCGCTCCCCTTTGCGCTGGGCAGCGCGGAGGCGCGCGCGCTGTTCCTCTCCCCGGCCGTCCTGTGGGCCGGGGTCTTCTATGGCATCGGCTTCCTCATCCAGTTCGAGGGGCTGGCGGGGGTCACGGTGACGCTGGCCGCGCTGCTCGTCGGGGCGATGCCCGCGCTGGTCGCGATCGCGGCGCATCTGACCGGGGAAAAGGTCACGCGCACGTCATGGATCGGGGTGGCCGCCGCCACCGCCGGGGCCGCGCTGATCGCCGGCAAGCCCGGTGGCGCGGGAACGGCGATGGGGATCGCGCTGTCGCTTCTGTCGCTGCTCGTCTTCCTCGCCTGGCTGATGGTATCGCGGCGCGCGCCGGAGACCCGGTCCGCGCTGGCGGTTCCAGCGGTGATGATGATCGTCGCGGGCCTGACCGTAGCGCCGCTCGCGATCGGTCTGCACGGCCTCCCTCCCCTCCGCCTCAGCGCGATCGCCTGGTCCGGGATCATCGGCCAGGGCCTGTTGGCGACCTTCGCCGCCACTGCGGCATGGCAATATGGCGCGGCACGGGTCGACAGCGCCAGCGCGGGGGTCTTCATCAATATCGAACCGCTGTTCGGCGCGCTGATCGGCATCACCCTGTTCCATGATCCCGTGGGCCTGCCGATGCTGATCGGCGGGCTGGCGATCGTGATCGGCAGCATCGTCGTGGTACGGGGGGAACGCCCCGCAGCACCGGCCAAGGCGGCGAGTGCGGCGCAAGGGCGTTCGCTCGACTGACGGGCGATATCCATCCTTGCTGCGCGATCAGGGTGCGCGGGACCAGGATCGGTCCGTCTCATGGCTGTTGATCCGGGGTTTAACGGGATTATTTGTCCTCGACCGGGGGCATGCTCCATTCGCGCCCCCCTTCCCTGCTATCGGGTGGCCGTGGCGTCCCATTGGCACCCAATCGTGCAGACTCCCGCTTCCCAGATGGTTAAATATTAGAATATACTAATGTTATCAAGAGGTTGGTGGAAATCCGTGTTCGGGTGGCCCTGCTTTGGCCGCTGATCCAGGTATCGGCCCTGCCAAAAGCAAAATCGCCAGCATGCTGGGCATGATGGCCATCCCCCTGCCCTCCTGTTGTCGTGGCGGCTGGAATATCGTGACCGGCTCGCCCAACGTTTCCCATGCACGGAGGAATGTGGCGGTCTGGCAGGTCATCGCGCCAAGACTGGTTCGTCCGTCATTCGCCCTTGATGAGCGACCGGCTCGGCAGACCATCCTCCAAGCGATGCATCCCGTAGTGGGCGTGTTGCTTGGCCTGTTGTCGGTATCGTTGACGCACTCGTGCCGGCGGTCTTTCTGCCAGGCCGTATCACGGCGTCGTGACGTTTGTCGCCGCCCCCTCCCTGGCATTCCCGAGTTCATGCGATGAGGGCTCGGTGAGAGCAGGTTGTAGTCAGCCATTGGTCGCAGATGGAGGTGGGCTGATGGCGCAGGTCAGGTGGATGATAGCGAAGGCGATGCTCTCCACAGGCGTGAGCTGTCTATTCCTCAGGCCGCTGAGCATGGTGCGTAAGGATCGGAGTTGGAATCCGGCATTCCTCCATCTCTTCAGAATCAAGAAAGAATCTCGAAGCGGTTAGAGGGTTATAGGAAGAGTTAAAGGGTTAAGCGGTGCGGATAGCATCTCAAAGCCCGGTTTTCCCGTGATTCGCATGGAATGGGCCGTTCCTGATATATCGAGCATGCGTTCCCGAAGTGACGTGCCCCCCGTTCCTGATATATCGGATGGGTGTTCCTGATATATCGAAAGCCCCGATCCGGGTGGTTTTTGACCACTATGATTGAATCACTTTGGGCGGTGCTTTCGCTGGAGATGTTCAAATTGCCGCGCGGAACCGCGCTGCGCACCGGACAGGCTGTCGCCCTCATCGTGAGAACCGATACTTCAGGAACGCTTTGTCGAGCCCCCTCCCCTTCCCTGCTTTTTTGCCTGATAGCGGGTGGTGGACGCCAAGTGCTGTGGTCCTTCCCGATCGCGCGGGACGAGTGGGGCCCGGCCCCACCTTGGCGACAAATCGAGCCTGGCGCGAGGATGGCTTGTCAAGCGCGACGGAGGCGCACCTGCGGGGGCATCGCGTGGACGATGCTTTTGCGCGATGAGGTGTCGGATCGCTCCCTGTTGCCCACGGCCATAGGAACAGGAATGCGTTGAGCCTGGCGGCAGGACTATGCACCGCCTTCGCTTCGGCTGGTGGCTCCGTGGTGGCTGTCGCCGCGCCTGCCCTGGATCATGCAGCGGAGCTGCGGCGGATGGGTTTCTCCCCGCCGAAAGACTTGCTCCATCCGTAGCGATCATCGATCGGATGACGCAGCGGGACCGATGGCTGGGAACGGCGATCAACTGCCGATGCGCGGCTCCACCGAGCTCTAAATCCGGGTCGAGGAAGTTGGGGTTCTCGCGCGAGGCCCGGGCGGGATTTCGCGACGGCGTGATTGTGGTGAGAACGACCCGTGTGATTAAGGACAGGCAGGTAGCGGGGCGATGCAAGCATGGGTCCTTTCGCAGGGAGCCAAAGGAACAAGCGCGGCGCTAATCGACCAATTGTAAAGGAGCGGGGTGGGGCGCGATCGCCGCGAGCATTTTCGATGCCTGGCTGATCAGCGCGAAATGTGCGGTCGAAATGACCGGGGCTGGCGCGCACATCGGTGGGGCTGGGGGGCCGCGCGCAGCCTCATGATCGATGCGAACTTGCGGGATCTGCGTATCGCGTCAGGGAAGGGGCCTCGCTTCACTGGATGGTGCCGACGATCGGGGCAAGCCATCGCTTGGGCAGCACCCCATGCCGTTATTGCGATGGAGGACGTGGAGTCTTCGCCTTTGGGGGAGGGGGCTGGATTTCAGGCGGGCTGGCGGCTGCCGCGCTCGGCCGTAAGCTCCAAGGTCCATCCGCTGGCTTGAACGGATGTAACCCGGATGGGGAGGGGTGTGGCTTTCGCACGCACCCCGATCCTATCGCAGCAGATGCCGGTTCTTCGCATCGAAGCGGCGGACATAACCGATAAAGGCATTCTGATAGCTGACCGGCGTGCGGCTCGGATCGCCTTCGACCCAGGCGCGAAATTCGGCGTGAAGCGTCTGGTAATCCCAGCCCGGACATTCGGCGCGCAGCAATGCCAGGGTCGCGTCGGTGATCTCGCCAAAGGTCGCGCGGGTCGACAGGCTCTTGACGCTGCGCCGGATCAGCGAACCGGCGTCGAGCGCGGGCTCCTGTGCGGTTGGCGCGGGGGAAGGCGAGGGGGCCGAGGTCTTGCCCGATGCGCGTTGGGCGGGCGCTTTGACCGGTACGGGGGCGGGTGCGATGACCGGGGCGATAGCGGGGGAGGGGGCGACAACGGGGGAGGGGGCTCTGGCGTCGAGTCGGCGTCGCATCCTCAGGCTGGGCTCGCGCTTGCCCTCGGCCTGTTCGAGCGAGAGCGCGAAGCCGGGCAATTCGTTGCGTTCGGCGATCTTGGCGATCTCGAACTTGAAGCGGCGATACTGGCCCTCCGCGCCGGATTTCTCGAACAGCGTCGGCATCGAGATCGCAAAACCCGTCTCGCCCGCGCCGCCCGCATGTTTGCGCGCGACCTTGTATAGCCAGCGCTCGCGGCCGCCCGAAATGTCGAAATAGGCGCGGTCGATCGACAGCACGCCGCCGGTCATCATCACGCCTTCGTAGAACCAGTTGGACAGTTCGATCGTCATGCCGCGCGACCGTTCGGTCTTTTCATCGACCAATTGGGTCCAGCCGTCGAGCCAGCTGAAGGTCGCTTCGCGGCGATTCTCGGCGCGGATATTGGTCTTGACCGTGGTCGATACCAGCCGGTCGAGCGCCTGCCCCATAAGCTCATAGGCGCGGCCGGTCGGCTGTCGCCCGATCGCGCGCAGCAGGTCATAGGGCATCAGGTGCAGCTTGCGCGGTACGTCGTTGATCCCGCGCCGGGCCATGTCGGCCAGCATCGACGCACAATAGATCAGGATGTCAGCGTCCCAGATCGTCGCCATGCCATAATCGGGATTGCCCGAGACATGGACCCAAAGCTTGCCGTCGGGCGAGCGATAATCGATCGGCTTGATCCGCTTGGTCTTGGCCAGGCTGAAAAAGGGGCGCTCCATCATCTCGCGCTGATCGCGGAGCGGCAGGTCGGCGAGATAGGGGAGGAACAGTTCGAACTGCTCGGTCGGCGTATCCTGGGCGGGTGGGGTCATCGACGATGTCCTGCGGCGTTTCCCCGGGGAAACAGGCCGTGCGATCGCGCCCGTGGGACGGGCGCAAAAGCCCGCCGCGCGGGAGAACCGTGCGAACGGGCGATGAATGGGGCGGGGGATAGGGCAGGGGAGCGGCCAATCCCCCCGCAGGGATCATCCCAGGCAAACAGGCTGTCCGCGCGACGGACGATGCCGCCGTCCCCCAATTCTGACGGCGTGTTTCCCCGGGGAAACAGCCATGCCATCAGCGTTGCAGGCCCCGGCCGGTCCGCTCCAGTTGAAGCAGCGTTTCGCGCAGCGCCTCGACGACATGGTCCAGATCGACGCCGGTGCCGGAGTGGACACGCAGCGTCACCCCCTGCCGGTTGCTCGACTGGACGGTCACGAGCGTTCGCCCCAGATCGGTGACATAGCGATAGGGTTCGTCTGCCTGCCGCTCCCGGTCGGCCTTGGGGGCGTCGAGCAGGCGGCGCAGCACGTCGGCGGCCGGATAAAGGGGCAGATCGGCACCGCGCCGCTCGCGCTGTTCGCGTGCGATTTTTGTCGCCTCGCGCTGGATGGCCGGTGCATCGCCTGCCTGGTCGAGCGCCTGCGCCAGCGCATAGGCTGGCTTGAGCTGCACCTCGGCGGGGGAGGGGAAGGCGGCGATGATGGCGTCCGGGATCGCCGCGACCTTCAGCATCTTGGACAGCCAGCCCTTGGACAGCTTCAACCGTTCCGCCATCCGCGTCTGGTGGTTGCCATAATGGGTCTTCAGCGCGGCCAGGTAATTGCGCGCGCGCTCCAGGTCCGACACGTCGGCGCGCGCCCGGTTCTCCAGATCGGCGAGGCGGAAGGCGGCCTCGTCGTCCAGCTGCACGACCTGCGCCACGAACTGCATGTCGGGATAGCTGTTGGCGCGAAGCCAGCGGATCGACCAGTGGCGGCGGGTGCCCGCGATCACCTCATAATCATGCTCGGGATCGCCCTCGACCCGGCGGACCACGGCGGGCACCTTCTGCCCCCCCTCGGCGATGATCGAGTCGATCAGCTCGCGGCAATTCTCTTCGGTCAGATGCGTATAGCTACGCGCATTGCCCGGCCAGATGCGGACGCGTGCCGGGTCGAGCAGCAATTGCGTGACCTGTCGCACTTCGCCGCTGGCAACGCGGGCCAGCGCCGATTCGCGGCCGAGCAAGGTGGTGTTGCGCGTCCGCTCGGGCGGGGTTTCGCGCACGATGGCGGGGGCCGGGGTCTCCGCCTCCTCGGCCAGAAGGGCTGCGAGATAATCGGACTGTTTACGCGCCATATCGTACCTCCCGCTTGGAACATAAGCGGAACATTGTTGTGTAGGAAAGGGGGAATGGATGCCTGTCGCAAGCCATGGCCCCGATGACGCTCGCCGCGGCGGTCATCTCCTTACGCCGCGGCATGGACGACCGCCTCTTCGCTCGCGGGTTCGACCCGGCCCCAGCTCTGGCGGACCAACTGCTCGACCTGGCGCATCGCCTCGTCCAGATTGGCGCGGCAGCGTTTGTGCGTCTTGGGCGTGCCGATCGGCTTTTCCAGCTCATAGACGGTCATCATCCGCATCGCGGCATGGCTGATCTCCGCCGATTCCAGGATCGGCACGGGCAGCAGCGCGGGGCCGAAGCTCTGTTCCATGATCGCGCGGACCATCGCATGGCTGGGGTCGTTACCGTCGAACTTGGAACAGATCAGGCGGACGAACTGGTAATCCACCTCGATCCCCGCGCCGGTCAGCTGGTGCAGCACCTGGTCCATCATCGACAGGAACTGCACCGTCGAGCAGAAATCGGGCGTGGTCGCGGCCAGCGGCACCAGCAGCGCGTTGGCCGCCTGCATCACCGCCAGGCTGATCGTGCCCAGCGCGGGCGGCGGATCGAGCAGCACGATATCGTAATTGCGCGCAAGGTCGGCCAGCCCGCGCTTCAGCTTGCGGAATCGCGCGGCCAGTACCGACCCGCCATCGCTGCCCGCTGCGGCCAGTTCATATTCCACGTCGAACAGTTCGAGGTTGGACGGGATCAGGTCGACATTGGGCCAGGGCGTCGGCTTGACCGCATAGGCCAGGTCGCTCTGCGTCGGGTCGATCGACAGATAGGGGTAGAGCGTTTCCTCGCGCGTGACGTTGAAATGCGGGTTGAAGCCGAACAGCGTCGTCGTCGTCGCCTGGCTGTCGCAATCGACGACCAGCACGCGGTAGCCCTGGACCGCGAAATAATGCGCCAGATGGGTGGTGACGGTCGACTTGCCGACGCCGCCCTTGAAATTCTGCACGGCGATGACGGCTGGAATGTCGAGCGGCGCACGCACGGGCGAGGCGCCCAGCACCTCGCGCATCCGCAGCATCTCCTCGACCGTATAGCCCAGCCGCCGCCCGGTTTCCGACGCCGGGGCGGGGGGCAGGCGGCCATCCTCCTCGGCCATGCGGATGCGATTGGTCGAACAGCCCAAAAGCTGCGCCGCCTCGGCAATGCCGAATCGGACATGGAGTCCCTTGCGGCTTTCGGGCAGGAACGCCTTGCGCCGAAGACGCTCGATCATCCGCTCCCCCGCCTGCGCCAGATCGCCGATTTGACTCAGCACTGCATGATCTTCGGCCACGCCTTCGCCCCTTGAAGCAATTGTTTTGCGAGGATGGCAGATTTCATTCAATTCGACAAGGATTGTCGCGCGGCGACATATTAGCGGGCGATAAGCGGCGGGTTTCATTCACCATCGGGCAATCTATCCGCGCTAAAGAGCGCGGCGTCCGGCCATCCGGCCGGGCGGACAGCAAGGTTGCCCCGCCTTTCACGCAAGGAAAGACGGGGCGGCTTTGGCATCGCGCGCCGCGCGCCGATCCTCCGTTCCCGATCGTAGAAAATCGCCACTTTCTGGGGACAAAGCCGTTCGCACGCGATAGAGGCCGCGCGGCGGTTGGGGGCCGCGCTAGTGGCATCATATTTCAGATCATGTTGGTTCGCATTCTTCCTGGTATCGATGGGCCTGCTGCCGGGCACGGTGCGGGGGCAAAGGGTCGATCTGCGCCATGCCCTGTGCACCGCGACGCTGGCCGATGATGCGGACGATGCGGCGGTGGCCGCCGCCCGCTACCGGTGCGATGCGCAGGCTCCGACCGCGGGGCGGGACTGGCTCTGGCTGCGGCTCGATCCGTCCGGGCTGACGCCGCTCGGCCCGCATTGGAGCCTGATGGTCGACCAGACCCGGTTCGATCGCATCGCCCTGCTCGTCGCCGATCGCACGGGGCTTCACCGGTTCGACCGTGCCGCGTCCGAACTGGACGGGCATTGGGCGCCGGGTGGCCTGTTGAAATTCACCGTCGATCCGCCGGGCAGCGATATTCGCGGCCTGTATCTGGGCTTTCGCCGGATCGACGACCTGTCGCTGATGCGCAAGGTGGTGGCGGTCCCGGGAACGAACATGGCGTCGGACGATGTCCGGTGGTTGCTGCTGATGGGGGTGTTCGCGGGCACCTTGCTGTCCGCGCTGCTCTACAATGTGGTCATCCATACCGGGCGGCGCCACGCGTTCCAGCGCTGGTATGTCCTGTGGGTCGGGGTGTCCTTCGCCTATGGGCTGGTGTGGACCAACACCGCCGCCTTCGTCGTGCCTGGACTGGTCGGGCCGACCGCCGTGCGGCTCGACTTCGTGCTGGTCGGCCTGTTGATCGCGGCGGGCAATATGTTCCTGTTCACGGTGATCGAGGACGGCGTGCTGCCGCGCGGCTTCATCCTGGCGGGGCGCGTGCTGGCCGTCCTGGGCGCGGTACTGGGCTTCGTGGCGGCGGCGGACCAGTGGCTGCCCGCCGTGCTGACCGACCGGCTGCTCAACTATGTCATCACCATCACCTCCATCCTGATGGCGATGACCTGTATCGTCGCGGTGCGGCGGGGCAGCCGGGTGATCTGGTTCTACATGGCCGGATGGAGCCTGGCGATCATCGTCTTCCTCGCACGGGTCGCGCGCAACCTGGGGTTCGTGCGGCAGCATGACGTGGTGGACATGGCGACCTTCGCCGCGCTGGCGTTCGAGGCGTTGATCCTGTCGCTGGCCATCGCCGACCGATTTCGCGGCATCCGCCAGGAATTGTACCGCGCGGGCCAGCGGCGTGAGATCGATCAGGCCGAGGCAAAGGCGCTGCGGCAGGCGGCGCATACCGATTTCCTGACCGGGCTCGGCAATCGCGCGGCGTTTCAGGAATGGACGCATGACCTGATCGAGGCGGATACGAGCTTCAGCCTGTTCCTGATCGATGTCGATTATCTGAAGGACGTCAACGACCGGCTGGGCCATGCCGGTGGCGACATGCTGTTGCGCCGGGTCGGGTCGGCGCTGTCCGGCGCGCTGGACTCTTTCCCGGACGTTCGCATCGCCCGGATCGGGGGCGACGAATTCGCCATTCTCTGCCCCTGCGCGCCGTCCGACGAAGCGGGGCTGGCCGAGGCGATGAGCGCGTTGCAGGGCGAGGCGTGGCATCCGACCGATCCGAACGGCGCGCTGTCGCTCAGCATCGGCTGCGCGCGTTTTCCCGAAGATGCGGGGATGCCCGACCTGCTGTACCAGAATGCCGATCTGGCGCTCTATACCGCCAAGCGGTTGGGCCGGGCGCGCTATACCCGTTATGATTCGCTGCAACGCAGCCTGCGCGATCTTCAGCTCGAACTCACCGCCGATGCCGAGGAGGCGTTGCAACGCGGCGAGTTCCTGCTTCATCTGCAACCCATCGTCTCGCTGGCGACCCTGGCGGTGACCGGGCATGAAGCGCTGCTGCGCTGGTATCATCCGCGCCACGGGCTGATGGCGCCCGGCCGCTTTGCCGAGGTGCTGGTGGCCGAACGGATCGGACCGCGCATCCAGGAGCATGTGCTGGACCTGGCGCTGCGCGAATTATGTTCCGAGGGCGAGCGGCTGGGCGTGGTGGCGGTCAATTTCACCGCCGCGCAACTGGTGGGGCCGCGCGCCGCGCGCCAGGTGCTGGACCGGCTGGCGCATCATGGCGTGGACCCCCGGCGGCTGTGCGTCGAGGTGACCGAGGGCGTGATGCTGGACCGCGCGGCCGACAGCATCCTGGCCAATCTGCGCACGCTGCACGACGCCGGGGTGTGCATCGCGCTCGACGATTTCGGCACGGGCTATGCCTCGCTGGTGCATCTGCGCCGCCTGCCGGTCGACCGGCTCAAGATCGACGGGTCCTTCGTCGCGGGGCTGGACCAGGGTGACGAAGGGTCGATCGCGATCGTCCGTGCCATTGTCGGCCTGGGCGGTGGCCTGGGCAAGGTCGTCGTCGCCGAGGGGATCGAGACGGAGGCGCAGGCCGAGGCGCTGCGCGCGCTGGGCTGCGACCTGGGGCAGGGATATCTATTTGGTCGCCCCCGGCCGAGCCGGTATCTGGCGCGCGATTCCGTGCCGGCAACCGACGCGGCCCCGGACTGATCCCCCCGGACTGATCCCCATCGCGTTCGCCGCGACATGGGCCGAATCGACGCGGCGGCCGATATTTTGAGGCGATTTCCCGATCCCCGGCGTTCAGACGCTTGTCCCACGGGCGAAGACCGCAATGTCGGTCGAAATCAAATGCCTGACGGGTCGATGGATGGGATGTTTTGAGGCACAGGGGAGTGGTGGATCATGGCCGACGAGACCCTTCGCTACAAGCCCTATGACCATCCTGCAGGCGGCTGGGGGGCCGCGGCGGCGACCGCGAAAGTCCTGCTTGAGCAAAGCGTCGTCACCAAGGGCTCGCGCGCGCTGCTGTCCATGAACCAGCCCGGCGGTTTCAAATGCCCGAGCTGCGCTTTTCCCGATTCCGGTTGCAAGAAGACGCTGGAATTCTGTGAGAATGGCGCGAAGGCGCTGGCCCATGAAGCGACCAGGTTCCGGGTGACGCGCGATTTCTTCGCCCGGCATACGGTCGGCGCGCTGATGGAGAAATCCGACTATTGGCTGGAAATGCAGGGCCGGCTGACCGAGCCGATGCGCTATGACAGCGCCAGCGACAAATATGTCCCCTGTTCATGGGACGACGCCTTCGCGCTGATCGGCCAGCATCTGTCGGCGCTCGACAGTCCGCATGAGGCGGAATTCTACACCTCGGGCCGCACGCCGAACGAGGCGGCGTTCCTCTATTCCATCATGGTCCGCCAGTTCGGCACCAACAATTTCCCCGACTGTTCGAACATGTGTCACGAACCGACCAGCCGCGGCCTGCCGCCGGCGATCGGGGTGGGGAAGGGCACGGTGGTGCTCGAGGATTTCGAGCATGCCGAGGCGATCTTCGTCATCGGCCAGAATACCGGCACCAACTCGCCGCGCATGATGACCAACCTGGTCGAGGCGCGCAAACGCGGCGTGCCGATCGTCGCGGTCAATCCGATGCCCGAGCGGGCGCTCATCAAGTTCACCGAGCCGCAGGACATCGTCCAGATGGCGACCTTCGGCTCGACGCCGATCGCCAGCGAATTCGTGCACATCCGGATCGGTGGCGACCTCGCGCTCATCAAGGGCATGATGAAGGTGATGTTCGAGCGCGAGGCGAAGGGCGAGACGATCCTCGATCACGCGTTCCTCGCCGAGCATACGGCGGGGATGGAGGCGGTCCGCGACGAGGTGATGACCCTCGACTGGGCCGACCTTGTCGCGCATTCGGGGATCGAGGAAGCGCAGATCCGGCGCTGCGCGGAGATCTACATCCGCTCAAGGGCCAGCATCATCTGCTACGGCATGGGCCTGACCCAGCATCAACGGGGGTCCCAATTGCTGCAGCAGGTCGCGAACCTGCTTCTCCTGAAGGGCAATTTCGGCAAGCCCGGCGCGGGGATCTCGCCCATTCGCGGCCATTCCAACGTGCAGGGCGACCGGACGGTCGGCATCGATGAAAAGCCGAGCCAGCATTATCTCGATCGGGTGCGCGACGTCTTCGGCTTCGAGCCGCCGCGCGCGCACGGCCATCACACCGTCGAATCGGTGGAGGCGATGCTCGACGGGACGGCCAAGGTGTTCATCGGCATGGGCGGCAATTTCGTGCGCGCCGTGCCGGATACCGACATCGCCTATGCGGCGATGCGCAAGCTGGCGCTGACCGTGGGCATCGCCACCAAATTGAATCGGGGCCATCTCGTCCATGGCCGGGATGCGCTCATCCTGCCGGTGGTCGCGCGCTCCGAACGGATCGAGACCTCGGCGGGCGAGCAGTTCGTGACGATCGAGGATTCGATGTCGAACGTCACGCCGTCGCGCGGCGTGCTGCCGCCCGCGAGCGAGCATCTGAAGCCCGAGGTCGAGATCGTCTGCCGCATGGCGATGGCCGCGCTGCCGGAAAGCCGGATCCCGTGGGAATCCTATATCCACGATTACGACCTGATCCGCGACAAGATCGCGGAGGTCTATCCCGATATCTATGAAGGCTTTGCGGACCGGATCAAGGACCCCAAGGGCTTCCACCTGGACATCGCGCCGCGGCGGCGCGTCTGGCCGACCCCCAATGGCAAGGCGAATTTCCTGCTGCTGCCCGGCCTCGACGTCAACACGCCGGTCGACGATCCCGCGATGCTGAGGCTGGCGACGGTGCGGTCGCACGATCAGTTCAATACCACGATCTACAGCTATAACGATCGGTATCGCGGCGTTTACAATGATCGCATGGTCCTGTTCATGAACAGGGAGGACCGGATCGCGCGCGGCCTTGAGGAGCGGTCGAAGGTCGCGCTCGAGACGATCAGCGGCGATGGTGTCCAGCGGCGTGTCGATGCGCTCACCATCATCGACTATCCGATGCCGCGCGGGGCGATCGCCGGATATTATCCCGAACTCAACCCGCTGCTGCCGCTCGATTATTATGATCGCGTCAGCGGCACGCCGGCGGCCAAGTCCATTCCGGTGCGTGTCGTGGCGGCCTGATCCATCCGGGGCAGGGCACGTTCGCCGCGAGCCCTGTCCCCGCCGCGCCAGCGCGATGCCCATGACCCGGATGGCAATGCGGCGCGGCCTTGTGCCTATGCCCGCAGGTCCGTGACGGACGCCCGGCGGATCACCGTCGTGCCAAGGACCGTTTTGACCGTGTCACGATCCTTGCCGCCGATCCGGGCGACGAGGGTGGACACGGCGTTCCGGGCGATCTCCTCGATCGGCAGTTCGATCGTGGTGAGCGGCGGCTGGGTGAGACCGGCAAGATCGATATCGTCGAAGCCGATGATCGAAAGTTCGCGCGGCACGACCATCCCCTGGTCCTGGACATGGCGCATCGCCCCGATCGCGATGAGATCGGCGGCCGCGAAAATGGCGGTTGCCCGCCGCGCGGCCAACGCCGCCTTGACGCCCGGTTCCAGGTCCGTGGAGAAAGCGTTTTCGAGGTTGAAGACGATCTCGCCGCGCCCGGCAAAGATGCTTTCGACCCCGGCGCAGCGGTCGCGCATGGCCGTGATGTCGAGGGGCCCCGCGATGATGCCGATACGCCGGTGGCCATGGTCCCAGAGATACTGCCCCGCCATCCGGCCGGCGGCGACATAGTCGATCGTGACGGTATCATAGCCGGGAATGGCCCGGTCGAGCACGACGGTCGGGATATTTGCGAGGACGCCGGCCGATGTGTCCTTGTCCCGGATCGAGAACCAGACGACCCCATCCACGCGCAGGCCCGCCGCCGTCGCCAGCGCCTCGGCCTCCAGCGCCTCCGAGCCCTCGGTGTTCATCATATAGATCTGATAGCCCGCCCCGCGTGCCTCGCGGAACACGGCCTGGACGAGCGCGGCGAAGAACGGATTCCCCAGATCGGGAATGATGAGCGCCAGCATCCCCGAACGGCCCGCCTTCATCGCCCTGGCATTCAGGTTGAGCCGAAACCCGATCCGCTTGGCGACGTCCAGAATATGCGCGCGGGTCTTGGGGCCGACCGAGCCGGTGCCGTTGATCGCATAGGATGCGCTGGTCAGCGAAACCCCCGCTTCCCGGGCCAGATCCTTCAACGTCGCTGCCTTGGGTCTGCTGGTGTCGTTCACATGTCGCTCGTCTTGACGGTCGGCCGCCGGGTTAGGTTCGCCAGCCGGACCTGCCAAGATCTATCGGCGCGGGGAAAGCGTCTCCGGCAGCGCGACGAGCATGAGCCGGCTGGCGGTGCCGTCGGCAAAATTATTGTCGTTGGCGAGCAGCAGCCAGCGCCCACGTCGCCCCGGCCACCAGCCCATCGCCTCCAGATTGCCCGACCCTTCCGGCATCAACCGGTCGAAGTCGATCAGCAGCCGCTTTGTCGCGATGCCATCGGACCCGTCCGGCAATCCCGATGCGGTGACGTCGCGTGCATGGCGAAAATCCGCGAGGTAAAGGCGGCAATGGAAGGCGAACCGGCCATCGCCCTGCTGTTCGCCCGACCGCTCCAGAACCAGCAGCCGGGTGTCGCCGACCGCCAGGATGTCGCTGACGCCATTGTCGGCCAGTCGCCCCGGCCGCTGGTGGATGATCGGATCGATCGGATAGCCATATTGCCGTGGCGGCGTGCCCCGTTGGAACCGGGCGAAGCGGACGACGGCCGACCGCGTTGCCGTCGACGGCGGACCGTCATGCAGCAGCGGCCCTTCCATTGCGGCCCAGACGGGGCCATCCGGGGCGTAGCTCAACCCCTCGATCGTCCTGTTCGGGCGGCCATCGTCGCGCAGCGGCGGGGGGAGCCGCATGATCGCGCGGGTGCGGCCGTGGCGATCGCCGATCCGCAAGGCCGGGCCGAAGCCGTCGCGGGCATCGCCCTCACTCGCCCAGAGGATGTGCCGGCCATCGGGGGCGAACCGGATCGCTTCGCCGTCCACGGCCTCCCTGCCCGTGCCCGGTGGAGGGAAGGGGCGACCGGCGCTATCCCGCAGGATGACCGGCGCCATGCCGCGCAGCGTCAGGCCCGACCGGGGATCGAAGGAAAGGCGCAAGCTGTAGAGACGGGCCGCGCCATGGTCCGATTTGTCGTCGCTGATGAGCAGCCACGCGTCGCGGCGTCGATCGTGGTCCAGTCCCGAAATCCCGCCGACGGCGCTCCCCGCCATGCGCGTCGGCAGGTCGATCGCAGCGAGTATCCGGCCCTGTTGCGAAGGCGCGGCGGAGGCGCCGACGAGCGACAGGCTCGCCAGCGCCACGGCCATCATCCCGTGTCGTCGCACGATCAGAACCGGACGCGGAACGAGGCCGTGACCGTGCGTGGTGCGCCGAGGAAATAGCGCCCCAGCGACCGGCCCGGCAAACCCGGCTCCGTCGCGGTCGCCGTCGCGCTGCTCACCGCCGCGATATAGCCCTTGTCGAACAGGTTATCGACGTTGAGCTGAATCACCGCGTCGCGCAGGGCGCCGAGCGGCGGCAACGCGTAGCGCGCCGACAGCCCGACGAGCGTATAGCCGGGAATCCGTTCGATCGCGACCTCGCGCAAGCTGGTCGGCGCGATGATGTCGCCGCCGACACGGCTGCTGATATATTTGACGTTGCCCTGCACGCGGACACCGGCAAAGGGCTTCAACCCGATCTCGCCATAGACGCTGTGCCGTGGATCATCGCGCACATCGCTGCCCGCGATGATCCCGACCGAGGCGAGGTTGAGCCGGTCCCGCGATCCCGCCACCGCATCGTCATAGCGGGCGCGCTGGTAGGAATAGGTGGCGTAGAGGTCGACCCATGGATAGGTCGCAAGGCCGGTCAGTTCCAGGCCATCGGTGGTCTGGCCCAGGATCGTGGCCGCGCGGGTGGCGACGTTCCCGCGCTGGATGTCGACGGGATCGGTCACGGTCGGATCATTGGGGACGATGCCGACCCCGTTCTTCAGATGCACATGGAAGCCCTGGACCGAAAAGGCATAATGGGCCGCGGTGTAGCGCAGGCCCGCATCGAAATTGACCGACTGGAGCGGCTTGAGGTCGCCGGGCTGGATGACGGCGGTCGACCCGAGAAAGGCGTCCTCCGGGATGCCGGAGAAGTTGCGCGCATAGCCGCCGAAGATCTCGACATGATCGACGGGCTTGAGGCTCAGCGCCACCTTGGGCTGGACCGGCGCATTCTGCCGGAAGTCGAGCCGCGCCGCATATTCCAGCGGCGACCGCGCCTTGTAGCGGATCGTGTACCATGTCAGGCCCGCGTCGAGCCGCAGCATGTCGGGAATGATCTCGATCGAATCCTGTCCGTACAGCTCCAGCGTCGTGATCGATGTCGAGCGATCGTACAGCACATAGGATGGTCGCCCCCGCTGCCAGGCCAGGTCGGTCGTCGAGGGGATGATGGGATAGAAGTTGCGCGTCTCGCTCGACGTGCCGCCATCATACCACAGGCCCGCGCGGATCGTGTTGCGGGGCAGGAGGTCCTGCACCCTGACCTCCGCCGTCGTGCCGTACCGCTCTCGCTTGCGGGGGGTCACGCGCATGTCGGCGGGACCGCCGAAGACATTGGGGTTCGACAGGGTCGAAAGCGCCGGTCGAACGGCCCCGCCCGCCGCATTATAGCCCAGCACGGCGGCCGGGTCGTTGCCCGCGAGCTGACGATGGCGGTTCTGATAGCTGGTCGAATAGCCATCCAGCGTCTGGTAATAGGGATTGACGCTGATCGTCACATGCTCGCCCGCCACCAGCCGGGCGTTGAGATAGGCCAGGAGGTCGCGTCGTGCCCCGCCGAACGTACCCCCATAATTGAGGTCCTGCCGGGGAATGCCCGTCAGCGTGTCGTTCAGATTGTCGCTTTTCGGATTGGCCAGGAATTGCGGCAGCGTGACGATGTTGAAGTCATTGTCGAACTGGCTGTTGTACGACACCCGCGCCTTCAGGAACGAGCCGTTGGCGAAGGTCTTCACGGCCTTGACCTCGCCATGATCGCGATAGGAGCGCCGCGCCTTCGGGCCAGCCCAGATCGCGTTATACTGGTGTGAGTAGCTGCCATATATCGCGATGCCGCCCGGCAGGTCGCCGGTATCGACCCGCACATATTGCCGCGTGAAATTGTCGTTGCCGAGTCCGCCTTCCACCGTGACCGCGCTTTTCCTGGCGGGGTCGTCGGTGCGGAAATCGATGAACCCGCCCAGTGCGAAGCGCGACGGCGCGCCGATGTCGCCCGCGCTTTGCGACACGACGATGCCGCCGATGTTGCTGGAATCGATGAAGCGCTGCGGCGGCGAGCCGCCATTGAACCGCGCATCGCCCGTGGGCACGCCGTCCAGCGTCAGGCCGACCTGCTCCTTGTTCAGCCCGCGCAGGAACAACTCGAACGAGAAGGAGCCGCCGCGCGCATCGCCGGTCGAAACCTTGACGCCCGGCACCTTGGCGAGGCTCTGGGTCACGTCCGCGCCGAACGGCCGATCCTCGATATCCTGGCGGTCGAGCGCGAATGTCGCGCGCGCCTTGCCCGCGCCCAGACGGCGCCCGGTCACGACGATGTCGGTGTCGCCGGGGGATGGTGCCGCTCGCGCTGTGGCATCGTCGCTGCTGCCCTGTTGCGCCATGGCCGGCATCGCCGTCCCCGCCAGAAGAGCGGCCGTGCCGACACCCACCACGGCTGCTCGCGATCGTTTCCTCAAATACATGTTGCCACCCCTTTTTCCGATTCGGGGGCGTCATCGCAGAGGGATGTGACGAGTTAGTGAAACGTTTCACTAAACCTGTGAACGAATACCGCGCCCGGCATGACGGCTTGCCATGGCGCCTGCCGCGATCAAGCGCGTGCAGGTCGCCCCGGAGCGTGTCGTCGTTGTCATTGCGTTCTGTCGTCGCGACCTGTTTGGGCGGGGCGGGGCGGGGCGGGGCCAGCCGGATCGCTCCGCCGGTCCTTGCCACCCAGAGGCGGTTGGGAGCCCCCGCCCTCCGATCCCAGGCTTCTTCTCAATATTTCGCGCGGAGACTGGCGAAGAGGCTGCGGCCGGGTTCGGGGAAGCCATCGGCCAGCATATAGTTGTCGTCGAACAGGTTGCGCGCGCCGACGCCGATCTCGACACCATCGACCAGCCGGTAGTCGATGCGCAGATTCGCCTGCACATAGCTGCCGGTGCGGAAATAGCGGGTACCGGCGGTGTTCACCGTCCAGCGGTCCGAGGCGATGTCGACATTGGGCACGACGTTCAGCCGCGCGAGCGGCGACCAGTCGACCCAGGCGAAGGCCTTGTGCGTCGGCACGCCGGTCGGCTGGAACGCCGCATTGGTCGGGTCGTCGAGGTCGCGATGGGTCCAGCTATAGTTGGCGCCGAGGTTGAGCGTCCGGCCGAGCTGGGCGTTGAGCGCGATTTCCGCGCCATAATAGTCGCCCTTGCCCAGGTTGCGGCTCTGCGTCACCGATTGCCCGTTGAAGAGGATCGGGAAGGCGACGATCACATCGCTCAGGTGCGAATAGAAGGCCGCGCCGTCGACCGACAGGATGCCGAACCGCCGCGACCCGCCGATTTCGTAATTGGTGGCGCGCTCCGCCTTCAGGTCCGGGCTGGACGTCGCGCCGCCGAAGCGCGAGCTGAAACGCTCGAAGATGGTCGGGAAGCGGGCGCGCGATGAGACGCTGGCGTGGAGGCTGGTGTCGGGGGCAGGGGTCCAGACGAGCTGGCCCTGACCATTGAACGCGCTGGCATTGCGGATCGGATAGCTGAACAGCCGGGCAGCGCCACCGCCGGGCGGCGTGCCATAGTCCTCCGCCTTTTTGAGGTCGCGCCAGTCGAAGCTGACGCCGGTGACGAACGACAAGGCGGGGGACAGGGCCAGCCGGTTTTCGGCGGCGAGGCTGTAGGTGTCCTCGATATTGGTCTGCCGGGGCTCGGTGAAGCCGCTGGGGAATATCTGCTGCCATTCGACATGCTTGTCGCGTCGATAATGCGCGGCGAGGCTGAGCCGGTCCGCGCTGGTCAGGTCGACGTCGAGCTGCGCCGAGCCGCCCCATGCCTTGTCGGCATAATAGCTGTTGAAGGCGCGGCCGCGCGTCTGCGTCGTCTGGGTCCTGTCGTCGAACGCGCGCAGCAGATTGTCGAAGCTGTTGTAATAGGCGCGTGCCTTCAGTGTCGCCCGGTCGCCCAGCGCGGTGGTCGACAGGAAATAGACGCTCTCCAGGTTCCAATAGGGCCAGGACCAGTTGCGTTGCAGGCTGGTGTCGGTGACGTGGAGCGGCGCGTTCTTCGAACCTTCCTGCCGCGTGTAGCTGACCGAATATTCGTCGGTGGCGTTGGGGGTGAAGCCGACCTTGGCATTGACGCGCCAGTCCTCGGTCCGGCTGAAATCGCGCCGGCCGCCCTTTTGCTGCGATGTCGCGGTCGGGGTGTAGCCGCCGGCCAGATCCCAATGATCCTGGAAGGTCCGGGTATAGCTGCCCTGCGCGTACCACTGGTCCTGTCGCGTTCCGAGCAGGGTGAAGACGTTATAGCCCGTATAGTCCGCGTCGCGACCCAGGTTCAGCGTCGCGCGCGCCTCGCCCTCGATCGCCCGGGTCGGCTTGCGGGTGACGAGGTTGACCGCGCCGCCCATCGCGCCGGGCCCGTCCAGAACCGAGGCATAGCCCTTGGCGACCTGCACCTCGGCGACATCGGGGGTGAGGAAGCGACCATAATCGAGCCGATTGTCTGCGGGCAGATAGACGCGGATGCCATCGAGCGAGAGCGGCACCTGAAACCGATCGAATCCCCGCACGAAGATCAGCCGCTCGTTGCGCGAGCCGCCGCTGTTCGAGGACGATACGCCGGGCATGAGGTTGACGGCCTCGTCCAGCGTGTTGCGGTTGAATGTGTAGATCGCGTCGGACGACAAGGTCGTCTGCCCGATGGCGACGCCCTCGGTCCGCGGCGCGGTGACGATGATCTGGCCGAGCGTGAAGGCGTTGTCATCGGTTTTGGCCATGGTGTCGGCCGTTTGCGCATGGGCCGGAGAATGGCCCACGATCATGGTCGTGACGGCAAGCATCGGCAAAAGTCGCATTCCTGTCCCCCCGTGGCGAGTGCCGGCATTGTGCTTCGGCGACTCGCTATATATGGTGATATATAGCAGTTGGTCGGGAGGAACAGTGGGATGCGTCACGCTCTTGTTGCAGCATGGGCCGGGATCCTGGCGATCGCGCCGGCGTCCGCCATCCACGCGCAGCAGCCGGGCCCGGCTTGCCCGGCCGGTGCCACGACCTTGCCACCCGAACTGGGCGGATGGGCGGCGCGCCGCCCGGTCCGGGCGGCTGGCAACGCCTCGGGTCTCGGGGCCGCGACCCTTGTCATCGGTTCGGCGGTGGATGCCACGCTCCAGCCGACCGGCCGGGTCGCCTATGTGATCCGGCCCGAAAAGCCGGGCGGCTCGGTCAGCCATGGCGGGCTGTTCAGCTTCAGGATCGAACGCGCCGGGACCTATCGTGTCGCGCTCGGCTCGGGGGCGTGGATCGACATCCTCCGGGGCAGGACGATGGTGGCATCGACCGCTCATGGCCATGGTCCCGATTGCTCGGGCATCCGCAAGATGGTCGATTTCCCGCTCACGCCGGGCCGGTACACGCTCCAGATCGCGGCGAACGCGACGCCCGATATCGCGCTGATGGTCGCCCGGCTGCCCTGAGGCGATGCGGCGGACCCTCTGCGGAGCCCTGACGGTCGCGGCCGCCATGCTGATGGCGGCCGCCGCCCATCCGCCGCAATGGCGCTGGCATCTGCCGACGGGGATCGCACCACCCCCGGTGCCGCCCGACAACCCGATGACCATCGCCAAGGTCGAACTCGGGCGGCGGCTATTCTACGACGCGGACCTCTCGATCGACGGCACCATGTCCTGCGGGAGCTGTCACACGCAGAAGCACGGCTTTGCCGACGACAACCGCACCCGGCCCGGCGTCCATGGCGATCCCGGTCGCCGTAACGTTCCCGGCCTCGCGAATATCGGCTATGCGACGCCCCTGACCTGGGCCGACCCGCGCCTGACGCGCCTGGAGACGCAGGCGATGGTGCCGATCATCGGCGAGCATCCGATCGAGATGGGCATGAAGGGCCGGGAGGCCGAGATCGGTCGGCGGCTCGGCCGGGATGCCTGTTATGGCCAGATGTTCCGCGCCGCCTTTCCCGAGAGGGGCGGGGCGATCGACCTGTCCACGGTGTCGAAAGCGCTCGCGGCCTTTCAGCGCACGATGATCGCGTTCGACACCCCCTTTGATCGCGTCCGTCGGGGGCGGGCGGACGCGATGACGCCAGCGGCGAAACGCGGGGCGGCGCTGTTCTTCGGACGTGCCGATTGCGCGAGCTGTCATGGCGGCGCGACCCTGTCCGACCATCGCTTCCACGCGATCGAAGCGCCGGCGCGCGGAACCGACCGGGGCCTGGCGGACGTGACGGGGCTCGCCGCCGACGATGGCAGGTTCCGCACGCCCAGCCTGCGGACCATAGCCCTGACCGCGCCCTATATGCATGATGGCGAAAGCCCGACCTTGCCCGATGCCATTCGCCGCCATCGCAACGTCCCGTCCGTCGCAACGCTCTCGACCACCGACATGGCCGATCTGGAGGCGTTTCTTGGGGCGCTGACCGATCGCGGCTTTATCGCAGACCGGCGTTTCGCGCGTCCGACAAAGGCGTGCGGCAAGACGCTTTGAGGTTCAGTCGGTCGCTGCCGTCGCCCGTGGCGCGCGCGGTGCTTCCCCCGTCTCTCTGGGCGTGTTCAGCAGCAGCGCGGTGAGCGCGTCGAGACCGCCTTCGGCCGCCGCCTTTGCAAGCTGCCGCTCAAGCGACCTGTACGCCTCGAGCACCGTCCGGCCGCAGGCGGTCAGCCGCGCCCCTTTCGACGGTCCGCCGCCGCTGGTCGTCTCGACCAGCTTTTCCTTCCACGATCGGTTCATGGTGTCGACCAGCATCCAGGTCCGGCGATAGCTCATTCCCAACGCGCGGCCCGCCGCCGAGATCGAGCCTTCGCGGCCGATCGCTTCCAGCAATTGCGCCTTGCCCGGACCGATCGCGGGCTCATCCCCGCAGAAGAGCTGGACCTTGAGTTTCAGCGCGTCCGTCCTGACCATCGCCGATCTTTACGCCCGCCATCCGCGCGGCACCAACGGAAAGATCGCGATCGGCGATCGTGCGCCCGTGCCGCACGCTCAGAATTCGGTCCAGTCGTCGTCGGCCGGTGCGCGATGGCTCTGGGCCCCGCCGGTCGACCGGGTTGCGATCGGACGGGGTGCGGCCGGGCGGGGGGCATGCGCGGCGATGCGGGGGGCGGAGGCCGCGACCCGATCCTGCAGCGCATGCACGGGGGAGGCGGGGGCAGGGGAGGTTAGGACGGGGGCGGTGACCGCCTCGCCAATGTCGAACCGGGTGATCTGGCGCGCCAGGCTGTCGGCCTCCGAGGCCAGGCTGCGGGCGGCGGCGGTGGCTTCCTCGACCATCGCCGCGTTCTGCTGGGTCACGCCGTCCATCTCGTTGACCGCCATGTTGACCTGCTGCAACCCCGCCGACTGTTGTTCGGCGGCCGAGGCGATGTCGCCGACCAGCCCGCTGATCTCGACGATACGCTCGATGATGCCGGTCAGCGCGGTGCCGGTCTCGCCGACCAGCCGCACGCCCTGCGCGACCTGTTCGGTCGAGGCGCCGATCCGTTCCTTCACGTCCTTGGCGGCATCGGCCGAACGCTGGGCCAGCGCACGCACCTCGCTCGCCACCACGGCAAAGCCCTTGCCCGCATCGCCCGCCCGCGCCGCCTCGACGCCCGCGTTCAGCGCCAGCAGGTTGGTCTGGAAGGCGATGCCGTCGATGACGCCGATAATGTCCGAGATTTCGTTGGAGCGCCGCTCGATCCCGCCCATCGCGGTCACTGCCTCGCGCACGATGCCGCCCGATTGCTCGGCCAGTTCGCGCGCGCTGCGCACCACCGCATTGGTGCTGGCCGTGCGATCGGCGTTGGCGCGCATCGTCGCGGTGATCTCCTCCATTGCGGAGGCGGTTTCCTCCAGGCTGGCGGCCTGCTGCTCGGTGCGCTGCGACAGGTCGTCGGAGGCGATGCGGATTTCGCGCGCGCCGCCATTGATGCCGGTGACCGCGGCCGAAACCTGCGCCAGCGTGGTCTGCAACGCCTCGGCCGCGCTGTTGAAATCGGCCTTCAGCTTGGCGAAGGGGCCGGTCAGCTCGTCCGTGACCCGCGTGGTCAGGCGGCCCTCGGCCAGTTCGGACAGGCCGCGCCCGATGCTGTCGACGATCAGCGCGGTCTGCTCGGTCTTGGCCCGCTCGGCAAAGGCGAGCTGGTCGCGGAACCGGGCCATGGCCTGCGCCAGCATCCCCACTTCGTCGCGGCGATCGGCATCGGGCACCGCGACATTCATGTTGCCCGCCGCCAGTTCGCCCATCGCCTCGGTCATCGTAGTCAACGGGTTCGCGATCTGGCGGATCAACAGGACCAGCAGCGCGACGGCCAGCGCGCAGGTGCCGAGGATCATCGCCACCGTGATCCAGCGCCCGGCGGTGGCCAGGTCCTGCGACTCGCCATGCGCCGCGTCGATCGCGGCGCTATAGGCATCCTCGGCGCGACCCAGCGCGGCGCGCTGCGCGTCATAATCCCCGGCCTCGCGCAGTGCGCTGGCCTGCGCCGCCTCGGTCTCGTTGCGCGCGGAAAAGGCGATGGTCTGCGGGATGTGCGCGGCATAGCGGTGCCGGGCGGCGGTGAAATCCGCCATCGCGGTGCGCGCGGCGGGATCCTGCTCCATCGAACCGATGGTGGCCAGCGACCGATCGATCGAGGCGGCGGCGTCGCGCATCGTCTTTTCATGCGTCACCATCGCCTCGGGCGCGGTGGTGACGATATGCGTCATCTCTTCGGCGCGCAGATGCGAGGTCTGGGTGTCGACGATATGGGTCAGCTTCTGCAGCCGCGCCAGCCGCGCGGCGATGTCCTTCGTGCCGTTGCTCAGGACATTCTGATTATAGATCGACAGGCCACCGACCACCAGCAGGACCATCAACAACGTGGCGAAACACGCGATCAGCTTGGAACTGATCCGTAGATTCTTCATCGCTCACTCCCAACAGAATACGCCGTTCGGGCGCGGCCCGGTCCGCGCGTTCGCGCCGGATTACCAGCGGGGGGTTAAGAAAGGCCTTTACCGGCCAGCGCGGGCACGGATGTTGAAGGGGGTGCAGGCAGGGGCAGGGGCAGGGGCAGGGGAAAGGCTGGCCGAGCGCCGCTTTTGCGGACATAGCATGGTGCCGTGTCCATCCTTCGCCTTGCCTATGCCTGGGTCCGTCGCAAAGTCCGCGCCAGCGAGGTCGCGCTCGTCCTGCTGGCGATTCCCATCGGGGCGGGGGCCGGGCTGCTCAGCGTCGTGCAGGGCGCGATCGCGCGGACGCTCCAGCATGTCCTGTTCCCGCTGGGGGCGGACCAGCGCCTGAGCGCGATGGCCGCGATCGCCCCCTGGGCGCTGTTGGCGTTGCCCCTGGGCGGGGCGATGCTGGCGCTGTTTTCCTGGGCGACGCGCGCGCGCGGGCGACACATGGTCGACGCGGTGGAGGCCAATGCGCTGCATGGCGGGCGCATGTCCCTGTCCGACAGCCTGGTCATTTCGGGTCAGACGATCCTGTCCAACGGCTTCGGCGCGTCCGTCGGGCTGGAGGCCGCCTATGCGCAGATGGGCGCGGTGCTGGCCTCGATCGCGGGCGGCTGGCTGCGGCTGCGGCGCGGCGATCTGCGCGTGCTGGTGGGGGCGGGGGCCGGGGCGGCGATCGCGGGGGCGTTCGGCGCGCCGCTGGCCGGGGCCTTCTATGCCTTTGAGATCGTGATCGGCGCCTATACGCCCGCCGCGATCGCGCCGGTGGCCGCCGCGGCGCTGACCGGGGTGCTGGTCGCGCAGATGCTGGGCGCGCAGCCCTATCTGGTCAACGCGGTCGCGGGCGAGCCGGTGCTGACCCATCATTATCTGCTCTATGCCGGGCTTGGCGCGCTGGCTGCGATCCTCGGCATCGTGCTGATGCGCGGGGTGGCCGAGACCGAGGCGCTGGCGCGGCGCCTGCCGGTGCGCGCGGCGTGGCGGCCGGTGATCGGCGGGCTGCTGCTGATCCCGCTGGCCTGGCTCAGCCCGCAGGTGCTGTCGGCGGGGCATGGCGCGCTGCATCTCGACCTGGAATATGGCCTGCCGCTCGGCTTTCTGGCGGCGATCTTCATCGTCAAGAGCGCGGCGTCGGCGGTGTCGCTGGGCTTCGGCTTTCGCGGCGGCCTGTTCTTCGCCTCGCTGTTTCTGGGCAGCCTGCTGGGCCATATCTATGCCGGGCTGGTCGCGCTGGTCGCGGGCACGGCGGTCATCGATCCGCAAAATGCCGGGCTGGTCGGCATGGCGGCCTTTGCCGTGGCGGTGGTCGGCGGGCCGATGACGATGGCGATGCTGGTGCTGGAGGCGACGCACGACTTCTCGCTGGCGGGAGCGACCATCGCCGCCTCGCTGGTCACGACCACCATCGTGCGCGAGACGTTCGGCTATTCCTTCTCGACCTGGCGGCTTCATCTGCGCGGCGAGACGATCAAGAGCGCGCGCGATGTCGGCTGGATGCGCAGCCTGACCGCCGGGCGGATGATGCGGCGGATCGAGCGCGCGACGCCCGCGCAGACGAGCATCGCCGAATTCCGCCGCGCCTTTCCGCTGGGCTCGACCAGTCGCGTGGTGCTGGCCGATGGGCAGGGCCGCTATGCCGGGATCGTGCAGACCGCGCGGGCCTATGCCGACGGGCTCGATCCGGCCGAGCCGATCGGGACGCTCGCCGTGCACCGCGACCATGTCCTGGCCCCCGAGGCCGACGTCAAGGCGGTGATGAGCGCGCTCGACTTGGCGGGCGCGGATGAGCTGGCGGTGGTCGGGCCGGACCAGCAGGTGCTGGGGCTGGTGTCCGAACCCTTTGTCCAACGCCGCTATGCCGAGGAACTCGACAAGGCGCAGCGCGCGCTGTTCGGCGAGCATTAGCGGGGCGCGCCCCCGCCAATGCCCCCGCCGGTCGATGACCTCAGCCGATCGTCGCGGTGTTGCGGTCGATCAGCGTCCTCGCCTCGGCGACCCCGGCCGCCTCGGTCGTCTTGCCCGCCGCGATCGCGTCGGCGATGGAAAGCAGGCGGCCGCTGATGACGGTGCCGGTATCGGCCTTTTCGGGGATCGCGATGCCGCCCTTGGTGTCGGCGACCCGGCTCCAGGCGGCGCGCACCGCCGCCCAATAGTCCCTGGTCCTGGCCCAATAGGTGTCGGCCGCCTTCACGTCATAGCGGTCGAAGCGTTCATAGGTGTTGAGCACCGATTCCTGGACGATCGGCACGAGCTTGCCGTCCTTCAGCGCCATCTTCATATTGTCCTGCCAGTGGATCCAGCCGGTCGGCGTCGGCTGGTGCCGGTTGATCGCGTAATAGCGGTCATAGACCGGATGGCGCACGGCATCGCGGCGCGCCAGTGGCCGCCAGGTCCAGTTGGAGCGCCAGCGGCGCACGCCGCCCTGCGTCTCGAACCGGCCCCATCCAGCATAGCGCGGGCTGTCGTCCACCTGATAGACGGTCTGCGACCAGCGCCCGGCGCGCATCGCCTCGGGCACCGCCTCCCACACCCATTTGCCCTGGCCCGCATAGACCAGCACGCGGCTGGGCTGATAATCCCAGTCCTGCCGCCAATGCTTGATGACCATCGTCTTGCCATGGTCGTCGACCACCAGCAGATGTTGCAGGACGATATGGTCGGGCTGGTCCTCGATCACGCGGACGACCTCGTGCCCGCCGGAGATCTTGCGGTCGAGCGGGACATAGCCGCTCTGCCACGCGGTGGTTTCCTGCATGTCGAAACGCACCTTGTAATTGCCCGCCATCGCCAGGATCTCGGCCCGGTCGGCGGCCTTGGCGGCCAGCGCCTCGGCTGGGCTCTGCCGGAGCGGACCATCGGCCAGCGCGGGGGCGGGGGCCAGGGCGAGCAGCGCGAGCGCAACGGTGTGCATCATGCGGGTCTTCATCGGAGTCCTCCCTGTCAGAAACGGAGCGTGAGCGAGGCGCTGGCGTTGCGGCCAGGCTGGGTGAAGGCGAGGGGCGGCACATCGGCGGCCCCGGCGGGCAGCGGGCGCGGCACGCCCAGGCCGCGCACGTCGGACCACCAGGCATAGGTGGCGTTGGTCAGGTTGAAGACGCCCGCGCGCAGCGTCAGCGCGTCGGTCAGCCGGGCGAAGACGGTGGCGTCGAGGATGGTGAAGGCGGCGGGGCGAAAGCAGGTGGTGCTGCACACGCCGTTCGTGTCCGACGCCGTCTTGCGTGCGCTATGGGTCATCACGACCTGTCCGCCGAAGCGGCCCGCGCCCGGTTCGCGCCAGCCCAGTCCCATCACCAGCTTGAACGGATCGACCGTCGCCAGCGGATGGCGGGTGCCGTCCGGCGCGATCTGGTCGCCCTCGGAATAGGACATGGCGAGCGAGCCGGTCAGCCCATGGCCCGCCCGCGCCTCGAACCGGGCCTCGGCGCCCTTCACCTTGGCGCGGTCCAGGTTGATGAACTGATAGATGGCCGGGTTGGTGGGGGTGAAGCCGCCGCTCACCACCTCCTGGCTGATGAAATCGTGATAGTCGGCGCGGAAGACGCTGGCCGACAGGTCGATCGCGTCGCTGTTCACCCGCAGCCCCGCCTCGACCGCCTCGCTGGTTTCGGGGCGCAGGCCGGGATTGGGGACGGAGGTGTAGCCGGAGGCCAGGTTGGAGAAGAACTGGTTGATCTGCCCCGGCTCGGGCGCGCGGAAACCACGCGCATAGCTGGCGAAGACGCGAAGCGCGGGGGCGAGCGTGACGACCGCGCCGATGCGTGGGCTCACCCGGTCGGCCGATTGGCGCGCGCTGCTGAATTGCGGCAGCAGCGGATCGCGGTCGGGCGACAGGCGATACCAGTCATAGCGCAGCGCGGGATGCAGCGTGACCGGGCCGATGCCGATCTCATCGCCGACAAAGGCGCCCGCGAGCGTGAAATCGGTCTGGGGGAAGGCGCGGGTCGGGAAACGTTCGCCATAGGGCGGGACGGTGCCGTCGCGCAGCCCGCGCTGGCGCAGCACGCTGACATCCGCGCCGGTGACCAGACGATGGGTGACCGGGCCGGTGGCAAAGCGCAGCCGGGCCTCGGCCGATGCGCCATAGACCCGGTTTTCCAGCGTGTTGAGCCGCGTCCGGTCGGGCAGGGTGCGGCGATCCTCGGCGCTGAACTGCCGGTTCTCGGCATTCTGGATGTAGATGGCCGCGCGCGCGAATTCGACCAGCCCGCTGCCCTGCAGGCTCCAGTCGAGCCCGGCGCGCCAGCGCTGTCCCGTATCGCGCGCGTTCAGCCCGGCGACGCTGGTGTTGATCCCGGTCAGCACATCGGTGACGACGCGATTGTCCAGATACTCGCCCGTCGCGCGCAGCCGTTGCCCGGGCGCGACGTCCCAGACCAGCTTGCCCAGCAGCGCATTGGCATGGCCGTCCTGCGGATTGGGGGCCGAGCGGGTGACGCCCGTGCCGCCGACATCGCCGCGATTTTTCAATTCGGAAAAGTCGCGCCGCGTATAGGCCAGCATCGCCGACACCGCGCCGGTCTTCCCCGCGACTACGCCCGACTGGGTGAACTCCTCATCGGCCGAATTATACTGGGTGCGCAGCGACCCGCCGACGGTCCGGTCGCCCAGAATGTCGACCGGATCGCTGGTCGTGAAGCTGACCGCGCCCGCCAGCCCGTCGCTGCCATACAGCGCCGAGGCGGGGCCGCGCAGGAACTCGACCGACTTGATGAGGCCGATATCGACATAATCGCCGCGCCCGACATCCTGCGCGCCGAAGCTGAAGCCATAGGGGACGCGCACGCCATCGACCTGGATCAGCACGCGATTGCCGCCGATGCCGCGCACGACAAAGCCCTCATTCCCTGCGCGGCCGGTCGATCCGAACGCGGCGCCGAACCGGGTGGGCGCGCGGCGGACACTGATGCCGGGTTCGAAACGCACCAGATCCTTGATGTCGGTCGCCATTTCGTCGGCGATCTGGTCGGCGCGTTTGATCGAAACGGTGACGGGCGCGTCCTGCACCGCGATCGGCGTCCGCGTGGCGGTGACCACCACGTCCCGCTGGTCGACCGCGGCGGCCCCGGCTCCCGCAGTTGCGCCCTCCGCTGCCGCGGCCAGCGCGGCGATCGCCGCAAGCGTCATGAGCATGTGAAACCCCCGAGTCCTGATAATCAATAGCATTAGCGGTTATGGCGCGGAGGTTGGCGGTGCAAGGACAATATGCTATTGATTATCATTAAATCATGGATTAGCGCCCGGGCGCAAAAAGGGGGCCATGATGAAACTGATCGCTTATCTGCTCTGCACCGGCGCGCTGGTCGCCGCGAATCCGGGTCTCGCCCAGCAATCGCCGGCCGCCGGGCAGGAACCGCAACCCGACGATATCATCGTCACCGGGGAAAAATCGAACCGCACGCTGCAGGAGACTCCGACCAGCGTCGCGGTTACGACCCCCGAGCGCATCCGGCAGGAAAACATCCTGACGATCCAGGATGTCTATAACCGTACCGCCAATGTCTCGGAGACCTATGGGTCCGCCGGCTTCACCATTCGCGGCATCAACAACCAGGGGGTGGGGACCGGCGGCACGGCGGACACCGCGACGGTCTATGTCGATGGCGCGCCGATCCCGCGTCAGGCGCTGTTCGGTGGTCCCACCGACCTGTGGGACATCCAGCAGGTCGAAGTCCTGCGCGGGCCGCAATCGACCATCCAGGGGCTGAACGCGCTGGCCGGGGCGATCGTGCTGACGACCCGCGACGCGTCGGTCACCGACTACAGCGCCGATGGCCGCATCCTGTGGACCGATCACAACGACCGCACCTTCTCGGTCGCGGCGGGCGGCCCGCTGATCCGCGACGAACTGGGGATTCGCCTGTCGGCGGAGCGGCGCGCCGATCGCGGCATCATCCGCAACGTCACGCGTGGCGGCTATGACGACAGCCTGCGCACGCTCAACCTTCGCGGCAAGCTCCACTGGACGCCGGCGGCGCTGCCCGGCCTTGACGTGAAGGCCAGCTATAACCGCGTCCGGCGCGACGGGGGCTATCTCTACGAATATACCAATCTCGACACGCCGGATTTCTACCACCATCGCCAGGCCACCGGCGGCCAGCTCAGTCGTGGCTATATCCGCTCCGACATCGCGGCGCTGAACATCGGCTACGACATCAGCTCGCGCCTGCGCCTGTCGAGCGTCACCTCGTTCAACCGCGTCACGACGCTGGCGCAGATCGATGCGGATGGCACGCCGGTCGATTCGCAATATATCAACAATGACAGCCGCTATCGGACCTGGACCCAGGAACTCCGGCTCAATTACGATGGCGAACGGGTCAGCGGCGTGCTCGGGGCCTGGGCCTATCGGCGCTCGGGCGGGCTCGACTCCAGAAGCCGGGTGGACATCGCCACGCCCGTCAGCACCATCGCCGGACTGTTGCAGCGCGGCGGCTTCCCGGCCGCGGCGGCGAGCCAGATCGCGACGGCCTATACCGCCGCGCTACCCCAGATTCCGGTTCGCTATGCCGGCGTCCAGCCGATGCTCATCCGCAACGCTGCGCTGTTCGGCGACGGCCGCTTTCGGTTGACCGATCGCCTCTCGCTGCTCGCGGGTTTCCGCTACGATCACGAGGATAACCGGTACGGGGCGGAGACGATCGCGGCCTTCAACGGCACGCTGCCGGACCCGGCGGCGTTCGGCGCGGCTGGCACCCCGCTCAACCTGGCGGTGACCGCGATCAACCGCGGTGTGCTCGGCCTTGTCGCGCAGGCGGCATCGGCGCGGGCCAGCGCCGACCGCAGCTTCGACGCCTTCCTGCCAAAGGCGGGTGTCAGCATGGACTGGACCCCGGACCTGACCACCGCCTTCACCGTGCAGCGCGCCTATCGTTCGGGCGGATCGAGCCAGAACCCGGCCCGTGCGACGCTGGTCGCCTATGATCCCGAATATAGCTGGAACTATGAAGGGTCGCTGCGCTCGCGCTGGCTGGACGGCCGGCTCACGGTCAATGCCAACATCTTCTATGTCGACTGGAAGCAACAGCAGGCGACCGCCTATTTCGGCCTCAACGCCTATGACTACAGCATCGTGAACGCGGGCAAGTCGCATCTCTATGGCGGCGAACTGGAGGTGCAGGGGCGCCTCAGCCGCCAGGTCGATGCCTATGTTTCGGCCGGTTATGTCCGGACCAAATATGATCGCTTCGACCTTCCCAACGGTGCGACGAGCACCCTCAAGCTGGCCGGATCGCAATTCCCCTATGCGCCGCTCTGGACCCTGGCCGGCGGGATCAACGGACGGTTCGGCGCGATCCGGGGCAACCTCAACGCCAATTATCGCAGCGGCGTCTTCACCGATGTCGGCACATTGCAGAGCCGGTACCGCGTGTCCGGCCGCACGGTGGTGAATGCGCGCATCGGTTATGATGGCGGGGCGTGGACGGTGTTCGCCTTCGCGCGGAACCTGCTCGACGAGAAATACCTCCAGTACCGCGCGCCCGACGGCACGCGCGGCGGCCAGCGCGGCATTGTCGGCGATCCGCAGACCTTCGGTGCCGGCCTGGAATTCCATCTGTAACTGTCCCGCCCCGCGCCCCGACCTCCGGCTTCAGGGTTGGGGCGCGCAGGTTCCGATCAGCGTCAGCACGTCGCCGATCAGGTTGCGCATGGCCGCGCGCGCGCGGTCGGGCGCGCGATCGGCGATGGCGTCGGCGACCGCGGCATGGTCGGCGATATTGGCGGTATGCCCCTTGATCCGGTTGGTGAAGCGGATCGAACTGCGCAGCGCGGTGGCGACGACCGAGCGCAACTGGCCATAAAAGGGATTGCCCGAGGCCTGCAGGATCGCGACATGGAACATGATGTCGGCTTCCAGCGGATCGCCATCGCCCAGCGCCGTCGCCTCCATCCGCGCCAGGCCCGCGCGGATCGCGGCCAGATCCGCCTCGCCATGCTGGACCGCGGCCAGCGCCGCCGCCTCGGGTTCGATCGCGATGCGCAGCTCGTTGAACTGGCGCAGCAACTCGACCGAGAATTTGCGGTCGAGCAGCCAGCGCAGCACATCGGCATCGAACAGGTTCCAGCAGGAGGCGGGCTGTACCGCCGTTCCCTGGCGCGGGCGGGCGCTGACCAGCCCCTTGGCGGTCAGCATCTTGACCGCCTCGCGCGTGACCGAGCGGCTGACGCCATGCGCCTTGGAAATCTCCGCCTCGGTCGGGAAGCGTCGCGTCTCGTAGCGGCCGGTGACGATCGCCTTGCCCAGCGTGTCGAGCATGCCGCTGGTCAGATTGGGGCTGGCGGTGCGCGCGGCCCCTATCTCCCAGTCGATGTCGCCGATGCCCGTGGCCTTGGTCCGCTCGCCCATCATCCACCGCCCGAATTTATCAGATATCGCAGTCCCCTTTGGCGGGCCGCGATCGCGTGAGCGGCACCCGTCCTGTCGGGCGCTGCCGGGCGATACCGTAGATGACAACAGGATCATGTGACAAGCCGAGCGCCTTGGTGCCGATAGGCCGATAATCGTAGGACAAATGAGGGGCGGGCGATGAACGCGCGCCAAGGCGCAGGCCGCGATACCGATGTGCCGCGCGGGGGCCATCGATCGATATTGTCATATTAATAAGATTATGCTTTGTGCGGGGCACACCGGGCAAAACCGGACAGGAGAGGGGCGATGGGCAGGAATCGGAGCCGCTGGGCATGGTCTTGTGCCGCGCTGGCGCGGGCATGGACGGGGCCGGTGCGCGCGCAGAGGTGGAGCGATCACGCGGTCGGCGCATCGGGCCGGCAGGTCTATGCCCATAGCCATGCCATCCTTTCCTATCCGAAGCAGAGTAGCGTCGCCATGCGCAGGGACCAGCCAGTCGCCGCGCGGGCGCGGGCGCCTTCGACTGGGAGCTACATGCCCGCCCCGGCTGGAAGGGCAACACGCTGCGCAGGCCCGACCGGAGCGGCACATCGCCGCCGCGCGGGCGCCGTTCTGACGGTGCGCCTGGTCTGATTTTTAACGAACATCATAACGGAATAGGTCATGCGGAGGGGGTTTGAGATGCGGTCTGGTATTGCGGCGCGGATGACGCTGAGCAGCATGGTGGCGATCGCGGCGGCGATGGGGGCGACCCCCGCCATCGCGCAGGATGCGGCGCCGGACGAGCCGCCGAGCAGCGCGGACATCATCGTCACCGGCATTCGCGGATCGCTGCGCGACGCGTTGAAGGCCAAGCGCGCCAATTCGGAAGTGACCGAGACGATCTCGTCCAAGGATATCGGCGTCCTGCCCGATGTGACCATCGCCGACCAGCTTGCGCGCCTGCCCGGCGTCAACGCCACGCGCGACCGCGGCAATGCCAGCCAGGCGGCGGTGCGTGGCCTCGGTCCGCGCCTCGTGCTGGGCCTGGTCAACGGGCGCGAGGTCGCTTCGTCCGAGCCCGATCGCAATGTCCGCTGGGAGAATTACCCGTCGGAAATCGTCGCGGGCGTCACCCTCTACAAGTCGCAGGCGGCGGACCTGATCGCGGGCGGCGTGGCGGGCACGATCGACATCCGCACCATCCGCCCGCTCGACTATTCGGGTCCGGCGCTGACGCTGCGCGGTGGCGCGCTGTACAATGACGGCGGCAAGGACATTCCCAACTATTCGCCCTGGGGCGCGCGTGGTTCGGGCCAGTGGGTGCAGAAGCTGAGCGACACGCTGGGCTTCTATGTCGGCGGGACCTACCAGAAGCAGCGCAACGGCTTCGAATCCTTCCAGGGCTGGGGCTACAACACCGTCGACACCGGCACGCCGCCCAAGCTCAACGGCCAGCCGGTCAACGCCCCCTGGGGCGCGCAGACCGAGGTCAAGGGGCTGGCCGAAACCCGCTGGAGCGGCAGCGCGGGGTTGCAGTGGAAGCCCAACGAGCATTGGGACATCAGCGCCGACGTCCTTTATTCCAAGGTCAAGATCGACGAGCGCCAGTATCAGCAATGGTATGGCCGCCAGAATGGCTGGGGCGACTGGGGCGGCACGATCGGTGCGCCGGGCGACATCTATCAGTCGGGCAATTACACGCTGGTCGGCAACACGATCACCGGCGCGACGCTGAACAATTTCTCCTCCGTCACCAACATCCTGTCGCATTATAACGAGGACAAGGACCTGATCGCGAGCGGCCTGAACGCGCGCTATTCGGGCGATGGCTGGACCGTGACCGGCGACCTGTCCTATTCGGAGGCGAAGCGCGACAATGTCTGGGCCGCGCTGGCGACCGAATCCTATCCGCAGACGACGACCTTCGCGACCGGCGCGGGGCAGATCCCCTCGATCACGGTCAGCAGCAACCCGTCCGACCCGACGGCGCAGGTCATCCCGTCTTATTATCCCGGCCTGTATAACGGGCCGCAGCGGCTGAAGGACCGGCTGGGCGCGGGCAAGGTCGATTTCTATCATGACCTGAACGGTGGCTTCTTCACCGGCATGGGCGTCGGCATCCGCTATTCCAACCGCATCAAGGAGATGGTGACCAACACCGCCAGCGTCACCACGAAGAATGGCGGCAACTACGCCATCCCGGCGAACCAGCTCCAGTCCTTCACGCTCGGCAATTTCACCGCGCCGCCGATCCTGTTCGGCGATTATGACGCGATCGCGGCCAATGCGCTGACCATCGGCACGCCGACGCTGAACCCGTCGCAAAGCTGGCGGGTGCGCGAGAACGACTTCGAGGGGTATCTGAAGGCCGACTTCGCGCAGGATCTGGGCGCGGTGCCGCTGAACGGCAATGTCGGGGTACGCTTCGTCGACGTGACGACCGACAGCACGGCGCAGAGCGCGATCACCTCGTGGAACGGGACGGCGAACGTCACCAGCTATGCGCCGGTCAACGCCAATGCGCATTATTTCCGCGCCCTGCCCAGCGTGAACCTGAACTTCGACCTGACCCAGCAACTGAAGCTGCGCGCGGGTGCGGCACGGGTCATCGCGCGGCCGCCGCTCGACGAACTGCGCGCCAATCAGGCGCTCAGCTTCTATCCGCCCAACCTGACCGGATCGGCGGGCAATCCGTATCTGCGCCCCTTCATGGCGACGCAGGGGGATCTGTCGCTGGAATGGTATTTCCACGACAATGCGCTCCTCGCGCTGGCGGGCTATTACAAGGATGTCGACACCAATATCGGCTATACCCAGCGCCAGGCGGTGATCGGTGGCCAGACCTATTCGATCACCGGCCCCGCCAATGGCAAGGGCGCCAATATCTACGGCGCCGAGATGACATTCCAGACGCCCTTCTGGTTCGTGCCCGCGCTGAAGAATTTCGGCGTCTATTCCAATATCGCGCTGGCCGGATCGAATGTCCGTGAACTGGCCCCGGCGAGCAACCCGCTGCCGATGGTCGGCCTTGCCAAGTTCACTGGTGAGTTCGACCTTTATTATTCGGCGCATGGTATCGACGCGCGGGTCGCGGTGAAGCATCATACGCCGTTCACCGTCATGTATGGCTGGGACGCGTCGCAGCTGACCCGGCTGGACTCGGAGACGATCCTGGGCGCGAGCATCTCGGCCGAGATCATCAGGAACGTCTCGGTGCGGCTCCAGGCGAACAACCTGACCAACCAGGCGGCGCGCTTCACCTGGAACAACGACGTCAACCAGATCGCCCGGTACGAGAAATATGGGCGCAGCTATCTGTTCGACGTGACGGTGAAATACTGATCCCAGTCGTCGGGTTCCGGCTGGGCTCCGGTCGGGGCCCAGCGAGGCGCGATCGGGAAGAGGAGGAGGGGGAGGCGGCATCCGGTGCCGCTCCCCTTTTTTGTGATCGTGTCGGGTGGGAATCGCGGCGGACGGCGGCGGCGGCGCCCATTGGCATGGGCCGGAGCATCGTCGTCAGGCCCCCGAAGGCGTCCCTGAGACCGATCGCCTGCGTGAGGAAGCCGATCCCGGCTGGCGCGACCGGCACGCTCGCATGACCGACCGTCGCCGCGCCTTCTGCCGACACTCCCGGGCCGGAAAAATCCGGCCGCGCATGGCGGTTTTGCCATCCCCGTGCATCGGACGGGCAAAGCGGCACATCGCCGTCCACATCGCCGTCAGGGAGGGCCTCATCCGATGCATCGTCGTTCGACCATGTTTGTCCTGTTTTCCAGCGCGTCCATGCTCGCGGCACCCGCCTTGGGCGCGTTGCCGGTCCGCGCCGACGGAGTGCGCACCGTGCGGTTCGACATTCCTGCGGGCACGCTTGCCGCGGCGCTGAACGAGGTCGGGCGGCAGTCGGGCGTGCGCGTGGCGTTTCCCTATGATCGGGCGAGCGCGCATCGGGTCGCCGCGCTGAAAGGAGTCATGACGGCGGAACAGGCGGTTCGCGCGCTGATCGTCGACAGCGGGTTGACGATCAGCGTGGCGGGCAGCGACCACATCCTCCTGGCCGCCACCGCGCCACGGCCGGCCAGCGCACAGGCGATCTCCGCCGCGCGGGACGCGGGCGATGGCGGCGAGGTCGTCGTGACCGGCTACCGCCTGTCGAACCGGCGCGCACTGGCCAGCAAGCGCAACAGCGACCAGGTGATCGACGCGGTCAGCCAGGACGAGGTCAGCCAGCTTCCCGACGTGAACATCGTCGAGGCGGCGCGCCGCATCCCCGGCCTGTCGGTCATTTCCGACCGCGATTCCTCGCGCGGGCACGACAATTACCAATATGTCACCATGCGCGGCCTCGACAGCCGGTACAATCTGGTGACGGTCGACGGGGCGCAGGTCGCCAGCGCCGACTCCAGCTATCGCGGCGCGCAACTCGCCATGCTTCCCGCGACGTTGGTGAGCGAGATCCAGGCGATCAAGACGGTGACCGCACAATATGATCCCCATGCGCTGGGCGGTCAGCTGAACCTGGTGTCGAAGAGCGCCTTCGATACCGGCAATTTCTTCACCGCGCAGGCGCTGGGCGGCTGGACGTCGCAGGACGGTAAGGTGGTGCCCGACCGCGGCGCCAATATCCGGGCGAGCGCGACCGGCGCGCTGACCTTCGGCGCGGGCGACCAGTTCGGGCTGGTCCTGTCGGGAGAATATCAGCAGCTTCACGCCTCCGCGCTCGCCAGCCTGCCCGGGGATAGCGGGGGCGCGGGCTGGACCTATTACAAGGCGTCGGGCGCCCAGACCGCCGATATCGCCGCCTCGACCGGTGCGGCGGTGCCGGTGCGGGTGCAGGATTATGCGTTCGACGAACGGCGCGAACGCTATAGCGTCAACGGCAAGTTCGAATATCGGCCCGGCGACCATTTCGGCCTTACGGTGTTTGCCGGCTATTATCACGAAATGTCCGACGAGGACCGGTACGAGGCACTGGCGCTGCCCGCCTCGGGCTACAAACCGGGCGCGACCGCCGATACCGGCACGCTGACCAGCGGCAATTACCAGCTCGGCCTCGTTGCCCAGCCCGAAAAGCGGCGCACCTGGTTCCTCAACGGAACGGCGCATTATGATTTCGACGACAAGCTGAAGCTGAAGGTCGGCGTATCGGACTCCAGCGCGCGTTACAGCGAAGACCGCTGGATGTACAAATGGAACACCGGCATGGTCATCACCGCGACTTCGGCCAAGACCTCGAACAGCGCGGCCTATGGCTATGGCTATCAGACGATCGGCGGCGTGCCCTATATCGCGATGAACGACGCGGCGGCGGCGGCGAATGCCGCGAATTACGGTCCGCGATACTGGCGCAATATCGATTATGCGATCGAGAATACGGTGCGATCGCTGCGGGGCGATCTCGGCTGGAACTTCGACGAGAATGACCGGGGCCTTGGCCTCGACCTCGGGGTGAATCAGACCCTGACGCGGGTCGACAACAGGCTGAACTATCGCGAATGGTTCGCGAAGAATGCGGCATCGGCCGCATCGATCGGCACTCTCGACCAATATGCGCAGCCGACCGTGTTGCGGCCGATCATGGCGACGGGCATCAATTTCTACCTGATCGATCAGGCCAAGGCGGCGGCCGTGCTGGCCGATCACCCCGACTGGTTCCGCGAGAATGGCGGCCGCGTGTCCGACAGCAACAGCGGCTATTATGCGCTCCGGGAATCGATCACGGCCGGCTATGGACAGGTCCGTTGGCGCGCGGATAGCTTCAACCTCCAGGCGGGACTGCGCTATGACAGCACCGCGATCGGCGTCACCACCCATGTCAACGGCACCAGTGCGTTGCTCAGCCGCGCGCGCAGCTATGCCTATGCGCTGCCCTCCGCCATCGCGACCTGGGACGTGACGGGCGCGGTGAAGCTGCGCGCCGGGATCAGCGAGACGATCGGTCGCCCGGACTATGGCCAATATGGCGCGACGACCACCTATTCCAACGACGGCACCGCGACGTTGAGCGTCAGCCAGGGCAATCCCGAGCTGAAACCACGTCGCGCCTGGAACTATGATCTTTCGGCCGAATGGTATGTCGACCATGGCGGCCTGCTTTCCGCTGCGTTGTTCTACAAGGATATTCGCGACGAGATCTTCAACAGGACCAGTACGTTCAACAACTATGCGTTTGACGGCGTCACCTACACCTCCGCCACGGTGTCGCAGCCGGTCAATGCGTCGCGCGCGGCGATCAAGGGGCTGGAGGTCCAGGCGATCAGGGACAAGCTGGATTTCCTGCCGGGACCGCTCGGGGATCTGGGCGTCTCGTTGAACGCGACCTGGCTGGAGGGGCATTTCGACTTCATCATGGATGATGGCGGTGCCCGGCGGATCGGCGCGCTGTTCAACCAGCCGGACCATATCTACAACGCCTCGCTCTATTACAGCACCGGGCCGCTCAACGTGCGTCTCGCGTGGAACCGGATCGGCGCGTCGCCGGTGTCGGTCGATTCGCAGGTCGCATGGCGGGACATCTGGGCAGATTCGCGCGACCAGATCGATTTGCAGGCCAGCTATTATGTCCGCCCCTGGGTCCAGCTCACCGCACAGGTCCAGAACCTGACCAAGACCGCGTTCGAGGCGCATCTGGGGCAGGACCGGGAATTGCTGCAGACGCGCTATCCGGTCGGGCGGACGATATGGTTCGGCGTGGTGTTCAAGCCGCCTGTCCGCAAATGACTCGGCCGCATGGCGGATGGGCGGCTCTCCTGCGGAAAAAACGACGGGAAAGCCGCCCATCTGGCATAATGGCCGGGTGGGTGTCACAGGGGCGTATCATTGGCGGCCTAGCCGGATGGTCCCGCTTCCATTTCAGGCTGTCCGATGTCCTGGCTTCGCCCGATCGACGCATGGTTCGCGTCCGCCATCCTGCCGCACGAACCCGACCTGTTGCGGCAGGCACGCCGCTGGGCGGCGGACGAGGACGAGGCGCGCGACCTGGTGCAGGAAGCCTATGTGCAGCTTTTCCAGCTTACGGCCTGGGACGGGATCGCCAATCCGGCGGCCTATACCGTGCGCATCATCCGGAATTGCGCGTTGCAGCGGATGCGGCGGGCGCGGATCGTTCCCATCCGGCAATTTGCGGGGCTGGAGGAACTGGATCTCGCCGATCCCTTGCCCGACAGTTTCGCGGTGGCCGCCGGACGCGAGGAATGGCGGCGCCTGACGGCGGGGATCGACGCGCTGCCCCCCGCCTGCCGTCGCGTGGTGCTGATGCGCAAGTTCGACGACATGCCGCCCCGGGCGATCGCCGAGAAGCTGGGGCTCAGCCTGTCCACCGTGGAGAAGCAACTGGCCCGCGGTATCGAGCTGCTGTCGCGCACGATGCGCGCGAGCGCGGAACAGGCACCCGGCGAACCCGCGCTGCAACAGACTCTACGGAAAGCCTGACACCCATAATGGCGGTTTTTTCGCATTCGTGCATCGGACATAACGCCCCTTTGCAAATCAGGACGGGCCGAATTCGTTGAACGACCAGCAGCGTCAGGATGAGATCGCGCGCGACGCGGCCGAATGGCTGGCGGCGCTGGACAGCGGCCGGGCCGATCGCGCCGCGTTCGAGGCCTGGCGCGCCGCCGATCCGGCGCATGCCATCGCCTTCATCCGCGCGGACCGGACATGGCGGCAGCTCGATCGCTTTTCCCGCATCGGCGAGCGGCCGGCCGATCCGGAGCCGGATGCAGTCGCCGGGGACGATGATGTGGGCGCGGCGCTCACGCGGCCGACCCGGCGTCGCCTGGTCCAGGCGGCGGGGCTGGGCACGCTGGCGGTGGCGGGCGGGACGATCCTGGCCGTGCAGCGCGCCGCGGCGAACGTCATCGAGACCGCCGTGGGGGAAAGGCGGCGGTTCTTCATCGACGAGAAGACCTGCCTGAACCTCAATACCGCCACCCGAGTCCGCTGGTGGCGGGCGGATGACGGGCTGGAGGTCGAACTCGATCGGGGGCAGCTTCTGATCGATCTCGCGCCGGGCGCGCCGGTGTGCACGGTGCGGGCTGGCCCCGCCGAGTTGCGGCTGGGCAGCGGCGCGTTCGATGTCCGGCTGACCGCGCCCGAAAAAGCCGATGTCGTCGCCATCCGGGGGCGGGCCAGCCTGACGACGGGGCATGGCGGCCGCGCACTGCCCCTGCAACGGCGTGAGCGCCTCTCCGTGTCGGCCGAGGGTGCGACGCCGCCCGAGCGGATCAGCGACGACGCTATCCGCGTCCGGTCGGCATGGCGCGAGGGCGAAGTGATTTTCGAAGGGCAGACGCTGTCCGAAGCGATCGCGGAATATAACCGCTATCTGCGCAAGCCGATCGTGCTGGCCGACCCCGCGGCGGGCGATGTGCGGCTTGGCGGCCGGTTCCTCACCGACGATCCGGGTGAATTCCTGGAAGCGCTTCGCGTGAATTTCGGCTTGCGCGCCGACATCCTGCCGGACCAGATCACCCTTCATGCCCGAGGTCGCGATGACGGACACGCTCTTCAACAATCCTGATCGCCGCGTCGTGCTGCGCGGTGCGGCTCTGGCCGGGTCGGCCGGGCTGGTGCTGGTCGCGGCGCGCGCGGCCGGCTTTTCCGGCGAGCGGCTGTTCACGCTGGGCGTGGCGTCCGGCGATCCGACGCCCGATGGCATGGTGCTCTGGACCCGCCTGGCCCCCCGCCCGCTGGAAGGGGATGGCGGGATGCCGGATCGCGCGGTCCCGGTGCGCTGGGAGATCGCCGAGGACCAGGGGTTCCGCCGGATCGCCGCACATGGGACCGCGATCGCGGAGCCGCGCTGGGGCCATTCGGTCCATGCCGAGCCGCGCGGGCTGCGCCCCGATCGCGATTACTGGTATCGGTTCGTCGCCAATGGCGAGGCGAGTCCGGTCGCGCGCACCCGTACCGCCCCGGCCTTCGATCAGGATGTCGACCGGCTGCGCCTCTGCTTCGGTTCCTGTCAGAAATATGAGGCGGGGCAGTATGCCGCGCACCGCCTGATCGCGGCCGAGATGCCGGACCTCGTGCTGTTCCTGGGCGATTATATCTATGAGAACCCGCCGGAGCGCGATGTGCGCATCCACCTCAATCCCGAACCGGTCGATGTCCCCGGCTATCGCGTCCGCTATGCGACCTACAAGCTCGACCCCTTGTTGCAGGCGGCGCACCATGCCGCCCCCTGGGCGGTGATCTGGGACGATCATGAGGTCGCGAACGACTATGCCGACGCGCTGGACGAGCATAATGACGATCCCGCCACATTCCTGCGCCGCCGCGCCGCCGCCTATCAGGCCTATTGGGAGCATTTGCCGCTGCGCGCCGCCCAACAGCCGCATGGTTCGAATGCGCAACTGTACCGGACGCTGAAATGGGGGCGGCTGGCCGAGTTCCAGCTGATCGATGACCGCCAATACCGCTCCGGCCACCCCTGCCAGCCGCCCGAATTGTTGGCGCAGCATCGCGATTACCGGACGATCGTGGAGGATTGCGCGGAACGGCATGACCCGGCCCGCTCGATCCTGGGCATGCGGCAGGAGGCATGGCTGAAACAGGCGTTTACGGAATCGCGCGCGCGGTGGAACCTGCTGGCGCAGCAGACGCTGATGGCGGACTGCCCGCGCCTCAACCCCCGGCAGCCGGATACCGGACCGGACGTCTATACCGTGGACAATTGGGGCGGCTATCCCGCCACGCGCGACCGCATCCTCCGCCATTGGCGCGATGCGAAGATCGCCAATCCGGTGGTGATGAGCGGCGACATCCATGCCTTCGCCGCCGCCGATATGCTGGACCCCGACCTTCGCGACGGGCCGCCGATCGCGGCGGAATTCGTCGGCGGATCGCTGACCAGCAAGAACCATGATCCGCTGTTCAAGCGCAGCATCGCCCGGGCGGCGGGGTTCCGTTTCGGCGAGAACGCGGTCCGGGGCTATGCCGCCGCAACGATCGACCGCAACCGATGCGACGTGCGGTTCGTCGGGCTGGACAATCCCGCCGATCCGCAAAGCACGGCGCGGACCATCGCCGATTTCGTCGTCGCAGCGGGGGTGCCCGGCATCGCGTCGTCGAATATATGAACCATCGCCCGGCTTGATCGACGGCAAGTCCGCGCCCGGCCGAACAAGGTTTCCACCGTCTAGGGTCAGGACTCGTTGATCACAGCCAGAAGATGACGGTTGCAGCGAGCGCGATGGCGGAGAGGAAGACGGTCGGGCACCGATCGTAGCGGGTGGCGACGCGGCGCCAGTCCTTCAGGCGTCCGA
>NZ_JAVSCQ010000020.1:0-66827 GCF_040560405.1 Facivitalis istanbulensis
CGGCCTGGGAGATAACCCGCGATCCGCTCCCATTGCTCGTCCGTCAGCGTCCGTCTGCTCAAGGCCTGGCTCCTTCACCAACCTTGAATCAGAACTCTCGCCTCATGGAAATCCTGCAAATGCAGACGCACCCTAGAGACCCGTCAGGCGGGCGCCGACGAAGCCCCCCGCCTGTGAACGCTTCGCTTACTCTTGCGCTGTAGGAGTCAGGGCATGTCGCCGCCCGACTCCGGCCTGTCCCCCGATTCACGCGCCGCCGGCCTGATGCCGGTGGTGCGTGGCTGTCGCCCGCACCTGATCGCCGCCGCGCTGTTCTCGGGTCTCATCAACCTGCTGAACCTCGCGCCCTCGATCTTCATGCTCCAGGTCTATGACCGGGTGGTGCCGACACGCGGCGTTCCCACGCTGGCGCTGCTGACGCTGATCCTGGTCGTTGCGCTGGGCGTCTATGCGATCCTGGACGCGGTGCGCATGCGGCTGCTGCTGCGCGCGAGCATCCGGCTGGAACGGCGGCTGGCCCCGGCCATCCTGTTGCGCATCCTCGGCACGCCCGGCGGCTCGGTCGCCGAGCGCGCGCAGGCGATGCGCGATTTCGACACGGTGCGCGGCACGCTGACCGGCACCCCGGTCGTCGCGCTGTTCGACGCGCCATGGGCCCCGATCTACATCCTCATCGCCTTCCTGCTGCATCCCTGGATCGGCGTGCTGACCCTGGTCAGCGCCCTGCTGCTCGGCGCGATTGCCATCGCCAGCGAGCGCATCACCGAACCCAGCGTCGTCGCGCTGCGCGGCCGGACCGCGCTGGCGCAACGCGAACAGGACGCGTCGATCATCGCGTCCGACGTGATGCAGGTGCTGGGGATGCGCGACGCGCTGGTCACCCGCCATCTGCTGGAGCGCGCCGACCTGGCGCGGCGTCAGGCGGCGCTGGCGGCCACGTCGGGCCAGTTCCTCGCGGTGACCAAATTCCTGCGCCAGTTGCTGCAATCGCTGGCGCTCGCGCTGGGCGCATGGCTGGCGGTGCGGCAGGAGATTTCGGGCGGCGCGATCTTCGCCGCCTCGCTGCTGCTGGGCCGCGCGCTGCAACCCGTCGAGCAGATATTGGGCGCGATCAAGCCGCTGACCGCCGCGCGCGAGGCATGGCGATCGCTCGACGGCTTCTGCCGCCACGCGGGGCCGGACCGCGCCCCGACCACCCTCCCGGCGCCGACCGGGCGGATCGAGGTCCGCGCGCTGGCGGTCAAGGCGCCCGGCAGCGACCGGACGATCCTGTCCGACATCGCCTTCACCGTGAATCCGGGCGAGGTCATCGCGCTGGTCGGCCCCAGCGGCGCGGGCAAGTCGACGCTGTTGCGCGTGCTGGCCGGCGCCCAGGCTCCCGATGCGGGCGAGGTGCGGATCGACGGTGCGTCGCTGTCCGACTGGAATCGCGAACAGCTCGGCCGCCATCTGGGCTTCATGCCGCAGGCGCCGACGCTGCTTCCCGCCACCGTCCACACCAATATCGCGCGGTTCCGCGGATTGCTCGACGGAGAGAGCGAGGCGCTGGACGCCGCCGTCGTCACCGCGGCGCAGGATGCGGGCGCGCATGAGGTGATCCTGCAATTGCCGCAGGGCTATTCGACGATGCTCGATCGGGGCGAGGCCGGGCTGTCGGCGGGACAGGGCCAGGCGGTGGCGCTCGCCCGCGCGATGTTCGGGCGACCGACCCTGTTGCTGCTCGACGAACCCAATGCCCATCTCGACAGCGAGGGCGAGGCGCGGCTGGCCCAGTGCATCCAGGCGCTCCGCGCGCGCCAGGCGACAGTGATCGTGTCGACCCACCGCACCGGCCTGCTCCAGATCGTCGACAAGGTGCTGTTGCTGCGCGATGGCAAGGTGCAGCTGTTCGACGAGCGGGCCAAGGTGATCCGCCCGCAAGCTTCGGCAGAAAACCCGACCCAGGCTCCGCCACGCAACGGCGGCGACGCCGGGTTCGTCACCACGGGGATGCCACGATGACCGCCCGCGCGCAGATCGCCGACCGGCTGGCGCTGGACGATTCGCCGCGCATGGCGATCCGGGTGGGCGCGATCATCGCCATCCTGTTCTTCGTCGTCGGCTTTGGCTGGGCCGCGATCGCGCGGCTCGACGCGGCGGCGGCCGGCGAGGGCCAGGTCACCGTCTCGGGCAATCGCCGCACCGTGCAGCATCGCGACGGCGGTATCGTAAAGGCGATGCTGGTCCGTGACGGGCAGCATGTGCGCGCGGGCGACATCCTGTTCCGGCTGGAGGGGGCCGAGGTCGCGGCCAGCGAACGCGCGCTCGCCGCCAGCGTCATCGATCTTCAGGCACAGCGCGCGCGGCTGGAGGCGGAGATTGCCGGCCGCCCGATCGCCTGGCCCGCCGAGTTCGCCGCCGCCACGGGCGACGACCGCCGGCTGGTCGCCCGCGCACAGGCGCTGCAACGCGCGCAGCTGGACAGCCGCAACGCCGCCCTGGCCGCCGGGGACCAGGTGCTCCGCCAGCAGGCGGCCGAGGTCGGGCAGCAGACGACCGGCTATAACGCACAGGCGCAGGCGACCGCCCGCCAGCGCGCCAGCCTGATGCAGCAACTGGAAAGCACCCGCAAACTCGCGGATGAGGGCTATGTCTCGCGCAATACGGTCCGCGCGATCGAACGCTCGATACAGCAGCTCGACGGGGCCGATGCCGATTACAGTTCGCGCTCGGCCGCCGCGCGCGAACAGATCGGCCAGACCCGCGCCCAGATGGTGCAAAGTCGCCGCCGTCAGGTAGAGGATGCCGCCACCGCGCTGCGCGACACCCAGTTCCAGTTGAACGAGATGCAGCCCAAATGGGCCGCCGCGCGCGACCAGCTCGCCCGCACCGAAATCCGCGCCCCCGTCTCCGGCCGGGTGGTCGGGCTGCGCGTCTTTACGGTGGGCGGGGTGATTCAGGCGGGGCAGCCGATCCTCGACATCGTGCCCGACGCCGCGCCGCTGATCGTCCGCGCCAGTTTCGCGCCCGGCGATATCGACGGCGTGGTGGCCGGCCGCCCGGCCGAGGTGAAGTTCCTGTCGCTGCACGATCGCGGCCTGCCGATCCTGACCGGCACCGTCCATTCGGTCTCCGCCGACGCGCTGCGCGACGAAGCCTCGGGCCACAGCTATTTCAGCGCCGAGATCGCGGTGCCGCGCGACCAGATCGCGCGCATCGCGGCGGTGCGCGGCGGCGACACCGGGATTCGCGCGGGCGTGCCGGTGGCAGTCACCGTGCCGCTGCGCAAGCGAAGCGCGCTGCAATATCTGCTCGATCCGCTGACCGAGGCCTTTTCACGGTCCTTCCATGAACGCTGATCCCCGCCTCTGGACCCTGCCGCTGCTGCTGGCCGCCACGCCCGTGCTGGCGCAGGAGATGCATGATCCCGAAACGCTCGACCGGGCGATCGCCGATGCATACCGCGCCAATCCCACGCTGGAGGCCGGACGGGCGCAGTTGCGCGCGCTGGACGAACAGATCGTCCAGGCGGGATCGCCCTATCGCCTGACCGTCGGCCTCAACCTGAACATGCAATATCGCCAGCAGGACCAGCGCACCATGCTCGACCAGTTCGGCACGGTGCGCAGCCGGACGATGGGCGCGACCATCTCCGCCTCGCAGATCCTGCTCAACGGCGGCCGGACCGCCGCGCAGGTCTCCGCCGCCGAAGCGACCGTGCTGGCGGGGCGCGAGCGGCTGCGCGAGACCGAGAATATGATCCTGTACGGCGTGGTCGACGCCTATGCCTCGGTCCTGCGCGACCAGGCGCTGGTTGCGATCCAGACGCGCTCGCTCGACAGCTATGGCCGGCAGGTCGACCAGGCGGTCGCGCGCGAGCGGGGCGGCGACCTGACCCGCACCGATATCGCCCAGGCCCAGGCGCAGCGCGAGATCATCCGCGCGCAACTGGCGCAGGCACAGGCCAATCTGCAATCCAGCCGCGCGCGCTTCGCCGCGCTGGTCGGCCGCAACCCCGGGCGGCTGGCCCCGCCGCCGCCGCTGCCGGGACTCCCCAATACGCTGGAGACCGCGTTCCAGGTCGCCGAGAAGGAAAGCCCCGCGCTGTGGCAGGCGACGCTGGCGGCGCGCGCGGGCGACGCGCGGATCGCGGCGCAGCGGGCCGAGCGCGCGCCGATCGTCGCGCTGACCGGCGGCTATGGCTATGCCAGCCCCTATTCCTATCAACTGCGCGACGCGGGCGCGCAGGCGACGGGCGGGATCAGCGTGACGATGCCGCTGCTGGCGGGCGGGCTGATCGGATCGCGGATCCGCGCCGCCGTCGCCGAGCGCCAGCAACTGGGGTTCGAGGCCGAAACGACCCGCCGCCAGGCGCTGACCGAGGTGCAGGACGCGTGGAACCAGGCGGTCGCGGCGGGCGAGCAACAGATATCGGGCCGGATCGCGACCGAGGCGGCCGAGGCCGCGCTGACCGGTGTGAAGCGCGGGTTCCAGGAAGGATTCCGTTCCAATTTCGAGGTGCTGGATTCCGAACAGCGGCTGCTCAACGCGCAGATCGTCGCGACCAATGCGCGCTATGCGGGCTATGTCGCGCAGGCGCGATTGCTGGCGACGCTGGGGCGGTTGCAGGCGGGGCTGCTGGAAACCGGGGTGGCGGTCTATGATCCCGCCGCCAATGCCCGCGCGGTGAAGAAACAGGTGTTCGGCCCGTTCGACCCGCTGCTCGCGCCGATCGACCGCGCCTCGCGCCCCGACGCCACGGCGAAACCACCCGCGATGCTGCCGGTCGCAACCGCACCCGCGATCCGGCCCGCCGCCATCGCAGAACCGCCCGGGACATTGGGCCAGGCAGTGCCGGTCACGCCGGCCCCCGCCCTGCCCGCGCCGTCATTCACCGAACTGAGCGATGCGGTGGTGACCGGGGGAAGCCCGGCGGCTCCCCGCTAGATCCCGGGCGGCGCGCCCGGACAGGCCGCCCGCGTCAGTCGTCCCGCGCGGCCAATTCCCCATAGAGCCGTCGATAGGCGCCGATGATCGTGGGGTGGTCGTAATCGCGCTTCACCCGCTCGCGCATCGTCTCGCCCATCGACCGGCGCAGTTCCGGGTCGTCCAGGATACGGCGGATGGCGGCGGCGGTGGCGGCGGGATTCACCAACGGCGTCACGATCCCGCCATGCCCGCCATCCGCACCGCCGCGCCCCTCGATCATCTCGCGGCAACTGCCGACATCGGGCGCGACCACGGGGATGCCGCACGCCCCGCCCTCCAGGATGACCAGCGGCTGCGCCTCGGACAGACTGGTCAGCACCAGCAGGTCGATGCGCGCCATCCAGTCCTCGATCCGCACCCGCCCCTCGAACGACAGCACCTCGCCCAGCCCCAGTTCGGCGACCAGCATCGTGCATTCGGCGGCATATTCGGGGTCTTCGTCCTCGGGCCCCAATACCGCGAAGCGGATATCGGGCCGCGCCTCGTGCACGATGGCGGCGGCGCGGATGAAGGTCTTGACGTCCTTGATCGGCACCACCCGGCCCAGCAGCGCGACGACCGGGCGCGCGAGGTCGCGGGCATCGGCCAGATGCGCGAAGCGGCCGACATCGACGCCATTGGGAATCGCCCGCAGCCGCTCCGCCGCCGCGCCCAGCCGGTGCTGCACCCGGTTGTTCTCGCCATAGAGCGCCACGATCGGATCGCACGCGGCGTAACAGGCCTCGGCATAGCTGGTGAAGGCGCGCACCCACAGGTCGCGCAGGTCGCGCACCCCGCGCTCCAGCGCCAGCCCGGTGTCGATCTGGTCACCGATCCAGTCGGCCATCATCACCTCGATCTGCCGTTCGAGCAGATAGATGCCATGTTCGGTGATGAAGGCGGGCCGCCCCGTCTGGTGCCGCGCCCGTGCCGCCAACAGGCCGGCAAAGCCCGTCGAGATGGTGTGATAGACCCGCGCGCGCGGCAGGGGCGCGGTCAGCACCGCGAGCAGGCCGCCCAGCAACACCCGCATCGCCCAGAAATAATGATGGAAGGACGCGCGCGGCAGGATGGCGCGGTAATGGCGCTGCAACCGCTGAAAGGTCGCGGGATGCGCCAGGATATCGCCGGGATCGGGCACCCGCCGCATCCCCGCGAACAGATCGAGCAGCGTCGCGATCGCCTCTCGCCGCCCGGTCGCGACGAACAGCATCAGCGCATCGGCGATGGCCCGCGCGGTCCTGTCGGGGATGGGCTGGGGCGCTCCGGCGGCGGGGGCGAGGCCGATCTCCTGCACCAGCACGACATTGGGCGGCGGCGCAATGCGAAAGGGCAGCGGCGCGGGCCCCGGCTTGATCGCGACGACCGCGAAGCGAATCTCGGGCAAATTGGAGATCAGGTCCTGAAGCCAGCCGGACACCCCGCCGATGACATAGGGATAGGCACCCTCGACGATCAGGCAGACATCGGCATCCCACGCGCTCATCGCGCCACCTCGGCCCGCCACCAGCGCGAATCGTCGTCGTCGCGGGTCGCGCGCATCCGGTCGATCGCGGCATAATCGCGCGCGGTCCAGGCGGCCTCCAGCGCCAGCCGCTCGGCCTCGTCCGCCTGATTACCGCAGGCGAACAGCGCCGCCGCCTCGGTGCGCATATGGCCGCGCTGCGTATCCGACAGGAGAAGGTTCGCGCGACCATGATCGGCGAGCAAACGGGCCAGCGCCTCGCGCGCCTCGTCATCGCCCGCCACGACCTTCGCCTCCAGACCCGCACGCTGCTCGGCCAGGTTCTGAACGATCCGGGCCGAGGCGGCGGCGGCCAGCGCACGGATCGTCTGGTCGGGATCGTTCAGCACCTGCGCGATCAGCGGCGACAGGCCCGGCTCGAACGACCGCACCACCGTTTCCAGCGCACGGCGACGCTCCGCCACGGCGCCGTGGCGCAGGATCGTAACCAGCGAATCGAGTCCCGACGACTGCGGATACTGAATCCGCCCGTCGAGCAGTCGCGCGACCTCCCGCGCGGCGCCGCGCCGCCGGATGCCGGGCCTGCGGCCCAGCATCGGGATATCGTCGTCGCTCGCCGGCGGAACGATCCGCCACCGCTCGGCCCCCGCGCCCAGCCATTGCCCCAGCATCAATCCCGGCGGCCCCATCAGCCCGAGCAACGCGGCGGCAAAGCCGCCATGCGGGTCCTGGCGCAACCACAGCGCATAGGTGCCGATCACGGCCACCGCATGGCCGAGCAGGGCCGCGCCCGCGCCCAGCCCGACCGTCATCGCCAGCACGATCCAGGCGAGATCGAGAATGGCGATCGCGCCGTAGCGCGCGGTCATGCGACCAGCCCGGCGGCGCGTACCGCCCGACCGGCCGTCGCATCGCACAGCATCGGCCCCAGCCACGCCGCGATCTCGACCAGATGGGCGATGCGATGCGCGGTGAAATCCTCGAACGGCAGGTCATGGAACAGCAACAGGCCGGCCAATGCGCCCTCGCCATCCTCCAGCAGGACCGCGGCCACCCCCAGCCCCGCCAGCCATTCGCGATCGGCCGCGCGCGCGACATGGCGCACGCGCCGGTCGCCGCCCGCCGCCGCGATCATCGCCGTCGGCAACTGGTCGGGGCGGCCCAGCGTCACCCCCTGCACCGCGCCGCCGCGCAGCCAGGCGCGCGCGCCATCGGGGCCGATCCGGTAGCAGGTGAAATCCTCGCTATGTCCGGCCAGCGCGATCAACTGCGCGATGGTGCCGCGTCGCGCCGCCGGGTCAAGCGCGGCCAGCCCGGTCGCGATGGCGACGATCCGGCCCAGCGCGTGCGGATCGGTCGCGATCCGGCGCTGCAACACGCCATTGGTCCGCGTCAGCCGCTCATGCGCGTCGGTCAGCCGCGCGATATCGCGCACGGCCAGCACCGCGCGCCGCTCCGTTTTGGCCAGGCGTCGCCGACGCACCAGCGTCACCTCGCCGACCGACACCGCGACCACGCACCAGAGCAGCGGCGGGATCGAGACATGGAGCAGCCAGTCGAGATAATCGCGCCCGCCCATATCGTCATGCGCGCCGGCCAGCCACAGGGCGGAGGCGATCATCGCCGCCGCCACCCCCGGCCCGGTGCCATAGGCCAGCGCCATCACCAGCACGGGTATCCAATAGGGACTGGGCTGCACCCCCGCGAAACCGACCCCACCGGTCAGCGCATGGTCGAGCGCGACCAGCACGCCAAAGACCACCAGCAGTTCCAGGACGATCCGCACGCCCTGCCGCCACCGGATGACGACCCGTCCCTCGTGACTGTCACGCACGCTCATCGCGGACTCCCCAGGCTGCGGGTCAGTTGGGCCCGGGCGAACAGCTGCTGTCCCGAAAAGCCCGGACGGCTGATCGACGTCACGCCGCCCGACGCCTCGATCCGCCACTGCAATCCGGCCGGCGCGACGGCGGCCAGGCTGGCATTGGGCCCTTCGCCACCGAAGCGATCGACCGTCCATCCGGCCAGCCCGGTCAACTGGACCGGGCCGATCGCCTCGCCCAGCATCGCCTGCACCGTGTGATTCTCGCGGTCCGCCAGCGGGATCAGCAGCTGTCCGTCGCCGCCCGCCACCATGCGCTGCACATATTCGGCCTCGACCCGGTAGCTGAGCCCCAGCAACGGATAGCGGCGGCGGATCAGATATTCGATGCCGCCCGCCAGTGTCACCGTGTCGCTCGCCCCCCGCTCCCCCGCCAGGCCATAGCGATTGACGCCCAGATCCCCCTGCACGACCAGCCCGGAGTTCAGGCGATAGGTGCCCCCCCCAGCGCCGCGCGCGAGAGATAGCCGCCCGCCAGCACCTGCGCCGGAGTCCAATATTCGGGCATGTGCCGGGTCAGCGTGACCCGCCACTGCGCCTCGGCCGGGCCATAGGTCATCTTCGCGCCGCCCCCCGTCACCCCGTCGTCCAGCGCGGCGGACGCGAGGAGCTGCAACCGGGCCGCATCGCCGAGCGCGACCGCCAGTGCGGCGTCCGCCATCGTCGTGCCGCGGGTCCGCCGTCCCCCGGCCAGATCGACCCGGCTGGTCAGATGGCGCAGTCCGGCCCCCAGGCCGACCGTCCCGCTTACCGGCGCATCGACCCGCGCCGCCGCCTCCACCTGCGCCAGATCGCCGCCCTCGCGCGCGGTGACGCCGATCGCGGCGCGTCCGCCGGCGGCGGCGATGATCCGCGCGGCGGCCGGATCGCTGGCCCCGATCGCGCGATACTCCCGTCCGGCCCCGGCGGTATCGCCGTCCATCGCACGCGCATCGGCGAGAAACCGCGCCGCCCGCCGGTCGCCGGGATCGCGCGCCAGCAGCGCCGCCGCCTCGCGCCGCCCCCGACCCGGATAACCCGCCGCGAGATCGGCCTCGACCGCCGCCAGCGCCATGTCCCGCGCGCCGGTCGCATCCGCCACCGGCCGGTCGCGAACGGGTGGCGTATCGGGGCGGAAGGCGACGACCAGCATGGCCCCGACGACATGCGCGTCCATCGTCCAGCCCGCGGCGGCGCGCAGCACCAGGCTGACATCGTTCCAGCGCAGGTCGCCGATCGCCGGCCCCGCCGCCCGGCGGAACCGCTCGATCGCAGCCGGCTCGGGCGGCTGACCGAACCGGACCACCAGTTCGCCATCGGCCGGTTCCAGCGTCAGTGCGGTATCCCTCGGCCAGACCAGGCGCGGATCCTCGGGCACGGCGATCCGGTTGTCGACGAACACTGTGTCGGGCACCACCAGTTGCGGAGGCGCGAGACCAGCCGTGGCGGGGGCGTCGGCGACGATCACGGCGTCAGCACTGCGCGCGCGCGCGTCGGCTGCCCGGCCGCGATCAGCAATCGGGCCTGCAATGTCGCCAGCCCGGTATCGCGCGGCGATTCGCGGCGCAGCGCCGTGACCAGGTCCAGCGCCTCGGCATGACGGCCCAGCCGATCGAGCAATTCGGCGCGGGTCCGGCCCTGCGGGGGCGCCTGAAGCAGGGCGCGCTCCAGCCAGGGACGCGCCGCCGCCGCGCCGCCGAGCCGCGCCTGCGCATCCGCCATCAGCCGCAACGCGGGCAGGTCCGCTGGCGCCTCCGCGAGATAGTCGCGCAACCAGTCGCGCGTGCCCGCCGCATCCCCGGCATTCCACGCGGCCCAGGCCAGATCGAGCCGATCGCGCGGTCCCGCCACGCCCGCCGCGATCCGCCGCTCGGCCAACAGCCGCGACTGGGCCGGGTCGAGCCCATCGGCCAGCCCCGAGATTCGCCGAAGCGTCGCCGCGTCGAGCGACCGCCCGTCGAGCAGGGCCGCCATCGCGCCACGCGCCGCCACCGGATCGCCCGCCGCCTGCGCGAGTTGCAGCCGGGTGATCGCGACATCGGTCCGCGCGGCCAGCGGATGCCGCTGGACAAAGGCCAGCGCGGCGGCCGGCCTGTCCCGCTCCGCATAGAGCGCCAGCCAGCGCGCCTGTTCGGTGGCCGGTCCGGTCAGCGCGCGCTGGCGCAACCAGTCGCGATCGGCGGCGGCGGGGCGCGGTCCCATCAGATAGAGCAGGCGTTGCGCCACCGGCGTCGTCGGCGGATCGCCCGCCGCCGCGCGGCGCAGCAGCGCCAGCGCATCGTCGCGCGCGTCCAGGGCCAGCAACCGCTCGGCGATATCGGGGATCGGCGCATCGGGCCGGGCCGCTTCGGCCATCAGCAGGCCCCGCATCCCCGCCCGGTCGCCGGTCCGCGTCATCAGCGCGCCGCGCGCCGCATCCTGGTCCTTGGCGGGCAGCCCGGCGATCGCCCGCTGCGCCGCCGCGCTATCGCCCTGTCGCAGCGCCACGCGCAGGGCCAGCCAGGGGTCCCGTGACCGCCAGTCGGTGCCCAACCGATCGAGTTCGGCGATCCAGTCCATTCGCCCGCGCGCTTCCGCCCGCTGCGCCAGATCCTGTGCCAGCCGCGCATCGGGCGGCGGAATCGCGCCATGGCGCGCCGCCACGATCAGGAGGTCGGGACGGTTCAGCGCATAGCCCGCCTGCACGATCGCCGACGGCGCGATCCCGCCCGCCCGCTGCGCCGCCGCGGCAAGCAAGGCCTCCGCCTCGGCCTGGCGGCCGATTTTGCGCAGCGTCTCCACCTTCAGCGGCCAGAGCGCCGGATCCTGTCCATCGGGCCGCGCCGCCATATAGGCCAGCGCCACTGCCGGACGGCCCGATGCGACCAGATCATAGGCGACCTGCCGCGTCGAGACCGGCCGCCCGTCCGCGATCATGGTCCGGGTCATCATCGCCAGCGTCGCGGCATCGGCGGTGCGTACACTCGCCGCCAGATCGGGAGGAAGCGGGGTGGAGGGCGGCGGTACGGCGACGGCCGCGGGAGGCGGCGGCGCGATCGGCCGGGGCAGCGCGCGGCGGGCGGCCTGTTCCACCTCGCGCGCGCCGGGCATCAGCACGAGGCCGAGCGCCAGCAATCCGACGCCCGCCGCCATGGGCAGGCCGATCGCCAGCCAGCGCTGCGCCGGGGACCGCGTCACCCCCTCGGCTCCGGGATCAGGCGGTCGAGCGCCAGCGTCGCGACATAGGGCTGGAACCCCGCCGCGCGTTCGCGGGCATAGAGCGCGGCGACCTTCGTGCGATCGGTGGGATCCCAATAATCGAGCGTCATCAGCCCCAGCGCGGGGTTGCGCCGCTTCGCGGCGCGCAACCGCTCCGCCTGCCACGTCCAATCGCTGTCGGACAGCATCTCATAGCGGCGATCGGCGAAGCTCCAACGCGACGCCATCGATTCGCCCAGCAGATAGTCGATATGCGGCGCGGCGTCGGGCAAGGCCGCATAGCCGCGGTTGAGCATCAGCGCGATGGTCGGGAATCGCGCGCGCAGCGCCGCGACCAACGCACCGCCCGCCGCCACCATGCCCTTGGCCGATTGGGGATCGTCCCGCTCCATCGCCTCGGCATTGTCGAGCGTATCCATGAAAATACCGTCAAACCCGAGGGCCAGGATCTCCGGCACCACCCGGTCGAGCAGCACGGTCCGCCAGGCTGGGTGGCGCAGATCGACATGCCGCGCATCGGGCCAGTGCGGATTGGGCGCGCGCAACGCACCGGCCTTGTCCAGCATGGACAGATAGGGGCGGCTGCGCTCCACCTCGCCCAGGCTGACATAGCCGAGCAGCCGGCTGTCCGGGCCGCGCAGGGGTGCAATGGGGCGCGGATGGTGCGGCTCCAGCACCAGCAGGTCCATCGTCCGCGCCAGCGTGGGATCGGTGGCCGGGCCGTAATCCACGCCCCAGCGGCGAACCGTACCCGGTGCCTCCGCCGCCGGCCCGCGCGCCGCCGCCGTGCCGAACACGCCCAACCCAAGGGTCAGGCCGAACATCGTCCGTCGCCCCATGTTTCGCTCCATCATGTCCATCGACCCTGTCGCCCGACCACGGCGGGATTGTTTCCAACGAACAGCAGATAAACGAGCTTGACGGTCGCCTCGGCGACCAGCGCCAGCCCGACCGAGGCGGCGACCAGCGCTCCGACCATATAGCCCCAGCCAAAGGCGGCGAATCCCGCATCCATCTGAACCCAGGTGGCCAGCGCGGAGGCGATCGCGAAGCTCGCCCAGATCAGGACGATCCGCGCGAACAGGTCATAATAGGACAGCACCAGCGTCGCGCCGATCGCCACCAGATGGAAGATCGCCCCCGCCGAGGTGTGGCGAAAGGCGAAGATGCCGCGCGCATCCGCCCCGATCAGTTCGAACAACGGCACCGCCAGCACCCAGGCGAGCCCGGCGACCAGCATCTGCGCCAGGACCAGCAGGCGCAGGCCGTCGAGCAGCACGGCGATCAGCTCGCCCCGCGCCTCCTCGATCCGGGCCAGGGTGGAAGTGCCGGTACAACGCGCCATCAGGTCGTCAAAGGCGCGATCGAACCGCGTTTCGCCGACGATCAGCACCAGGGTCAGTCCGGGCACCATCGTCAACAGGCCCAGAAAGCTGCCCGTGTCGTTGATCGGGTTCAACCGCAACCGGCCCAGCGCCACGATGCTGTCGGGTCCGAACCATAGCAGCCATTTGTCGATCCAGATCGCGACCGCCCCCGCCAGCCCCGCCGCCGCGACGATCAGCGCCAGCCGCGCGCCGATCAGCGTGCGATCGGGCAATATCGTCGGCGCGGCAAAGGCCCGGCGCAGCAGGACCAGAAGCACGGCCAGCGCCGCCCCGGTCCCGCCGGTCACCCCGGCCAGCGCCAGCGTCCCGCCGGGCTGCGGCCAGATAAGGAACAGCAGCGCCGCGAGCGCGATCCCGACCAGATAGGCCACCGGCACCGCACGATAGCGGCGCAACGCGGTCAACATCGGCGAGGCGATCCAGAGCTGGGTCAACAGGCCGAGCAGCAGGCTGGCCAGGCCGGCACGGCCCAGCGGCAATTGCGCCATCACGCCGAACAGCCACGCCCCGACGAGCATCGCGCCGCCGCCGCCCAGCGCCAGCGCGACCAGCATGATGCCCGGCACGCCGCCGGGGTCGCGCGCGAACAGCCGGTCCGCCGCCAGCCGGGTCGCCAGGATCGCGATCGGCCCGGCGATCAGCGCCGACACGCTGAACGCATAGATCAGCACGGTCCGCACCATCTGCGCATCCCGGACTCCGATCGCGTCGGCCGCCCAATGCTGAAAGGCGATCATCGCGACCGCGGTGGTCAGCCAGGGCCCGGCACTAATGACCGCGCCGTGCAGCGCGGCCCCGGCCGCACCGCCGACACCTCCGTCGCGCGCCATCCGCACCAGTTGAAAACCGATTCCTGCCATGACGCAGGTGTCTAGCGGCTAATTATAAATAAAAATCATGCGCCGTAAGATTGTGATGGCCCAGCAACGCGACCGAGAAGTCGGCCATGCCGAACGCGTCGGTATTACCCTCGACGATCGTATATTCCTTGCCGCCCATCATCTGATAGCTGAAACGCAGCTGCCCTGCCCCGGTGAACTTCGCGCCCGGCGTGGTCAACAGGGTGAAGGCCTGGTCGCCCCAGGCGAAGAGCGAGGTATTGGCGTCGATCGCCGACAGGTCGATCTTGTCCTCGCCCGAATGGAAATCGGTGATGATATCGCGCGACGACGAAGCCGGGCTGTCCGTCGCCGATTCGAAACGGAACACGTCCTTGCCCGCCCCGCCGGTCAACCTGTCCTTGCCCCAGCCGCCGATCAGGATGTCGTCGCCGTCGCCGCCGTCCAGCGTATCGTTACCCCAGCCGCCGATCAGCTTGTCATTGCCGCCCAGCCCGTTGAGCACGTCATTGCCCCAGCCGCCGTCCAGCACGTCCTGCTCCGCGGTGCCGTTGATCGTGTCGGAGAAGATCGTGCCCGTCCTGGTCACGCCCTGTATGTCGGTGACGCCGATCGACAGCGTCTGGCTGTCGGTCGCGCCCTTCGCATCGGTGGCGATGACGGTGACGTCATAGACATTGTCGTGATTGGCGTCGGTCGGCTTCTCATAATCCGGCGCGGCGACGAACTTCAGCACACCCGTCGTGGCGTCGATGGTGAAGGCCGCGCCGTCCCCCGTCTTGGCGATCGCATAATGGATGCTGTCGCCCTGCGCGATATTCGGATCGGTCGCGGTGATCGTGGTCACCGCCGTGCCGTTCTCCGCGATCGACATCCTGCCCGTATCCGCCCCGCCGAACGAGGTGATGGTCGGGCCGCTATTGGCGACATGGCCGATCGTCACCTCATGCCGGCCGATCGCGCCGATATCGATGGTCAGGATCTCGCCGACCAGGCTGGCCATGGTCGCGCCCTTGACGGTCGCCCAGTCGCTGGCCGATGCCTTCAGGTCGATCACGACCTTGCCCTCGCCCTCGACCGAGAAGCTCAGGTCGCGGCCGTCGCCGCTGAGCGAGATCAGCGAGGCGCGCATCGGCAGGTCGGTGATGTGCGTCACATCGTCCGCCGCCTGCCCCATGGTGATGGCATAGGTGCCGCCCGACTTTGGCAGGAACACCTTGTTCGCGTCATAGGCGTACCAGCCCGCGACGCTCTGGATGACCTGCCCGGCCTTCTGCCCGTCCACATCCAGCGCGAACGTGCCCAGTCCTTGCGACGACGAGACCTGCGCGGTGATGGTGTCGCCCGACACGCTCGTCGTGATCGACGCCTGGTGAAAGGCCGAGACGCGGCTGGCCAGATCGGCGAGCGTCACGAACTCGACACCGGCCGCCGCCGCCTTGGCGATGAAATTGGTGAACATCGACGTGACGTACAGGCTCTGCGCCGAGTCGCCGGTCCACGTGGCGGGACCATAGTCATGCCACGGCCACACGATCACCGGCGCATCGGCATGCGAGGTCAGCGTCGACAATTCCCTGGCCCATTCGGCCTCCGCCTCGGCCACCGTCTTCTTCTGGAATTCGATCAGCGAGAAGTCGAACATGGTGTTCGGCGCCAGATACACCTTGCCGTCCGCCGCATTGCCCGGCGTCATATAGCCGAAGGCGTTGGGATAGCCCGCGCCGACGCCGGTATAGCCGCCCGACAGATAGGAGACGTATTTCAGGATCTCCTGGCTGGTCGCGATCGTCTCGGGCGCGCCGGGCACCGCCGCGCCGCCCAGCGAGACCTGATGGCCCAGATAGGCGCTCATCTGCTTTTCCAGCTCGGCGCGCTCGGCCCCGAACTCATAGGCGATCTGGTCCGCGGTCAGGACATTGGTGTCCTCGGGATGCGTGTAGCTGTGCAGCCCGATCTCGTTGCCCGCCGCCATCATCTTGGCATAGACCGGCGCCGACACCGACCAGTCGGTCGCGCGCTGCTGCGACGGGTCGTTACCGATATTGACGTAATAGCTGCCGACGAAATTATAGAGCGACTTCCACTGGTCGAGGATCGGCATCAGCTTGTCATAGATGCCCGGCGTGCCGTCATCCGGCTTCACCTCGTCCGAATATTGGCTCTGGTCCATGTCGACGCGGCTCGCGAACAGCCCGGCATCGCGGGTCATCTGCAATCCGACGCGCAGGCCGCCGGTGCTGGCCGAGCCATGGACCGAATAGTCGATCGCCTTTTGCAGGAGATTGTCGTCCGCCATCGCCGCTTCGGTCGAGAAGATGACGTTGCGGCCGCCGGTATGGGTCGCGATGGCGGCGGCATAGGTCTCGCCGTTCACCGTCTGGGTCGCGATCGTCTCGCCGGTGCCGCTGACGCTGGTGAACGCGTTCCAACCGACGCCCTTATAGTCGCGGATGGTCTCGCCATTGGCATAGCCGTCCAGCACGCTGTGATTCGCGTCCACCGCCTTGATCGTCACATCGGCGGGCCAGCCACCGGTCACGCGCGTGGCGTCGAACAGCAGCTTCATCCGCGCATAGCTGTCGCCCGGCAGCGCCGAGCCGTCGGCGGCGTTGGTCATGAACTCGCCCGCCGCGATCAGACCGATGCCGAACTGCTTCGTCGCCTGTTCCAGCGTGTGGGCGATCGCATCCGCCTTGTCCGCCTGCACGTTGCGGAACGAGGGGAAGATGATCGAGTCATACTTGGCCAGTGTCGAGAGGCTGGTCAGGTCGTCCTCGGTGATGATGTCGAACGGCGTGCCCGCCTGCATCGCCTGGCTCTGCGCCGCCATGAACAGCTGCGAATAGGCGGTCTTGCTGAAATAGGCGTTGGCCGTCGTTTCCGACCAGACGATCGCGACGCGGTGCGACGGGTCGGCGGTGACGCCCGTGTCGTTGAAGACGGTGAAGGGCTTGGCCGCATAGCTGCCCGGCAGGAACACCTGATCGTTCACGTCGTACAGCGTGTCGATCGCCTGCGGATTGCCGATCATCGATTTGGGCACGCGGAATTCGACCGTCTTGCGATCGGCCGACCACGCCGCCTGCAGCCCCGCCAGCACCAGCTTCTCGCCCGCCCCGCCCGAATAGAGCGAGACGGTGCCGTCGGCGTTGAAATTGACGTTATATTCCGCGCCGCCCGCGAAGCCGAACACCTGATAGCCGGTGGCACCGTTGCGATCGGTGTTGAGCCAGGCGGTGGTGTTCGCCCCGATCTCGATCGGCGCGGTCATCGCGAAGACGAAGTCCGCCCCGTCGCTCTTGGCATAGATGGAATAGCCGTCGCCCAGCCCGCTATCGATGCGATCGGTCGCGCGCCAATCGGACAGGTCGCCGTCCAGGATGATCGATGTCGTGGTCGCCATATCACACCTCTCGCCGTCGGGCCGGTTGCGGGATCGGGCCAGCACCATCGCGAGCCGGAAAACGCCATCCCCTTGTGAGCCCTAGCGCTACGTGGCTGGCGCGATTGGCGAAACTGTGGAATCTGTCCGCGCCGTCCCGACTGTTCCAGCACGATACGGCCAGGCCGGTCTTGCCACGGAACTTTTGCCGGATAGGGCTGGCCGCGACAGCAGCGGAAGGGCGTGATGAGTCTGCACCTGATCCTCGTCGAGGATGATATCGAATATGCGCAGGGCCTGGCCACGGCGATGCGCGCGCTGGGCCACCGGGTCACCCATGCGCCCGATGGCCGCCAGGCGCTGGCCGCGCTCGACCGCGAGCAGTTCGATGCGGTGATTCTCGACCGGATGATGCCGCGACTCGATGGCCTGTCGGTGGTCGAGACGCTGCGCGAACGCGGCATCACCATCCCCGTCATCATGCTGACGGCGCTGTCCATGGCGTCGGACAAGGTCGACGGGCTGGAGGCGGGGGCGGACGATTATGTCGTCAAGCCGGTCGCCGCCGAGGAGCTGAACGCCCGGATCAACGCCGTGCTGCGCGGACGCCGCTGGACCATGGGGGAAAGCGACACGATCCGCGCGGGCGATATCGTGGTCAGCCCGACCAGCTTTCGCGCCTGGCGCGGCGGAGAGCCGATCACGCTGGCCAATCTGGAACTCAAGCTGCTGGCCGAACTGGCGCGCCATGCGGGCGAGGTGCTGACCCGCGCCATGCTGATCGAACGCGTCTGGGGCTATGATTTCGAGCCGGAGACCAACGTCGTCGACGTCTATATCCGCCGGTTGCGCATCAAGCTGACCGAACATGGCGGCGACGATCCGATCCAGACGATGCGCGGCATCGGCTATTCGCTGAAGCCATGATCGTCCGCCTGCTCGGCCGGATCAGCCTGCGTCGGCTGACGGCGGGGCTGCTCATCCTGTTCCTCGTCGCCACGGTGGCGACGGGATTGTCCATCCATGCCGCGACGCGCGTGGCGGTCGTGCAGTTGGTCGATCGCCGCATCGACATGGCCGGCGACCTCGTGCTGGAGCGCGATACGGGCGAAGGTGTGATTCCGACCGCCACCCTGCTGGCGCGCATCGCGATGCTGTCGCAACAGCGCGACACGGGCGATATCGGCCTGTTGCTGCTCGACCCCGCCGGACGGCCGCTGGGCGGCAACATCACGCTCCGGCACGCGCTGCCCATGGGGCGGTCGGACCTGCGCCAGCGGGACGGCATCGCCGGCCTGTCGCACGGCCGCGCGATGGTGCGCGAGGCCGGGGCCGGACGGCGGCTGGCGGTGGTGGCGGAGACCGAACCGTTCGACCATTATCGCACGACCCGCACCCGCATCTATCTGATCGGCTTTGGTTCGATCATCCTGATCGGCCTGGGCGGCGTCCTCGCCATTTCGCGGCTGGTCGGACGGCGCATCGCCGACCAGCGCCGGACCGTCGACGCGATCATCGCCGGCGACATCCGCCACCGGGTGCCCGTCACCGGATCGGCCGACGAATTCGACCGTCAGGCGGCGGCGTTCAACCGGATGCTCGACCGGATCGGCGAGTTGATGGAGGCGATGCGCGACGTATCCAACGACATCGCGCATGATCTGCGCACGCCGCTGTCACGGTTGCGCGGGCAATTGGCGCTGATGGTCGAGGAAACGCAAGACGAGGCGCAAGGCCAGCGCGCCCGTGACGCCCTGGCGCAATGCGACGCCCTGCTCGCCATGTTCGCCGCGCTGCTGCGCATCGCCGAGATCGAGGCAGGGCACCGCCAGGCGGGTTTCGCCCCGCTCGATCTGGCGGCGCTGGTCGGCGACACCGCGACGATGATGATCCCGGTGGCGGAAGAGGCGGGCCATCGCCTGACCGTCACGGTCGCGGCGACGACACCCGGTCTGGTCGGGGATCGGCAATTGCTGATCCAGGCGATGGTCAACCTGATCGGCAACGCGATCAAGCATGGCGCGCCGGGCGGGACGATCGCCGTGGCGTTGGCGCGGGCACCGACGGGGGGCGTGACGCTCAGCGTGGCCGATAACGGTCCCGGTATCCCCGCAGAGGACCGCGCGACCGCGTTGCGCCGATTCGGGCGACTGGACAAGGCGCGAAGCCGCGCCGGTCATGGGCTGGGCCTGCCGCTGGTCGAGGCGATCGTGCGGCTGCATCGCGGGCGGCTGGTCCTGGAGGATGCACGGCCCGGGCTGATTGTCGCGTTGACCTTTCCGGCGGAATAGCGGGGCAGGCCCGGGGAAACCCCCGTCGCGGGCAGCCCCGCCGTCAGCCCTCCTCGCCCTCGTCCAGGTCGCGCGCCACCTGGGGCGAGCGCAGGATCGAGTCGATATGGCTGCCCTCGTCGAAGCTCTCGTCCGCCAGGAATTTCAGCTTGGCGGCATATTTCATCTTCACCCGAGTCGCGACCTCGCGCTGGAGATAGGCGGTGTTGGTGCGCAGCGCCTTGATCACCACCTCCTCGTCCTTGCCCAGCAGCGGCTTTACGAAGACGGTCGCGTGGCGCAGATCGGGCGACATGCGCACTTCGGTGATGCTGACCATATGCCTGGCCAGCGTCTCGTCATGCACGTCGCCGCGCGCCAGGATTTCAGACAGGACGTGGCGCACCTGCTCGCCGACCCGCAAAGTGCGGACCGAGGGCTCGCCCCGGGGTTCATTATTCTGCTTCATGATCTCGTTCGGTATAGAAAATCAGGCGGTTGCCCGCCGGGTCGGTCAGCGCGATCTCGTCCATGCCCCAGGGCGCGGGCCAGGGTGCCCCCGGACAGGCATGGCCATGCCCGCTGGCACGGCATTCGGCGACGAACGCATGGACATCGTCCACCGCGATCCGCACCGCCGAGCCCGGCGTCGCATCGCCATCATGTTCGGACAGGTGCAGCACGCAAGGCCCGCGCGCGATACCCATATAGAGCGGCATTCCGGGTTCGAAGCGATGCTCGAACACAAGCTCGAAGCCCAGAAAATCCAGATAGAAGGACCGCGCATGGTCCGCGTCGAAACTGCGCAGGATCGGGATGGGGGCGTCGTACCGACGGGTCATGGCCCCCATCCCTTATCCGTTCCGTCGCCTTAGAGCGTCCGCTCGCGCATCTCGACCTCGAAGGTTTCGAGATAATCGCCCGGCTTGATGTCGGTGAAGTTCTGCGTGAACGTCACACCGCATTCCAGACCGGCGCGAACCTCGGCGACATCGTCCTTGAACCGGCGGAGCGAGTTGATCTCGCCCTGGTAGATGATGACGTCGTTGCGCGTGATGCGCGCCTTGAGCGCCTTGCGGATGACACCCTCGGTGACCAGCAGACCGGCGGCCTTGCCGATCTTGCCCGCCGAGAAGACCTCGCGGATTTCGGCGCGGCCGACGACCGTTTCGAACGCCTCTGGGCCAAGCTCACCGGCCATCCCTGCGCGGATCTCGTCGATCAGGTCGTAGATGACGTCGTAATATTTCAACGCCACCTTGTTCCGCTCGGCGATCTCGCGCGCCTTGGCGTTGGCACGGACGTTGAAGCCGATGATCGGCGCGCCCGAAGCCGCCGCCAGCGTCACGTCCGACTCGGTGATGCCACCGACGCCCGAGTGCAGGATGCGGGCCTTGATCAGATCCGACTGGATCTTGTTGATCGACGCCACGATCGCCTCGACCGTGCCTTGGGTATCCGCCTTGACGACCAGCGGATATTCCTTGGCCTGGTTCGCCTTCAACGCCGAGAACATCGACTCCAGGCTGGCCGGGGCCGAGGTCGTGCGCTTCTGCAGCACCACGCTCTGGCGATACTCGGCGACCTCGCGGGCGCGGGCCTCGTTCTCGACGACCTGCAAGAGGTCGCCCGCCTGCGGCACGCCCGACAGGCCGAGCACCTCGACTGGCATGGCAGGGCCGGCTTCCTTCACCTGACGACCCTTGTCGTCGACCAGCGCACGGACCTTGCCGCTTTCCGCGCCGACGACGAACACGTCGCCGACCTTCAGCGTGCCGCGCGTGACCAGCACGGTCGCGACCGGACCACGGCCCTTGTCCAGCTTGGCCTCGATCACGCTGCCCTCGGCATCACGGTCGGGGTTCGCCTTCAGGTCGAGCAGTTCGGCCTGGAGCTGGATCTTCTCGATCAGGTCGTCGAGGCCGATCTTCTTGAGCGCGGACACCTCGACGTCCTGCGTCTCGCCGCCCATCATCTCGACCTGCACATTATGTTCGAGCAGGCGCTCGCGGACGCGCTGGGCATTGGCCTCGTGCTTGTCGATCTTGTTGATCGCCACGATCATCGGCACGCCGGCCGCCTTGGTGTGATTGATCGCCTCGATCGTCTGCGGCATCAGCCCGTCATCGGCCGCGACCACCAGCACCACGATATCCGTGATGTCGGCACCGCGGGCGCGCATCTGGGTAAAGGCCTCGTGGCCCGGCGTGTCGAGGAAGGTGATCTTCGACTTGTCCTTCAGCGTGACCTGATAGGCACCGATATGCTGGGTGATGCCACCCGCCTCGCCGCGCACCACATCGGTGCCGCGCAGCGCGTCGAGCAGCGAGGTCTTGCCATGGTCGACATGGCCCATGATCGTCACCACCGGCGGGCGCGGCTTCAGCGATTCCGCCGCATCCTCGCTGGTGTCGAGCGCCAGATCGATGTCGCTGTCCGAGACGCGGACGATATTGTGCCCGAACTCGGTGACGAGCAGTTCGGCCGTATCCTGGTCGATCGTCTGCGTCATGGTGACGGGCATGCCCATCTTGAACAGCGCCTTGACCAGGTCCGCGCCCTTTTCCGCCATGCGGTTAGCGAGTTCCTGGACGGTGATCGCCTCCGGCACCTGCACGTCGCGGACCTGCTTGACCTGCGGCTCGCGCGGGCCGCCAAAGCCACGCTTTTCCTTTTCACGGGCACGCTTGAGCGCGGCGAGCGAGCGCGCGCGCGCGCCATCCTCGTTCAGCGCGCGGTTGACGGTCAGCTTGCCGCCGCGACGCTCGTCACCCTTGCGGTCGCGCTGCTGCGGACGGCCGGGAAGCGCGTTGCGCGGCGTCGGCTGGCCCGAGGGCATGGCGCGCGGCGCGCCACCCGACGGGGCCGACACGGCATTGCCGCTGGGCGCGCTGGGTGCGCTTGCCGCCGCCGGTGCCGGCGTCGGAGCGGGCGCAGGCTTGGGCGCGGGCTTGGGGATTTCGGGACGCTGCACCGGCGAGAAGCGGCGCGGCGCGGGCATCGACGGATCGTGGCCCAGAACCAGCGGCGCGGGAGCCGCAGCCGGTTTCGGCGCCGGCTTCGCCGCCACCGGCGCGGGGGCGGGCGTGGGAGCCGGCGCAGGGACCGGAGCCGGAGCGGGTGCCGGGGTCTCGACCTTGGGCTCTTCCGCCTGGGGCTCCGGCGTCGGGATCACCGGACGCTCGACCGGACGGAAGGGGCGCGCCTGGACCTGGATGGTCGGGGCCGCCGGCTCAGCCGATGCGGGTGCGGGCTGCTCGGCCACGGGCTCGGGAGCCGGGGCAGGTTCGGGTTCCGGCGCGGGCGACGGTTCGGCCACGGGCTCGGGCGCAGCGGTGGCCTCGGCGGCGGCCCGCGCACGCTCTTCGGCGCGCTGGCGCTCTTCCTCGGCGCGCTGCTGGCGCTCGGCGTCTTCCCGACGACGCATTTCCTCCTGCATGGAGAGGCGCTGTTCCTCCGCCTCGCGCAGCAGGCGGGCCTGGCGCTCCTGGGCGCTTTCGTTCGACGGCACCGGACGGCGCGGCGCGGCTGGCGCGGCCGTCACGGGCGCGGACGCCGGCGCAGCGGCGGGAGCCGGCGCGACCGCCTCGGGCGCGGCACCGCCCTGCGGACCCAGCACACGACGACGCTTGGTCTCCACGATCACGGTGTTCGAGCGGCCGTGGCTGAAGCTCTGCTTCACCTTGCCGGTCTCGACCGTGCGCTTCAGCCCCAGGGGCTGGCGCATTCCGAGTTTCGGCTTGTCGTTGTCGGTCTCGCTCACTCAAAATCCTCGTGTACGGTCACGGCCGTTCGGTCACCGGAAAGATCGGACGCCGATGCGCCTTGCGAGGCCGTTTCGCAAGGCGTTGCCACAGGGTCGGGTCCGATAAAATGCAGCCAGCGGTCGAGCGCTTCGCTCACCCGCTTTGCCGCGTTACGATCTGTCAGGCCGATATGTACCACATTTTCGCGGCCCAACGCCATTGACAATATGGGGCGTGTGGCGGGCAACGCCAACCCCTTGAGGTCCGAACCTTCACGGTCCGTTCCCACGCGCCACGCCTGCGCCAGCTTGCGACAACCGTCCTCGCCAGCGTCCGCCGCATGGTACAAGGCATGAAGCTGTCCCGAGCGCGCCGCCGTCGCAATCTTGTCCGATCCGGTCAGCAGCATGCCCGAGCGCGACTCGAGCCCCAGCCGGTCGAGCGCGTTGCGCTCCAGCGCGGCGGCAATCAGCGCGGGCAAGTCGTCGGGGATGGTGAACTCAGCCGTCTTGAACGCGCGCGCCAGCGCCCCCTTCAACCGCCCCTTGGCGATCGCGAGGTCAAGCTCGGCGCGGGTCACGCCGATCCAGCCGCCCCGCCCCGGCGCTTTCGCCCGGACATCGGGCAACACCCGGCCGTCGGGCGCGAGCGCCAGGCGGATCAGGTGCGGCCGCGCGTCATGCTCGCCCGACAGGATGCAGCGGCGGACCGGCCCGTCGATCGAGTCGCGGGCTGCCTTCGCCGATGCTCTGGGGCTCCGGCCCTTCCCGGCCGGAGCGGCTTTTACGCCACCACGCTCATTGTCCCGGTTCCGCATGCGCGTCTCCCCGGGTGTTGGAAGGAGCATCGCGGTCGGCGATCAACTGGCCGCCCGCACCGTAATTCTCGGTGGAGATTTCCTCGATCACGATCTGGACGGCGGCCGGGTTCTTGCCCAGCCGCTCCACCAGCGAACGAGTCACGTCGGCGACGATCTCGGCCTTTTGCTGCTTGGAGGCGGTGCCCGCCAGACGGATCGACACGAACGGCATCAGGCTTCGTCGCCCTCCGCGTCCGCTTCGGCAGCCGCGGCCGCGGCGGGTTCGTCCTCGTCGGCGAACCAGTGCGCACGGGCGGCCATGATGATCTCGTTACCCTGCTCGTCGCTCAGGCCATATTCGGCGAGGATACCGCCCTTCGGCGCGGCGCGCGGGGTATCGTCGCCACGACGACGCGGCTCGGCGCGCTTCTTCTCGACCAGTTCGTCGGTCGCGAGGTCGGCGAGATCGTCGAGCGTCTTGATGCCCGCCTTGCCCAGCGTGACCAGCATCGCCTCGGTCAGATAGGGCATCTCGGCCAGCGCGTCCTCGACGCCCAGACCCTGACGCTCTTCGCGCGCGGCCTGTTCGCGACGGTCCAGCGCTTCCTGCGCGCGGCTCTGCAACTCCTGCGCGAGGTCTTCGTCGAAGCCCTCGATCGCGGCCAGCTCGTCCAGCTCGACATAGGCCACTTCTTCCAGCGCGCCGAAGCCCTCGGCGACCAGAAGCTGCGCCAGCGTCTCGTCCACGTCCAGCTCGTTCTGGAACATCTCGGAATTCGCGACGAACTCCTTCTGACGCTTCTCGCTGGCGTCGGCCTCGGTCAGGATATCGATCGCCTTGGCGGTCAGCTGGCTGGCGAGGCGGACATTCTGGCCGCGACGACCGATGGCGAGGCTGAGCTGATCGTCGGGAACGACGACTTCGATCCGGTCCTCTTCCTCGTCGATCACGACGCGGCTGACATTGGCGGGCTGGAGCGCGTTGACCACGAAGGTGGCGGTGTCGGGCGACCAGGGGATGATGTCGATCTTCTCGCCCTGCATCTCCTGCACGACGGCCTGCACGCGGCTGCCCTTCATGCCGACGCAGGCGCCGACGGGATCGATGCTCGAGTCGTGCGAAATCACGCCGATCTTGGCGCGGCTGCCCGGATCGCGCGCGGCGGCCTTGATCTCGATGATGCCGTCATAGATTTCGGGCACTTCCTGCGCGAACAGCTTCTTCATGAAGTCGGGGTGCGCGCGGCTCAGGAAGATCTGCGGCCCGCGATTCTCGCGACGGACGTTCAGGATCAGCGAGCGGATGCGGTCGTTGACGCGGACGACTTCGCGCGGAATCTGCTGGTCGCGACGGATCACGCCCTCGGCGCGGCCCAGATCGACGACGATGTGGCCGAACTCGACGCGCTTGACGACGCCGGTGATGATCTCGCCCTGGCGATCCTTGAACTCATCGAACTGGCGGTCGCGCTCGGCGTCGCGGACCTTCTGGAAGATGACCTGCTTGGCCGCCTGCGCAGCGATGCGGCCGAATTCGATCGGGGGCAGCGGGTCGACGATGAAGTCGCCGATCGCGGCACCCTTTTGCAGCTTCTCAGCCCCCTTGAGGTCGATCTGCTTGTAATAGTCGTCGACCTGCTCGACCACCTCGACGACGCGCCACAGACGCAGATCGCCCGAGTTCGGATCGAGCTTGGCGCGGATGTCGTTCTCGGCACCATAGCGCGCACGGGCCGCGCGCTGGATCGCATCCTCCATCGCCTCAATGACGATGCCCTTGTCGATCATCTTTTCCGAGGCGACCGCATTCGCGATCGCGATCAGTTCCGCCTTGTTGGCGGAAATGGCGGTAGCCATCAGTGCCGTCCTTCCGTGGTGGCGCCGTCCTGTTCGGGCGCGTCCTGATAATAAACCTCTTCCGCGCCCTCGACGGACAGCGGCACCGTCGCGGCGATCAGCCGGTCGGTCATGACGAGCTTGGCATCCTCGATTCCCGAGAAGGGCAGTGCGTGGCGAACCTCCTCGCCATCGGTGATGAACACCGTCTCGCCCTCGACCCCGTTCAGATCGCCCTTGAACTGCTTCCGACCGTTCAGCTTCTCGGCCAGCGTGATCCGCGCCTCATGCCCCGCCCAGTCGGCAAAGTCCTTCAGCCGGGTCAGCGGGCGGTCGATACCGGGCGAGGACACCTCCAGCCGGTACGCATGGTCGATCGGGTCGCGGCCCTGTTCCTCCAGCGCGTCCATCACGTCGGAGATGCGGCGGGACAGGTCGGCACAATCGTCGATGTTGAGCTGGCGCGTATCGGGACGCTCGGCCATCACCTGCAGCGTCGGGTCCGACGTGCCGCCATACATCTTCACGCGCACGAGTTCGAAGCCGAGCGCCTTGGCCTCGGGTTCGATGAGTTGCGTCAGAAGGGCGATGTCCGCCATGAAAGCTCCAGATGTGCCGGTGCGCTGCCGCGGAACCCGTCCCGCAGCCTCTTTCACCCGACGATGTAAGAGAATGTCGGAGTCTATACGCGCATCGCTCCCGGGAAACAAGCTGCAAAACAAACAGCCCGGTCGAAGCGTTGGCTCGGGCAATCGGGGCCAGAGCGGCCCCGGACGGGGAGGATCATCATGAAATTGCCGCTGCTCGCCATCCTGCCGGTGGCGCTTCTCGCCTGTTCGGGCAATGGTCCATCCCCGACGGAACCGGCGCCGAACGGACCATCCCCGAACGGAGCGACCGCGAACGAGACGGACGCGTCATCGCGCGCCACCGTGGTCGATGGCCAGCCCTTTGGCCGCACCGTCATCGCCGATTTCGATGCGCCCTGGGCGATGACCTTCCTGCCCGACCGGCGGATGCTCGTGACTGAAAAGGACGGTCGGATGCTGCTGGTCAGCGCCGATGGGCGGCAGCGGCAGACGATCGCCACCCTGCCCGTCGATTCGGCCGGCCAGGGCGGCCTGATGGACGTCGTCCTCGCGCCAGACTTTCCCCGGAGCGGCCGCGTCTATTTCAGCTATTCGGCCGCCGCCGATGGCGGCAAGCGGGTGGTGCTGGCACGAGGGCGCCTGCAGGAAGCGAACGGCACCGCGCGGCTGACCGGGATCGAGACGCTGTGGCACGCCACCCCGGCGGTGACCGGGGACGGCCATTATTCGGGCCGCATCGCCTTCTCCCCCGATGGTCGCCACCTCTTCTTCACGGCGGGCGAGCGCCAGAAATTCACCCCCGCGCAAGACCCGAAGGCGACGCTGGGCAAGGTGCTGCGCCTGACCCCGGACGGGAAGCCCGCGCCCGGCAATCCGCTGGCGGCCAAAGGCTTCGACCCGGCGATCTGGTCCTATGGCCATCGCAACCTGCTCGGCCTCGCCTTCGACGCGAGCGGCAATCTATGGGAGCAGGAAATGGGCCCTAAGGGCGGCGACGAGCTGAACCTGATCCTGCCGGGACGCAATTATGGCTGGCCCAACGCCTCGAACGGCTCGCATTATGACGGGCGCGACATTCCCGACCACCGCGCGGGGGACGGCTATGAGCCGCCCAGGGTCTGGTGGAATCCCGTCATCTCGCCGGGTGGCCTCATGATCTATTCGGGCACGATGTTCCCGCAATGGCGCGGCGACGCGTTCATAGGCGGGCTGTCGAGCCAGTCGCTGGTCCGCGTCCACCTGGACGGCACCCGCGCGACCAAGGGCGATCAATGGGCCATGGGCGCGCGCATCCGCGAGGTCGAACAAGGGCCGGACGGCGCGATCTATGTGCTGGAGGACGGGGGCGAATCGCAGGGCCGCCTGATCCGCCTGACCCCGGCATCCTGATCCATCACCCCCGCGACCGCCCGTCCGGCGGATCGGCGCCCGGCCCATTGGCGTTCGGCGCATCGGTCGGAGCCATCAGCCACGCCTGCTCCATATCGGGACAGGACGACTTGACGGCGCTCCCGGGTCTTGGTGAGGCTGCACCCCGGGATCAGAACGAAGGGCCGCGCCACGGCTCGGTCCGTCGTGGGGAAAACGAGCATGACATCGCAGCATCCGGCCCGGCCCTATACGTCGCAACGCGATTCCCGGTTGTCGCGTGGTCTGTCCGGCACCAATCTGGAGCGGGCAGGCGATTATAATCTGCGCACGGTTCTTCAGGTCATCCGCTTTCGTCGCGAAACCACGCGGATCGCGGTGGCGCAGGCGACCGGGCTGACGCCGCCGACCATCGCCAACATTACCGCCCGGCTAACCGAGATGGGGCTGGTGCGCACCGCGGGGCGGCTGCACGGCGCGCGGGGCCAGCCCGCGCTCAAGCTCCAGCTCGAACCCGATGGCGCATTCGGCATCGGCCTGACCATCGACCGCGATCACCTGGCGCTCGCGATCGTCGATCTGGGCGGGAAGGTTCGTGCGCGGGCCAGCCGCGAGATCGCCTTTCCCGATCCCGACGACGTGCTGGCCTTTCTGGCGGCCGAGCTGGAGCCCGCGCTGGCGGCGGGGCGGGTCGACCGCGCACGGGTGCTGGGCGTCGGCGTCGCCATGCCCGACGATCCCGGCCGCACGATGCTCGCCGGACAGCCACCGGGCTATGCGCGGTGGGAGACGGTCGATCTCGACGCGCTGTTCGGCCCGGTGCTGCCATGGCCGATCCACCGCGACAATGACGCCGCCGCCGCCGCGCTCGGCGAGGCGCAATATGACGAGACCTTCGCCTGCCCCAGCTTCTTCTACCTGCTGATCTCGGCGGGACTGGGCGGCGGGCTGGTGATCGACCGCACCTATCATCGCGGCGCGCATGGCCGGTCGGGTGAGATCGGCCTGATGCCCGATCCCGGCGCGGCCCGCCCCGGTGCGCGGGTGCAGGATACGGTATCGCTCTCGGCACTGCGCCTGCGCCTGGCCGAGGCGGGGTGCCCGATCGACTCCCCCCGGGGGCTGGCCGGAACCGACGATCCCGCGGCGATCGCGACGATCGACCAGTGGATCGCCGACTCGGTGCGCGCGCTGCTCCCGCCCTTCGTCGCGATCGCCAACCTGTTCGATCCCGATGCAATCCTGATCGGCGGCCGCCTGCCGCTGCCGCTCATCCGCCGCCTGTCGTCCGCGCTGGCCGGGGCGATGGCGGCCATCGACCTGCCGACCCATCCGGCGATTCGCCCGGCCCATGCCGCCGAGGACGCCCCCGCCATCGGCGCGGCGACCCTGCCCTTTCTCGACCGGCTGCTCCCCTGCGACGCGATTCTGATCCAGGCGGGGCGGGGATAAGGAAAAGGCCCGCCGCCCTCCCGGGGCAGCGGGCCCATTCAGTCCTTTCGATCCGGCCCTTTCGATCCGGGTCGGCGATCAGCCCGCCATGTCCTCCAGCTCGCGACCACGCGTTTCGTTGACCATCGCGCGGACGAAGAAGAACGACAGCGCCGCAAAGAAGGCATAGCCGAAATAGGTCACGCTCAGGCCCGGCGACACCGCCAGCGCCGGGAAGCTGACCGAGATGGCGGCGTTGGCGATCCACTGGGCAAAGCCCGACACCGCCAGGCCCGACCCGCGAATCTGGTTCGGGAACATCTCGCCCAGCATCACCCACATGACCGGGCCCCAGCTGGCGTTGAAGAAAATGACGTAGAGGTTCGCCGCGACCAGCGCGATCAGGCCGTTATTGCCGGGCAGCGACACCGCACCGTTCGCGCCAGTGACGGCGGTCGAAAAAGCATAGGCAACGATCGCCAGCGTCACCGCCATGCCCGCCGAACCGATCAGCAGCAGCGGCTTGCGGCCGATCCGGTCGACCGTCGCAATGGTGAACAGGCAGGCCGCAATCGACAGCACACCCGACAGGATGTTGGTCTGGAGCGCATAGTCTTCCGAAAAGCCGACCGCTTCCCACAGCGTCGCGCCGTAATAAAAGACGACATTGATGCCGACGAGCTGCTGGAACACCGCCAGGCCGATGCCCGCCCACAGGATCGGGCGGATCTTGCCCGTGGTCTTGTCGATCAGGTCGGAGAGCTTGGGCTTGTGGTGATCGGCGGCCAGCGAGGCGCGGATCTCGGCCACCTTGCGCGTCGCCTCGGCCTCGCCGAACAACTTGGTCAGGACGGTGTGCGCCTCGGCATCGCGGCCCTTGGCGACCAGGAAGCGCGGGCTTTCCGGGATGATCGACAGCGCCGCGAAATAGACCGCCGCCGGGATCGCCTGCAGCCAGAACATCCAGCGCCAGGCCGGGAAGCCCAGCCAGAATTCGGCGGTCGAGCCACCGGCATAGCGGGCCAGCGCGAAGTTGGCGACGAACGCGCCGGTCAGGCCGGTGATGATCATCACCTGCTGCACGCTCGACAGGCGGCCCCGGATCGAGGCCGGGGTCACTTCGGAGATATAGACGGGCGAGATGACGCTGGCCGCGCCGACGCCCAGGCCGCCGATGATCCGCGCCAGGATGAAGATCGCCGAGCTGCTCGCCGCGCCCGCCAGCAGCGCGCTGACGAGGAACAGTCCGGCGGCCAGCATCATGACGTTACGGCGGCCGATCGCGTCGGCCAGCCTCCCGGCGCCAAACGCGCCGATCGCCGATCCGACGAGGATCGCGCCGACATTGATGCCGACGCCCAGCCGACCGAGGTCGAACGCGGCCTCCAGCCCTTTTTGCGTGCCGTTGATGACGCCCGAGTCATACCCGAACATGAAACCGCCGATGGTCGCGACGACCACGATCGCGGCGATGAAACCATGATTGACGCGGGCTGCGTCCAATCCTCTCACATTATCGGTCACTCGGGCCCTCTCCTCGTCCGCGCGTGGCGTCTTCGCCTATCCGCGCGCCCTCGTCCTGTCACCGGCGCGACATGCGTCCGGCCTTGTTGTTAACGCTATCTTAAAACGCCGCGCCGTCAAGCGGGCGCATGAGGTCACGGCCCCCGTCGAGCATCGCCGCGATCAGATTTCACGCGGCCGCCGGCGCGACGCCGCATCCGACTGGCGCCGGATCAGGCTGTAGTCGAGCAGGCGATGCCCCGCCGGCTCGGCGCTCTTCTGGCGAATCGCGGTCGCCATCATCTCGACCGCCGCGCGCGCCATGTCGGCGATCGGCTGGTGAATGGTCGTCAACTCGGGCCAGATGGTCGTCGACAGGGTGGTGTCGTCGAACCCGCACACGGTCAGGTCGCTGGGCACGTCCAGCCCGCGCCGATGCGCCACGGCCACCGTCGCCGCCGCCATGTCGTCATTCGACGCGATGATCGCGGTGGGCGGCACGGACAGGTCCAGCAGCCGCTCCGCCGCATCCAGCCCCGAGCGATAGGTATAGAGGCCCGGCGCGACCAGCGCTTCGTCAAACGCGATGCCCGCGCCCTCCAGCGCGGCGCGGAACCCTTCGTAACGCCGGTCGCTGGCGGTCAGATTGGGATTGCCGCAGATGAAGCCGATCCGCCGATGGCCCAGCGTCATGACATGCCGGGTCATCTCCTCGGCCGCCGCGCGGTCGTCGATCCGCACCGACATCACCGCATCGGGCATCGCCTCGGGCGGGCGGCCGGTCGCCACGACGACGGCGGGCACCCCCGCCTCGCGCAGCAGCGACAGCACCGCATCCGCCTCGCACAACGGGGGCGGCAGGATCACGCCGTCAATGCCTCCGGCGATCAGATGACGCGCCACCTCGACCTCATGGTCGCCGATATCGCATTTCTCGACCACCATCTGCACATCGAGCCGCGACGCCTGGTCCAGCGTGCCGAGCAGGAACTCGCTCAGGAACCCCTGACTGGGATTGCTATAGAGCATGCCGATACGGATCTGCGCCGCGCCCGCCAGGCTGCGCGCGGCGGGATTGGGGGAATAGTTGAGCTGGGCGATCGCGGCTTCCACCTTTTCCCGGGTGGCGGGGCGGACATTGGCCTCGTTGTTGATGACGCGCGATACCGTCATCAGCGAGACGCCCGCCACGCGCGCGACATCACTGATCGTCGGAGCGCTGCTGCCGCGGCGCGAAGGTCTGATGGTCATGGGCCCACGCTTCTACCTTTCCGGTGCGATACGCAATGCTTAGCGGCCCGCGATGGATGCTTGCCGATCCGGTTCCAGCCCGCTAAAGCGCGCGCCAGCATCAAGAGTCGGGCCATTGCCCGGCACCAACCTGCCCTCCCGGCAAGGTGGTGCCTCCCCGGACCATGGGGAGGGATGTGGCCAGACCGGCAACAACGGGACGAACCGCCACATTCCTTCCTCCGACTCGCAAACGGTCGAAAGGAAATGTGATGGACGCGGTCATTCCCCAGCAAATCGCCCCGCAGCAATTCGCGAGTGACAATTACGCCGGGATCTGTCCCGAGGCCTGGGCCGCCATGGCCGAGGCGAATTGCGGCTATGTCCCGGCCTATGGCGAAGATCCCTTCACCGACCGCGCCGCCGACGCCTTTCGCACCCTGTTCCAGACCAAGTGCGAGGTCTTCTTCGCCTTCAACGGGACGGCGGCCAATTCGCTGGCGCTGGCCGCGCTCTGCCAGAGCTATCACAGCGTGATCTGCTCCGCCTCCGCCCATGTCGAGACCGACGAATGCGGCGCGCCCGAATTCTTCTCCAACGGATCGAAGCTGCTGGTTGCGCAGACCGAGGACGGCAAGCTGACCCCCGAAGCCGTGCGCGCGCTGGCCACCGGCCGCTCGGACATCCATTTCCCGAAACCGCGCGCCGTGACCATCACCCAGCCGACCGAGACGGGCCAGGTCTATACGCTGGCCGAAATTCGCGCGCTGTCGGCGGTCTGCCGCGAGCTTGGCTTGCGGCTGCACATGGACGGCGCGCGCTTCGCCAATGCCTGCGCCGCGCTGGGCTGCGCGCCCGCCGACATGACGTGGCGCGCCGGGGTCGATGTCCTATGCTTTGGCGGGACCAAGAACGGCATGGCGGTCGGCGAGGCGATCCTGTTCTTTGATCATGCCCTGGCCGAGGATTTCGATTATCGCTGCAAACAGGCGGGGCAGCTGGCGTCCAAGATGCGCTTTCTGGCCGCCCCCTGGATCGGGATGCTCGACAGCGGCGCCTGGCTGCGCAACGCCGCCCACGCCAATGGCTGTGCCCAGCGGCTGGCCGCGCGGGTCGCCGGATTGCCCGGCATCGCGCCGATGTTCCCGGTCGAGGCGAATGCGGTCTTCCTCAGCGCGCCCGCCGAGGTGCTGGAGGCGTTGCGCGCGCGCGGATGGCGTTTCTACACCTTCATCGGCGGCGGTGCGCGGTTCATGTTCGCCTGGGACGCCGATCCGGCGCGGGTGGACCAGTTGGGCGACGATATCGCGGCGGTCGCGGGGGCGGTGTTGCAGGCGGCGTGAGGAAAGGCGGCGGGCGGGCGGTCGAACCGCTCAGGCGGAGGGCAGGAGCGTGATCTCAACCCGCCGGTTGCGCGCCCGGCCCGCGCTGTCGTCGCTGCCGTCGGGGCGGGCATTGGGCGCGATGGGGCGCGTCTCGCCCAGCGCGATCACCTGCATCCGGTCGCGCGCCAGCCCCCTGTCGGCCAGATAGGCGCGGACGGCTTCGGCGCGTTTGCGCGACATGCGGCGATTGGCGTCGTCATCGCCCTCGCTGTCCGAATGGCCGCGCAGGATCAGCTTGCCCCGCCGCGCCGCCGGGTCCGCCGCCAGCGTGTCGAGCGCGCGCCGGGCGTCCCAGTCGAGCGCCGCACCGCCCTGCGGAAAGCCGACCGTCACGCGCGGCGCATCGCGCAGCGTCGTGGCGCCCGACGCGGTCCGGGCATGGGGGGTGGCGTCGGGCACCGGCACTTCGATGCTGCTGGTTCCCTTGGAACGGGCGGCCGGGGCCTTGGCGGCCCCGCCATCGCCGCATCCGGCCAGGCCCGGTGCCATGATCGCCATCGCCAGTGTCGTGGCGACGACCCTTCGCATCGTCATTTCCCACCCCCTATGCGCCTGCCGCCCCCGGCAGAACGGGCGCGACCATAGGGAGGCGCGGACGACCGCGCAAACCGCCTATTCCTCGATCGGCGCGATAAACACGCCCCGCTCCTCGTTCAGGATGCGCCAGCCCGCCAGGAACAATGCGCCGACGACCGGCCCGACGACGATGCCGCTCAGCCCCAGCGTCTCGATCCCGCCCAGCGTGGTCAGCAGCACGATCCAGTCGGGCAGGCCGGTGTCCCGGCCGACCAGGATCGGGCGCAGGATATTGTCCGCCAGCCCGATCACCAGCATGCCCGAAAAGACGACCACCGCCCCCTGCCAGATCGCGCCCGTCGCCAGCAGATAGATGGCGACCGGAACCCAGATGATCGCGGGGCCGATCGCGGGCAACAGCGCCGCGATCGCCATCAGCACGCCCCAGAGCAGCGCGGCGGGCACCCCGACGATCCAGAAGGTGATCGCGCCCAGCGCGCCCTGTGCCAGTCCGACGATGACCGAACCCTTGATCGTCGCGCGCACCACCGCGGTGAAGGTATCGACCAGCCGCGTCGCGACATCCCGCTCCAGGGGCAGCGAGCGGGCAAAGGCGGGGCCCAGCCGGTCGCCGTCGCGGATCAGGAAGAAGGCGATATAAAGGCCCACGCCAAAGGTCAGCGCGAAGGCGAAGGCGTTGCGCCCGATCGACAGCGCCTGGCTGGCGATCTGGCTCATGCTGCTGGTCAGCGCATAGGAGAGCCGCGATTGCAGCCGCTCGAAACTGTTGATCCCCGAATTGTCGAGCACCTGTCGCAGGCGCAGGGGCAAGGCGTCGCGCACCTGTTGAAAATACTGGGCGAAATCGATCTGTCCGCTGCGCATCTTCATATAGACGCCGCTCGCCTGGTCCACGACCATGCTGCCGATCAGCAGCGTCGGCACCACCACCGCGAAGGTGATGATGAGCATCGTCAACCCGGCGGCCAGATTGCGTCGCCCGCCCATCTGGTCGAGCAACCGCTGGAACAAGGAGCGGAACAGGATCGCTGCCAGCGCGGCCCAGAGCAGCGCCAAGAGGAAGCTGGACGTCACCACGATCAACGCCAGGGTGATAAGCCCGAGGAAGAGGAGGAAACCGCCCCGTTCGATCCGCTGGCGGTCGATGGTCATATGTTCGTTCTCATCTGCATCGGGCCCCAACCGTCACGGCGACGCCACGGTTCCCTGATCCGGGACACGAGGATGACAGCCATGTCATCCCCATCAGCGGGACAAAGCCCGGCCCGCACGCGCGCAAGGCAAGGACCGGGCCCCGGTCGACGATCCGCCGAGGCCCGGTCGGAGAAAAGCCCCCCTTACTCCGCGGCAACCGCCTCGACGCTGTCGTCCAGCGGGTGCGACAGGCGGGTCAGCATTTCCCTCGGCACCACCTGCCAGAAACGCCCGGCGACCTGCTCCCAATCCTCGATCAGCCCCTTCGACCATTTGCTGTCGGTCCGCGCGGCATGTTCGGCGACCAGGTCGCGCAGCACGCCCTCCCAATGGGCCGAGGCCAGGCGCTGCCACACGATATTCTCGGGGTTGGCGCGGCGGGCGAAACGGTCCTCGGCGTCATAGATGAACGCCATGCCGCCGGTCATGCCCGCGCCGAAATTCGCGCCGACCTGCCCCAGAACCACCGCGACGCCGCCGGTCATATACTCACAGCCATTCGCGCCACAGCCCTCGACCACCACGGTCGCGCCCGAGTTGCGCACCGCAAAGCGCTCGCCCGCCTGCCCCGCCGCGAACAGCCGGCCGGAGGTCGCGCCGTACAGGACGGTGTTGCCGATGATCGTGTTGTTCTGGCTGGCCAGCGGCGAGCTGACCGCCGGGCGCACGATGATGGTGCCGCCCGACAGGCCCTTGCCGACATAGTCGTTGGCATCGCCGAACACCTCGAGCGTGACGCCCTTGCACAGGAACGCCCCCAGCGACTGGCCCGCGCTCCCGCGCAGCCGCACGGTGACGTGCCCATCGGCCAGCTTGCTCATCCCGAACTTGCGGGTGATCTCGCTCGACAGGCGGGTGCCGACCGCGCGGTGGGTGTTCCGCACCGAATAGGTCAGCTGCATCTTCTCGCCGCGCGAGAAGACGGCGCTCGCATCCTTGATGATCTGCGCATCCAGGCTGTCGGGCACCTCGTTGCGGAAGGTCGACAGGCTGAACCGCCGCTCGGCATCGGTCGCATCGACCTTGGCCAGCACCGGGTTGAGGTCGAGATCGTCGAGATGCTCGGCACCCCGGCTGACCTGCCGCAGCAGCTCGGTCCGCCCGATCACCTCGTCCAGCGACCGCACGCCGAGGCGCGCCAGGATGTCGCGGACCTCCTCGGCGATGAAGGTCATCAGGTTGATGACCTTTTCGGGCGTGCCGGTGAATTTCGCGCGCAAGCGTTCGTCCTGCACGCAGACGCCGACCGGGCAGGTGTTGCTATGGCACTGGCGCACCATGATGCAGCCCATCGCCACCAGCGACAGCGTACCGATGCCGAACTCCTCCGCACCCAGGATCGCCGCGATCACGATGTCACGTCCGGTCTTCAGGCCGCCGTCCGCCCGCAGGCGGATGCGACCGCGCAGGCCGTTGAGGGTCAGCGTCTGGTTGACCTCCGACAGCCCCATTTCCCACGGCGTACCCGCATATTTGATCGAGGTCTGAGGGCTTGCGCCGGTGCCGCCGACATGGCCCGATACCAGGATGACGTCGGCATGCGCCTTGGCCACGCCCGCCGCGACCGTGCCGATCCCCGCCGAGGAGACGAGCTTGACGCAGACGCGCGCGCGCGGGTTGATCTGCTTGCAGTCGTAGATGAGCTGCGCGAGATCCTCGATCGAATAGATGTCGTGGTGCGGCGGCGGCGAGATCAGGGTCACGCCCGGCGTCGCATGGCGCAGGCGGGCGATGAACTCGGTCACCTTGAAGCCGGGCAACTGCCCGCCCTCGCCGGGCTTGGCGCCCTGTGCGACCTTGATCTCGATCTCGTCGCAGGCGTTCAGATATTCCGCCGTGACGCCGAAACGGCCGCTCGCGATCTGCTTGATCGACGAATTGGCGTTGTCGCCATTGTCATAGGGGGTGTAGCGCGCCTTGTCCTCGCCGCCCTCGCCCGACACGGCGCGCGCGCCGATCCGGTTCATCGCGATCGCCAGCGTCTCATGCGCCTCGGGCGACAGCGCGCCCAGCGACATGCCCGGCGTCACGAAGCGCTTGCGGATTTCGGTGATCGCCTCGACCTGGTCGACCGCCACGCCCTCGGCGGGGAAGTTGAACTGGAGCAGATCGCGCAGATAGACCGGCGGAAGGTCGCCGACCCCGCGCGAGAATTGCAGATAGGTCGAATAGCTGTCGGTCGCGACCGCCGTCTGCAACAGGTGCATGAGCTGCGCCGAATAGGCATGGGTCTCGCCGCCGTCGCGCTGGCGATAGAAGCCGCCGATCGGCAAAGTCGCGACCTGCTGGTCCCACGCCGCGTCATGGCGGAGCATCGCCGAGTAGTGCAGCGAGTTATACCCCTCGCCCGAAATCTTGGCGGGCATGCCGGGGAACAGATCGTTGACCAGCGCACGGGACAGGCCGACCGCCTCGAAATTATAGCCGCCGCGATAGCTGGAGATCACCGCGATCCCCATCTTCGCCATGATCTTGAGCAGCCCATCCTCGATCGCGGTGCGATGGTTGGCCAGGCACCGGTCGATGGTCAGGTCGCCGAACAGGCCACGGCCATGGCGATCGACGATCGCCGCCTCGGCCAGATAGGCGTTCACCGTCGTCGCGCCGACGCCGATCAGCACCGCATAATAATGGGTGTCGAGGCATTCGGCCGAGCGGATATTGATCGATGCATAGGAGCGCAGGCCCCGGCGCACGAGATGCGTGTGCACCGCCGCCGCCGCCAGCACGCCCGCGATCGCGACCCGGCCCTCGGACACATGCTCGTCGGTCAGGAACAGTTCGGAGCGGCCTTCGCGCACCGCCTGTTCGGCCTGGTTGCGGATCCGCTGGATCGCGGCGCGCAGCCGGTCCGGGCCGCCCTCCGCCTCGAAGGTGCAGTCGATTTCCGCCGCCGAACGGCCGAAATGCGTCTTCAGCCGGCGCCAGTCCGCACAGGTCAGCACGGGGGACGGCAGCACCAGCACCCGCTCGCGCCGATCCTCGGTGTCCAGGATGTTGGCGAGATTGCCGAACCGGGTCTTGAGCGACATCACATAGCGTTCGCGCAAGCTGTCGATCGGCGGGTTCGTCACCTGCGAGAAATTCTGGCGGAAGAACTGGCTGACAAGGCGCGGCTTGTCGGAAATGACGGCGAGCGGCGTATCGTCGCCCATCGATCCGATCGCTTCCTTGCCGCCCTCGGCCATGGGGGACAGGATCAGCTCCATATCCTCCATCGTCTGGCCGGCGGCGACCTGGCGGCGCAGCAATTCGGCGCGCGGCATCGTGAACAACGCCTCGTCGTCGGTCGGCGCGGGCAGCTGGTCCATGGTCAGGAACTCGCCGATCATCGCGGCATAGTCCTGCTCGCCCGCGATCCGGTCCTTGACCGCACGGTCCTCGTACAGCTTGCCCTCGGCCAGATCGACCGCGATCATCTGCCCCGGCCCCAGACGGCCCTTGGCGGTCACGCTCGCCTCCGGCACCACCACCATGCCGCTCTCCGACCCGACGATCAGCAACCCGTCGACGGTCAGCGTGTAGCGCAGCGGGCGCAGCGCATTGCGGTCCATCCCCGCCACCGCCCAGCGGCCATCGGTCATGGCGAGCGCGGCGGGGCCGTCCCACGGCTCCATGACGCTGGCGAGATACTGATACATGTCCGAATGCGCCTGCGGCACGTCCGAATCCTTCTGCCATGCCTCGGGCACCAGCATCAGCTTGGCGGTCGGCGCATCGCGGCCCGAGCGGCAGATCGCCTCGAACACCGCGTCCAGCGCGGCGGTGTCGGATGCGCCCGCCGGGATCACCGGCTTGATATCCTCCGAATTGTCGCCGAACGCGATCGACGCCATCCGGATCTCGTGGCTGAGCATCCAGTTCTTGTTGCCGCGGATCGTGTTGATCTCGCCGTTATGCGCGAGGCAGCGGAACGGCTGCGCCAGCCACCATTGCGGGAAGGTGTTGGTCGAATAACGCTGGTGAAAGATCGCCACGCGGCTCTCGAACCGATGGTCCTGAAGATCGGGATAGAAGACCGACAGGCTTTCGGCGAGGAACAGGCCCTTGTAGATGATCGAGCGGCAGGACAGCGAACAGATATAGAAGCCGCTGATCTGCGCCGCGATCACCCGCTTTTCGATCCGCCTGCGGACCAGGTACAGATTCTTCTCGAACTCGGCCGCATCGACCTCGTTCGGCATCGGCCCGGCGATCATGATCTGCTCGATCTCGGGACGGGTCGCCTGCGCCTTCAACCCGATGACCGAGACATCGACCGGCACCTGGCGCCAGCCATAGATGGTATAGCCCGCCTCGATGATCGCGCTCTCGACGATGGTGCGGCACGTCTCCTGCGCGCCCAGATCGGTGCGCGGCATGAAGACCATGCCCACCGCGAGGCGATTGGGCAGCACCTTGTGCCCAGACGCGGCGATCGCATCGTCGAAGAAGCGGTGCGGCAGGTCGACATGGATCCCCGCGCCATCGCCGGTCTTGCCATCGGCATCGACCGCACCGCGGTGCCACACGGCCTTCAGCGCGTCGATCGCCGACTGGACAACCCGGCGCGAGGGCTGGCCATCGGTGGCCGCGACCATGCCGACGCCGCACGCATCGCCCTCGAACTCGGGGCGGTACATGCCATGCTCGGCGAGATATTGGCGCTGGTCGGTCATCACTTCTTGTCCTGCTGGGTCGCTTCGATGTCCTTGGCCATCGCGGCGATATCGTCCTGCATCTGGGTCATCGCCCGGCTCATCAGCTTACGCTGCCACGCGGCGATGTCGGGGTCGGCCATGATCGAGAAGGAGGTCTTCATATAGGCCTGCCCGGTCGGGGTCGCGAAGAAGCGCTTGATGTCGTCGAGCTGCGCGACGTCGAAGCGGCGGGCATAAGCCCGCGCCATCGCCTCAATCATCCCGGGCAGCGATTCGCGCAGCACCGCACTGGTCCGCGCTTCCTGCTTGTCCAGGAAGCGGTCGAACGCCGCCTTGGCTTTCGGATCGCGACGAAGCGCCTTTTGCAGACCCTCGGATTGCTCCAGCCCGTGACGCATATTGGCCTGCATCGGGGTCAACATCGACTGAATCATGCCTTCCCGCGTTGCGGGTGGCATGATCTGGTCGAGCAACTGCCGGGCGGAAGCGAGACGCGCCGCATCGGGTTCGGCGATGGCGACCACTGGCGCGGTGGCCTGCGCCAATGCCATGCCGGACGTAAGTGTCGCAGCAAGCGCGATAAGCGGAAGGGACCGCATCATGCGGCTTGCCTCTCCCGCGCCGCCGTGCTGGTTCGCGCCTTCAGCCACTGGTGCATCGCCTTGGCGACATCGCGCCCGTCGCGGATCGCCCAGACCACCAGGCTGGCACCGCGCACGATGTCCCCCGCCGCGAACACCCCGTCCAGGCTGGTCATCAGCGTGCGGCCATCGACCAGCACCGTGCCCCAACGGCTGACGCCCAGCTCGGCCGTGCCGAACAGCGTCGGCAGATCCTCGGCGTCGAAGCCCAGCGCCTTGATGACCATGTCCGCCGCCAGCAGATGGTCGGCCCCCGGCTCGACCTCCGGCGCACGGCGGCCGCTCGCGTCGGGCGCGCCCAGCCGCATTTTGGCAGCGCGCACGCCCGTCACCGTCTCGCCACCCTCGAAGCCGAGTGGTGCGGACAGCCAGACGAACTCGGCGCCCTCTTCCTCGGCGTTCGCCACCTCGCGCTGCGACCCCGGCATGTTGGCGCGGTCGCGGCGATAGAGGCACTTCACCGACTTGGCGCCCTGGCGGATCGCGGTGCGGACGCAGTCCATCGCGGTGTCGCCGCCGCCGATCACGACGACATTCTTGCCCTCGGCATTCAGCGCGCCATTCTCGAACGCCTCCACCGTGTCGCCAAAGCTCTTGCGGTTCGACGCGGTCAGATAGTCGAGCGCGGCGATCACGCCATTCGCCCCCGATCCGTCCACATCGACATTGCGCGCCTTGTACACGCCGGTCGCGATCAACACCGCGTCATGGCGGCGGCGCAGATCGTCGAGCGAAGCGTCCTCGCCGACCGCAAAGCCTTCGTGGAAGACGATGCCGCCCGCCTTCAACCGCTCGACCCGGCGCATGACAACGGGCTTTTCCAGCTTGAAGCCCGGGATGCCATAGGTCAGCAACCCGCCCGCGCGGTCGTGCCGGTCATAGACATGGACCTCATAGCCCGAGACTCGCAGATATTCGGCGGCGGTCAGGCCCGCAGGCCCCGCGCCGATCACCGCGACCGACTGACCACGATCCCGTCCCGGCACCAGCGGCTCGACCCAGCCTTCTTCCCAGGCGGTGTCGGTGATGAACTTCTCGACCGATCCGATCGTGACCGCGCCGTGGCCCGAAAACTCGATGACGCAATTGCCCTCGCACAGCCGGTCCTGCGGGCAGATGCGGCCGCAGATCTCGGGCATGGTGGAAGTGCTGTTGGACAGCTCATAGGCCTCGCGCAGCCGCCCCTCGGCGGTCAGGCGCAGCCAGTCGGGGATATGGTTGTGCAGCGGGCAATGGACCGAGCAATAGGGCACGCCGCATTGCGAACAGCGCCCCGCCTGATCCTCCGCCGCCGGCGGCGCATAACGCTCGGCGATCTCGCGGAAATCCTCGGCGCGAATCGATGCGGCCCGCTTGGCAGGATAGGCCTGCTCGCGGCCGACAAATTTCAGCATAGAATCGTTCGCCATATGCGCCTCCGAAGAGCCGGATATTGCGCGAACGATCCTGTGTCACCTCAAAAACGACATATAGGACATGGTTACTGCCACAATATGCCGGATAAACACACCCACTACCTCCCTATTGCGAGCAATCCGCAATAAAATGAGGCCGATTCGGGATCAATGGAGCGAAAGCAAGGTCAGCGCCACCGCGCCCGCCACGATCCGGTACCAGGCGAACGGCCCGAAGCCGTGCTTGCCGACGATGCCGACGAACCAGCGGACGACCAGCAGCGCGACGACGAACGACACGAGGAAACCGACCCCGATCTCCAGCGGGCCGACGGCATTGCCCGCGCGCATCGCGTCCAGATGCCCCGCCGTCTCGACGACGCTCGCCCCCAGCATGGTCGGGATGGCGAGGAAGAAGCTGAACTCCGCCGCGGTCCGCCGCTCGACCCCCAGGCTCAGCGCGCCCAGGATCGTCGCACCCGAACGGCTGACGCCCGGGATCATCGCCAGACACTGGATGAAGCCGATGCCCAGCGAGGTGCGCGGCGGAACGGCGGCGATGCCGCGCGTGATGCCGGGCTTGACCAGCCGCTCGATCACCAGGATCGCGACGCCGCCGACCATCAACGCGACGGCGACCACCTTGGGCTGGAGCAGCAGCGCCTCGATATGCTTCTTCGCCAGCACGCCGATCACGGCGGCGGGGAGGAAAGCGATCAGCAGGTTGCGCACGAAGCGGATCGACCCCGGATCACCCTTGGCCAGGCCGGTCAGCACGGTCCAGAAGGTCCGCCAGTACAGGACCACCACGGCCAGGATCGCCCCCAGCTGGATGACGATATTGAACATCTGCCACCGCGCATCGTCATAGCCCAGCAGCGCGCCCGCCAGGATGAGATGCCCGGTGGAGGACACCGGCAGAAATTCGGTGACACCCTCGACAATGCCCAGGATGATGGCGGCGAGCAGATCGTTCACGGACTTCCCCAAAAATAAAGCCCCGCCGCCATAAGGCGACGGGGCTGCCAGCGAAACGAGAAAGACTCGTCCGCCGAAGCGGTTCAGGCCGCCAGCGTCTCGGTCCGCCGCCCGAAGCGGCCCGCCTTGCGGAAGCGCACCAGATATTCGGGCGCGACGGCGGCGAGCGGCTCGGGCGTGACACCCAGATCGGCCAGACCCGGCGCCCCCGCCGCCACGACATTGTCCTGCTGCAGCATCAGCCACTGGTCCCAGCCGATCGGCGATCCCGGCAGCCGCGCGAGCAACGCGCCCGCGAAATCGGGCAGTTCGACGAAGCTGGGCTTGCGGCCCAGCGTGCGCGCGACCCAGCGGACCAGTTCGCCCATCGACAGGATGTCGGGGCCGCCCAGCTCATAGGTGCGGCCGCCATGCGTCTCCGCATCGTGCAGCGCCGCCGCGACCGCCTCACCGACATCGCCCGCAAAGACCGGCTGGAATTTCACCCCCGCCCGAAGGATCGGCACGATCGGCCCCGACACCATGCCGGCAAAGCGATTCACGAACTGGTCTTCGCGCCCGAACACGATCGAGGGGCGCAGGATGGTGGCGTTCGGGAAGGCCTGGCGGACCGCCGCTTCGCCCTCGCCCTTGGACCGGGCATAGCTGGCCTGGCCAGCGACATCGGCACCGATCGCGGAGACATGCACCAGCGCACCGACACCGGCCGCCTGCGCGGCCTCCGCCACGGCGCGCGCGCCGTCGACATGGATGCGCCGCATGTCGCCGCCCATCACGCCGACCAGATTGACGACCGCATCCGCACCTTCGACCGCGCGCGCCACCGTGTCGGGGCGGGCGATATCGGCGGCGACGAACTGGGTCTGGCCCAGCCCGCCCTGGGTGCGCAGGAAATAGGCCTGACGGGGATCGCGCTGCGCCACCCGCACCCGCGCGCCCATCCGCATCAACTCACGTGCGACATAGCGGCCCAGAAAGCCCCCGCCGCCGATCAGCGTCACCAGCTTGTTCGTCATGACCGTCCCTATTCCCGAGAAAAATCGTGTCGCGCCCCTTTGCCCTGCAAAAAAGTCGTTGACAAGGATTCGAAAGCTACCCTAAAGGCGCGGCCCTACCCCGTGCCCAGATGGCGGAATTGGTAGACGCACCAGCTTCAGGTGCTGGCGATCGCAAGGTCGTGGAGGTTCGAGTCCTCTTCTGGGCACCATATCCCCTTGAAAAACAAGGATTTTTTCGGGGGTTTGGCGCAAATTGGCACACTGGCACCCCTGCCAAGCCCTTTGAGCCGTGCCGTAATTGCGATGAATGGAGGCGGTCGGCTCTGTCGATCGCTACCGGATGTGGCGGGGACGCCCGCCCCGTGGGCCGGGAGGATCGCTGCTGACACGCGCCCATTCGCGGGCAACCTCCGGCAGCCATCGCGGTCGTGCTAGCGCAGCAACGCGCGGCGGCAACTTTTCGGGACATTGCGATACCATCCGGCAGATGGTGCTTTCAGAGTAGCCAAGGAACTTTGACAGCTCTCGTGGCGTCCAGAGTCTATCGTCCTCCATCGCCGGGCTGTTCCGCTTGGTAATCCCCTCGCACCCTATCCGTCCGACTATCCGCACCGGCATTCACAACCATCTTTGCGGACAGTCCCTCGTCAGCGGGCCAGAGAACCGCATTGATCGGGCTGTTCGGACAAAACGGGTCGTCCATTCGCACGCGCAGATAGTCGCGCGGCGGCTCGCCACGGGACTGCCTCTCCCATGCCTCGCCAATGTCCTCCCAACCGAGCATGACGCGGAACGCGGGCGAATTGTCGCTAATCCGATTGTCGTTGGGCACCAGCCTGATCCGGCGCTTGTTGATGGTGAGCGTATTGATCTCGCCTTCCCAACCACCCTGCTTCGAGCGCGTGAACCGGCCGATGATGCGCCGCCTCATGTTCCCGCCCCCGCGCTCCTGCGTGCCCTGACGAACGCCCGGTCGCTGGCGAGGAAGGTTTCCAGCATGGCGGGTATCAGGTCCGCGACCGTCGCGCCCTTGTCCTCATAGGTGGTGCGGTAAAGGTCCAGATAGGCGCGCAGGTCGGCGTCGAGGTCCGGGGTGACGCTGATCCCGATCTTGACCGGCGTGCGGTCGGGCAGTTTCGCGAGTTTGAGCATAGGGCGTCTCCTGTCAGCGAGCGCCCGCCCACGGCCGCAATAGTATGTCCTTATGGACAATGATCCTGAGCGGCCGTCCGGGGCGGACGGTGATGGTGGGCTGGATGTTGAGATTCTTGGTGACGATCTGCTGGCCCGCCTGACTGGCGGACTGCTGCGTTGACTGGCGCAGCGCGCGGACAAGATCGCTTTCGTCGTCGCCAAGCGATAGCTCGGTGCCGACGCCCAGCAAGGTCGAGAGCGCCACGCCTTTCAAAAGCTGCCAGGTGTGGAAGTCCACCTTGTCGGCAAGCCCGGCATAGCCTGCCGCGTCGGTGGCGGGGAGATTGTCGATCTGGATGGACGATCCATCGGGCAGGATGATCCGTTGCCATACGAGAAGCGCGCGGCGTTGCCCGAAGGCCACCACGCTGTCATAGCTACCGATAAGCCGGGAGCCTTGGGGAATGAGCATGGTCCGGCCCGTCACCGTATCGAACACGGGTTCCGTCACCTGCGCGACGACCATGCCGGGAAGGTCGGAATTGAGGCCGGTAATCAGGCTCGCCGCGATCACGCTGCCCGCCATCACCTGCCAGGGCGACGCCGGGATTTCGAGGCTATGCGGGTTGTAGATCCCGCCCGATGCCTGCCCGCCGACAAAATCCAGCTTGCGCTGCTGGTTGTTCTGGTCGCGGTCGGGATCGAGCGCGAGGCGGTCCGCCCTTGCGGTGTCGGGCGCCGGTGTGGCGCCGCCGGCCCCCGCGTTCTCGCCGCCCGCGACGGTCGCGGCGGCCGCGCGTCCCGACGACTGCACCATGACGCCCGCCTCGCGCGCTTGCGCGGCCTGCTCGGCGATGCGCTGGCGCTCGGCTTCGGCGGCCTGCTCTTCGGGGGTCATGGCGTTGCTGTCGCCCGTCATGATGCCGCCGCCCGCTTCCAACTGGCGCTGGCGTTCGAGGATCGGCCGCCCCAGGTCGCCGGGCAGCGGTTGACCCAGGATCGGAGTTCCGGGTTTAACCTCGCCATAGGTGCTGGGCAGGTTCGTCACGCCATCGGCGGGCGTGTTCCTGCCGGTGATCGCCTTGTCCTCGCTCGCGACGATATGCAGCGCCTTCGGTCCCAAGGCCATCCATGCGACGCCAGCGATGGCGAGCGATCCGGCCGCCGCGCCGCCGACGATGACGCCGCGCTTGAAGCGGACCACGCGGCGGGGCGCGGCGCGAAGAGTGAGAGTGTCCGGCGCGAGTTTGCGGGGCGCTGCGGGCGCGGCCTCCCCGGCATCGGGCGGCGTCTCCGGTGCGTCGGGATCGGCGGGCGGGATCGGATCGAGCGGCGCGGTCATTTGCGCGCCCTTCCGCTGCGGCCATCGGTGCGGCTGATCCGCACGACCTGCTGCGGCTTCTCGCCAAGGCGCAGTTCGGCCGCCGCGAACAGGCGATCGACAATATAATGATTGCCGCTGACCCGGTAGTTCACAAGCTGGCTGTCGCCCAGCGGCCCGACGACGAACAGCGGCGGGGCCTCGCCCTGATCCAGACGCGCGGGAAATTCGATATAGACCTTGCTGCCGTCATCCCATGCGCGGACGGGCCGCCACGGCGGGCTGTCGCCGGTAATCTCGTAGCGGAAGCGCAGATTGGTCAGCGCGACATTCTCCGCGACCGGCCTTGCCGCTTCCGCGCGGACATTCTGGCGCTGCAAGGCGACAAGCCGGTCTTGCGGATAGGTCCATGAGATTGCCGCCATCGCCGTGCGGTCGGTGCTTTCGAGCGCCAGCCGATAGGCGCGCCGGTCGGTCGTGATGAGCATGTTCGTTGCCAGCCCCGGCGCGAAGGGCTTCACCAGGACATGCACCTGCGATGCCTCGCCCGCGCCGCTGGTCGTGTCGCCTATGATCCAGCGCACCGTGTCGCCGGCCGAGACGGCGACCAGCTTCTCGCCGGGCTGCAAGGCGATGTCGCTGACGCGCTCGGGGGCGGTATAAAGCCGGTAAAGCGCCCCGTCGCTCCAGGGATAGACCTGAACCGCATTGAGATAGCCCGCGCTCGACGGCTCGCGCGTCGCGGCGCGGTTCGCCGCCTCGATCCGGCTAGTGGGCGGCTCGCTGTCCTTCCTGACCGATGGCAGCGGCAGGAGCTGGCCGGGGAGCGGCAGCGGCACCGGCCGCTCCACGATCTCGACGGGCCGGGGCGGCTCGGCTTCCTGCATGGCGGGCCGGAAGTCGGCGGCGTCGAGCGCGATGGCGGGCGGCGGGGTCTTGCCCGCGCAGGCGGCGAGCGCCAGCGCGGACGCACACACGATAGCGCTATCGGTTTTTGGCCGGGTCATTGTCCGGGTTCTCCTTCATTGGCGGGATCGGCGGGCGTTGCCGGAGCCTGCGTGTCGGTGGGTGCAGCCGGGACAGACACGGGCGCGACGGGCGCGACGGGCGCGGCCGGAGTCTGCGGTGGTTCGGACTGCGACCGTTGGCCTTGCGGCCCGGATTGTGCGGGCTGGCCGTCCAGTTCGCGCGCCCAGTCGATCGCGTTGACGTAGAGGCCAAGCGGATTCTTGCGAAGCGCGTCGGCCGTTTTAGGCGGATTCATCACCACGGTCAGCATGGCGGTCCAGCGCTCGGTTTTCGCCAGACTGCCGCGCTCGTAGATGCTTTCGGACCATTTGACCTGAAAGCTGCTGTCCGATGCGCGGACCACGCTCGTCACCTGCACCGATACACTGCGCTGGCCAATGGCTGCGAACGGGTCGTTGGCGCGGGCATATTCGTTGAGGAACAGCGTGGCTCGCTCGGTGGCGAAGTCGTAGGCGTCGAGCCAGTTGCGCTTCACAAGCACCGGGTCCGTGGAAACGGACCGCACGTTCGATATGAACCGGCCGAGATGCCATGCGATCTGGCCGTCCGTGGGCTGGTAGTTCTGGATCGCGGGGGCGACGCCGCGGGCTTCGCCCAGCCTGTCCACCTCGACCACATAGGGCGCGACGCGGCTCTGCATCGACTGCCAGACGTTCGAGCAGACCAGCACGCTGGTCAGGCCGAGGCATCCGAAGGCGGCAAGCCGCCAGTTCTTCGCCTGAACACGAGCGCCGCCGATGCGCTCATCCCATAGCTGGCCGGCTCGCTGGTAAGGTGTTTCGGGCTGCGGGGTCCGCCCGTAACGCTGGATGGATCGTTTGAAGAGCATCGGCTATCACTCCTTCTGACTGAGATCGGGATTGGCCGCGCCGCCCGGACGGTCGCCGTCCTTGATCGCCTGCATCGCCATGTGCCGATGATGACGCCCGGTCTGTTCGGAGCGGAGTTTCTGCGCCCATGCCGGAGCGGCGGCGGACGATGCAGCCTGTGACGCGGCCTGCCCGGTTGCGCCCGTGCCGCCTGCACCTGAGCCGTGCGGCCGTGCGCCCGGCATCAGCGTGTCCATGTTCATCGCGGACCATGCGGCATTGCGGCCGCGCGCCGCATCGGCGCGAAGTCCTGACGTGATGCCAGCGGAAGCGGCCTGCATCTTCTGACCGGCTGCATTGCCCGCCGCCTTGGCGACGCCGCCAAGCCCAGCCTTGACGCCCCCGCCTCCGGCCTGCCCGATCTGATAGGCGGTCTGTGCAGCCGATCCCATCGCGGTCCCGGCACGGATCGCGCCCATGCCGCCCATCGCCGCCTTCGCGCCGAGCATGGCTGCGCCGCCCGACGCGATGGCCGCGCCCGCGACCGTGCCCACGGCCGCACCCGCACCAAGCTGGGGCGCGCCGGAGACAAGGCCTGCCGCGATGCCGGGACTGAATATGCCGAGACCGAACAGGGTCAGCGCGCCCATGAGCAGGGTCAGCGCCTGGCTGATGCCGGGGTTGGTCCCGACAATGCCGGTCATCTGGTCGAAGAGATTGGTGCCGATGGCGATGATGACCGCCAGCACCATGACCTTGATGCCTGACGACACGACGTTGCCCAGCACGCGTTCGGCCAGGAAGCTGGTCTTGTTCCAGAGCGCGAAGGGCACCAGGACGAAGCCTGCGAGCGCGGTCAGCTTGAACTCGATGATGGTGACGAAAAGCTGGATGGCGAGGATGAAGAAGGCCAGCACCACCAGCAGCCAGCAGATGAGCAGCACGGCGATGTCGAGGAAATGCCCGAAGAACTCCGGGAACCCCAGCATGTCGCCAACCGCCGACAGCAGCGGCCATGCCGCCTTGAAGCCGGTTCCCGCGATCTTGCCGGGGTGCATCAGGTCGTCGGCGGACAGTCCACCCCCGCCCGCCGTAATGCCGAGATTGGAAAAACTGCGATAGATGATGTCGGCGAGATGCGAGAAATTGCCGAGGATGAAGGCGAAGGCCCCGACATACAGCACCTTCTTGATAAGCCGGCCAAGCAAGTCCTGATCGGCGTCCATCGCCCACCAGAGCGCCGCCAGCGTGACGTCGATCCCGATCAGCGCCGTGGTGAGGAACGCCACATCACCGGAGAGCAGCCCGAACCCGCTGTCGATATAGGTGACAAAGGTGTTGAGGAACTTATCGATGATATTGAGATCGAGCGTGCTGTCGGCGGCCATCGCCTTGCTCCCCTAGTTGCGGGTGTAGATGTCGGCGGTTCCGATGAACCGGCTCGTGCGCTCGCGGGCGGCTTCGAGCGCCTGTTGCTGGCGCGCGCGCTCGATGGCTTCGGCGCGATATTGCGCCGCCATCATCTGCTGGATTTGAAGCTGCTGCCGGGTGGAGAGCGCGATAAGCTGGTTGGTGGCCTGTTGTGCCTGCAAGCTGCCGGTCGCGCTCTGGCTCTGGCTGACCAGTTCGGCAAGCAGGTTGGAATCGGCCTGCACATTCTCGACCACCTGCGCCTGCACGCGCATGGTCTGGCGATAGCCCTGCATCGACGCCTGCAACCGGGCGCGTGCCTGCGCGATCATCTCGTCATTGCTGAGCGCGCTGTCGAAGACCGCCGGGAACTGGCGGCGCAGCGCATCGTCGGTGGAGGCAAGGTCGAAGGCGATGCCATCGGCCTGATTCATCAGCGTGCCGATGCGCTGCATCGAACGGGTGATCTGCGAGAGCGAAGAGAAGTCGAGCCGCTGGAGATGCTTCGCCATGTTGGTGAGCATCGTCGCCTGGTTCTGGAGCGCCTGAATCTGGTTGTTGATCTGTTGCAACGTCCGGGCGGCGGTCAGCACGTTCTGGGCATAGTTGCTGGGATCGAACACCACGATCGCATGGGCCGGGGCGATGGGCAGCATGGCCGTTCCGGCTAGGGCGGTGGCCGCGAGGCAGGCGGCAAGGATACGCGATTTCATAAAGGCAACTCCTTCTGCTGGGGATTGGGACGGTCTTCCCCGGCGCTGCTCACGCCGGGGAAGTCTCGGAGAAGATCGGTGGCCCAATCGAGGCCGCGCGCTTCGAGAAAGGCGGCGGCGAACGCGGCTTCGCCCTGTTCGGAGAGCAGGCCGTCGATCAGCCCTTGCGTGTCGGGATCGGACGCGCCGCATAGCGCCAGCGCGACCGGGCCAAGCGCCAGCTCGAACAGGCGATTGCCGCGCCGCGATTGCAGATAATAATGCCGTTTCGGCGTGGCGCGGGCGATCAGTTCGATTTGGGCGTAGTTGAGGCCGAAGCGTTCATACGTCCCGCGCGCCTGCGGCTCGATCGCCCGGTCATTGGCGAGGAAAATGCGTTGCGGGCAGGATTCGAGGATCGCGGGCGCAATGCTGCTGTCGGCAATGTCGGCCAAGCTCTGCGTGGCGAAGATGACCGCGACATTCTTCTTGCGCAGGACTTTCAGCCATTCGCGGATGCGCTGGGCGAACAGCGGATTGTCGAGGAACACCCATGCCTCATCGAGAATGAGCAAGCTGGGCCGTCCGTCGAACCGCTCTTCGAGCCGATGGAACAGATAGGTCAGCACGGGCAGCACGACGCCGGCCGAGTGCATCAGTGTCTCGGTCTCGAAGCATTGCACGTCGCTGAGCGCGAGGCGGTTTTCTGCCGCGTCGAGCAGCCGCCCGAACGGCCCGTCGAGCGTATAGGGCATCAGCGCGGCCTTGAGCGCGTTGGACTGGAGCAGCACGGACAGCCCGGTCAGCGTGCGTTCCTCTGGCGGCGCGCTCGCAAGGCTGGTGAGCGCGGACCATAGCGCCTCCTTGACCTCCGGGGTTACATCGACCCGCTCATGGGCGAGCAATGAAGCGATCCATTCCGCCGCCCATGCCCGCTCGCTGTCGTCGTCGATGTTCCGCAAGGGCTGGAAGGCGAGCGCATCGCTTTCGCCCAGCGCATGATGCTCGCCGCCCATCGCGAGGACGGCGGCGCGGGCGGACAGCCCCTTGTCGAAGATATAGACCTGTGCGCCAGGATAGCGGCGGAACTGCAAGGCCAGCAGCGCCAGCAGGACCGACTTGCCCGCGCCGGTCGGGCCGACAATCAGCTTGTGCCCTACATCGCCGACATGCGTGCTGAGGCGGAACGGCGTCGATCCGCTCGTCTCGGCATAGAGCAGCGGCGGACCGTCCAAATGATCGTTGCGTGCCGGTCCCGCCCATACCGATGACAGCGGCATCAGGTGGGCAAGGTTCAGGGTGTGGACCAGCGGTTGCCGGACGTTGGCATAGACATGGCCGGGGAGCGAACCCAGCCAGGCTTCGACCGCGTTGACGCTCTCGCGGATGCAGGTGAAGCCGAGACCGTTGACGATCCGCTCGACAATGCGGACCTTCTCTTCGGCCGCCGCCCGGTCCTCGTCGGACACGGTGATCGTCGCCGTGTAGTAACCGAACGCCACATGATCGCCGCCAAGGGCCTGCAAGGCGAGATCGCTATCGGCTACCTTGTTGTCGGCGTCGCTGTCGGTCAGCGGCACCGGCTCGTTAATCATCACCTCGCGCATGAGCTGCGCGATTGACTTGCGCTTGTTGAACCACTGGCGGCGGATGCGGGTCAGCGCCTTGTTGGCGGCGGTCTTGTCGAGCGCGATGAAGCGGGTCGCCCAGCGATAAGCGAAGTCCTGATGATTGAGCGCGTCGAGGATTCCGGGGCGTGTGGCGTTGGGGAACCCCATCACCGTCACGGTGCGAAGGTGATTGTCGCCCAACATCGGCTCGATGCCGCCCGACAGCGGCGTATCGACCAGCAGCCCGTCGAGATACATCGGCGTGTCGGGCGCGGCGACGGGATGGCGTTTGGGCGATATGCAGCCGTGGAGGAAGGTCAGTGTCTCGGCATCGTCCAGCGCGCGCACTTCGGACATGATGCCGGTCAGAAGATCCGATAGCCGTTCCGTTTCGGCCACAAAGACGCGCAGTTCCTGCCGCCAGTCGCGATCCTGCTGCGGCGTGTCGCGCTCCAACAGCGCCCGCTCGGCGCGTGATACCTGATCGGCGGGTGGCAGATAGCAGAGGGTGAGATGATAGCGGCTCTCGAAATGCTGGCCCCTGCGCCCATCGAAATGCGCGCGGCGTTCCTCGTCCACCAGCCACGACGCGGGATCGGGGAACGCGCTGTCGGGATAGCCCAGCGCCTCGATGCGCTTGGCGTCGAAGAACAGTGCCCAGCCCGATCCCAACCGGCGCAGCGCATTGTTGGCGCGGGCGCAGACGGAAATCAGTTCCGCCTCCGTCGCGGATTCAAGGTCGGGGCCGCGAAAGCGGAACGTGCGCTGAAAGCTCCCGTCCTTGTTCAGCACCACGCCGGGGGCTACCAATGCGGCCCAGGGCAGATGATCGGCCAGCCGGTCGGCGGCATTGCGATATTCGCGAAGGTTCAGCATGTGAGGTATCCCCGCTGGCGAAGGTGACGGGCGACCACGCCCGCGAAATCCGGGTCGCGCTTGGCCGCGAACACGGCGAGGCTGTGACCCGCGAGCCAGAGCAGCAGCCCGGCGATCCATTGCTGGAGGCCAAGCCCCATCGCGGCGGCGAGTGTGCCGTTGAGGATGGCGATCCCGCGCGGCGCACCGCCGAGCAGGATCGGCTCCGTAAGCGCGCGGTGCAGCGGCACCTCGAAGCCATCAATATGACCATTGGCGATATGCCCGCTTGCCGCGATGGAGCCTGCTAGCGCCATCAGACCAGCGCCCCGCCGCCGAAGGAGAAGAAGGACAGGAAGAAGCTCGATGCCGCGAACGCGATCGACAGGCCGAACACGATCTGGATCAGCTTGCGAAAGCCTCCGCTCGTCTCGCCGAAGGCCAGCGCGAGGCCGGTGGTGATAATGATGATGACGGCGACGATCTTGGCGACCGGCCCCTGAACGGACTCCAGGATTTGCTGCAAGGGTTCCTCCCACGGCATACCGGAACCGGATGCGTGGGCCGTGGCGGCGAGGCCGAAAACGAGGCCAAGACCGAGGCTTGCGGCCGCCAGCTTGCGAAGCTGGGGGACGCGCGCCCGTGCGTTGAGGATGGCGGGGTGCGTGACGTGCATGGTCATTCTCCTGAAGAAGTCGGGTTGTGGGGGATGGTGAGATCGGTGACGGCGTAATCGCCGTCGGCATCGAGACCGCTGACCTCCGAAACGACCTCGATCCTGCGGCCGGTGCCCCGGCCGGAGATGAACACCACCATGTCGATCGCTTCGGCGATCAGGCGGCGCGGGACGGTGATGACGCTTTCGGCGACAAGCTGCTCGATCCGGTAGAGCGCCGAACGCGCGCTGTTGGCGTGGACGGTGGCGATGCCGCCGGGGTGGCCGGTGTTCCATGCCTTGAGCATGTCCAGCGCCTCGCCGCCCCGGACCTCGCCCACGATGATGCGGTCCGGGCGAAGGCGCAGCGTGGAGCGCACGAGGTCGGCCATGCTGACGATGCCGGGCCGGGTGCGCAGCGCCACGGTATCGGGCGCGGCGCATTGCAACTCGCGCGTGTCCTCGATGATGATGACCCGCTCATCCAGACTTGCCATCTCGGCCAGCAGCGCATTGGCGAGTGTCGTTTTGCCCGACGACGTGCCGCCCGCGACAAGGATGTTGCGGCGCTCGACAACGGCCATCGACAGCACCAGCGCGACCTCCGCGCGCATGATCCCGTCCGAGACGTAATCAATGAGGCGGTGGATGCGGGCGGCGGGCTTGCGGATGGAGAAGCAGGGTGCGGCCGATACGGGCGGCAATAGCCCCTCGAACCGTTCGCCGCCTTCGGGAAGTTCGGCGCTGACGATCGGCGCGGCGGCATGGACTTCGGCGCGGACGTGCGAGGCGACAAGCCGGATGATGCGCTCGGCTTCGGCCGGTTCCAGCCGCTCGCCGGTATCGACGCGGCCTTGCCCCAGCCGGTCGAGCCGTAGCGCCCCGTCCGGGTTCACCATGATCTCTATGACAAGAGGATCGGCCAGCGCGGCGGCGATCTGCGGCCCCATCGCGGTCCTGAGCATCGCACGGCGGCGGCCCTGCGCGGTCATGCTGACGCCGCTGGTCGTGGGGCCGCTCATTGGACCGCCTCGCTCCGCTGCGAAAGCGGCTTCGGGCCTGCGGCCATCTGGCGGCCGATCTGCTCAATGAACCTGTCGAAGCGGTCGCGGCCGATCGCGCGGGCTGCGGCGTCGGGTTCGGGAAGCTGGGCGGTGAGGCAATATTGCTGGTGGACGAAATGCGAGAGGCTTTCCAGAAGCACCTGCACGTCACGGCTGAGGCGGCCAAGCTGGAGGCTCATCCGGTCGAGCCGCCCGCCGAAACGGTCGTCCAGTTCGTGACTGCCCTGCCGGGTCAGCCAGGCGTCAAGCGCGGCCACCAATATATCGGAGCGCGCGACGCCGGGCTTGGCGGCGATTTCCTCCAGCCGCTCGGCCAGCCGCGGTTCGAGGAAAAGCTGATAGCGCACCTTGTCGCGGTTCCGCATCAGTCATCCCCTCCGAAGCTGGGCAGGAGATCGTCGCCGCGCTGCTTGCCCTCATTCATGGCGACGGCGCGGGCGACATTGCTGAGGCTGGTCATCGCGCGCCGGTCGGCGGCGGGGTCGCTGTCGTCATCGTCGCCGGGCGTCGCGTCCTGCTCGCGCTCAATGGGCCTGGCCGCCTGTTCTTCGGGCAGGCCGGGATGGCGTTGCTGTTGCAAGCCGCCTTCGGCTTCATCAAAATCCGCGCCTTCGGCTTCGGCGGCGAAGGCCAGCTTTTCATGAGGGCCGCGCACCTCGCCGCCCCAGTCGTCGGGGCGCGGGTCGGGACGATCGGCATAGGCCGCACCGCCAGCGCCGCCGTTCCCGCCATCGTCACCACCGGCGACACCGCCGCCGCTGTGGCCGCCGCCAAGATCGGGCGCCGGCAATATCCGCGCTATGAAGTTGCGGTCCTGATAGTAGCGCAGCTTCTTCGCCCGGATCGGGGCAAGGCCGGAGACAAGCACCAACTCGTCGGCGGGCGGCAACTGCATCACCTCGCCGGGCGTCAGCAGCGGGCGGGCCGTCTCCTGACGCGACACCATGACATGGCTGAGCCAGGGCGCGAGACGATGGCCCGCATAGTTGCGCTGCGCGCGCAATTCGGTGGCGGTGCCCAGAGCATCGCTGATCCGCTTGGCCGTGCGTTCGTCGTTGGACGAAAACGCGATGCGGACATGGCAGTTGTCCAATATGGCGTTGTTCTCGCCATAGGCTTTGCTGATCTGGTTGAGCGATTGGGCGATCAGATAGGCGCGGATGCCGTAGCCCGCCATGAAGGCCAGCGCCGTCTCGAAGAAATCCAGCCGCCCCAATGCCGGGAACTCGTCCAGCATCATCAGCAATTGATGCTTGCGGCTTTTCTTCGGATCGCCTTCGAGCCGTTCGGTGAGACGGCGGCCGATCTGGTTGAGGATCAGGCGGACCAGCGGCTTGGTGCGCGAAATGTCCGAAGGCGGAATGACCAGATAGAGCGATACCGGGGCCTTGGCATCGACAAGATCGGCAATGCGCCAGTCGCAGGCCGCCGTGGTCTGCGCCACGGTCAGGTCACGGTAGAGACCGAGAAACGACATGGCCGTGGAGAGGACGCCGCTGCGCTCGTTCTCCGATTTATTCAGCACCTCACGCGCTGCGCTGGCGACAACGGGATGGACTTGCGGATGCTCCCTGGTGCCGAGATGGTTGGTCGCCATCATCCGGCGCAGCGTGTGCGCGAACGACCGCTGGGGATCGGAGAGGAACGTCGCTACCCGCGCGAGGGTCTTTTCTTCCTCCGCGTAGAGGACATGCAGGATCGCGCCGACCAGAAGCGAATGGGAGGTTTTCTCCCAGTGCGAACGCCGTTCGAGTGCGCCTTCCGGGTCCACCAATATGTCCGCGATGTTCTGCACATCGCGGACTTCGTCCGGTCCCTTGCGGACTTCGAGCAGCGGATTGTAGCGCGCCGAACGCGGATCGGTGGGGTTGAACAGCAGGCAATGCGAAAAGCGCGAGCGCCAGCCTGCGGTCAGCGTCCAGTTCTCGCCCTTGATGTCGTGGACGACGACGCTGCCGGTCCACGACAGCAGCGAGGGCACGACAAGCCCGACGCCCTTGCCCGAACGGGTGGGCGCGAAGGCCATGACATGCTCCGGCCCGTCATGGCGCAGATAGTCGCCGCCCATCCGGCCGAGGAACAAACCCGCCGGATCGAACAGCCCGGCCTTGGCGATCTCGCCGCGCGTTGCCCAGCGCGAGGAACCGTAGGTGGTGACGTTGCGGTTCTGCCGCGCCCGCCAAAGCGAACCGATGATCGCCGACGCGCAGCCGAGAAAGCCGCTCGCGCCTGCCAGCATCCCGGCCTCGTCGAACACCTCCGGCGCATAGGCATCGTAATGATACCACCAGCCGAAGAGCTGCCACGGCCTATAGACCGGCACCCCAAACGCAATGGCCCAGGGCTGCCCAAGCTGCGCCTGATAGTCGAGCATGTGCGCCGCCCATTGCGTGGCGGCCCAGACACCGAACACAACGATGGCGAAAACGACGAATATTTGCCCAACGAGCAGTTTGGTGGGGGTCATGATGCTGGCTCCGACTCGCGGGCCGCGACAGGCGGCGCGAACGAAGCCAAGGCTGGCTCACGTCAGTGTTCGGGCGTGATACCCCCAGTTGTCCCGCGATGTCCTCAATCGTCCCTGTGGTCTGGGAATGGAGGACGATTTTTACGGCTGAAGGGACTTCTCGCGCGTGTTCAGCGGAAAATCCGTCGTCGCGTCATAGATATTGAGCCCCTCGAGTCGCCGGACGGGCCGCACTGAACGCGGGAATCGCCGAAACTACTCTGGAAGGCGGGTTCTCCATCAATGCTTTGTATGCTATTGTCATACCGAGAAAGGATTGTTGAAATGGCCAATGCTACCCCCGCCGTGCTGAGCGTGCGCGTCAGCCCCAACGAGCGCGTCTTGCTGGAGGCAGCGGCCCAACATGCCCGCACCAATCTGAGCGACTTCATCCGGCGCAAGGCGATCGAGGCCGCCGAAGCGGATTTGCTGGAGCGCAGGATCGTAACCATTCCCGCTGAGGAATGGGAAAAAGTCGAGGCTTGGGTTGAGGCGCCCGCCAAAGACATTCCGGCACTACGCAAACTTTCGGCAACCCGCCCTGCATGGCAAGACTAACTCCGCCCCGGCCGCTTACTGCCGAAGATGATCGAACGACCTTCGATTGCGGTCGGGAGGCGCTGAATAACTGGTTCTGGCGTCATGCGTGGCACAATCAGGAGGCGAGCGTTTCCCGCACCAGTGTCGTTTGCGATACGCAGGCAGGGGAAATAGTCGGCTATGTCAGCCTGTCGGCAGCGCAAATCGAACGGGCCTGGCTGGCGAAAAGCCACCAGCGCAACCGGCCTGATCCCATCCCAGCGGTATTGCTCGGCCAACTCGCGATCGACTGGCGCTATCAGGGGCGCGGCTACGCGCGTTCCCTGATGTTCTTCGCCCTTACGACGGCGGTACACCTCTCCGAACAAGTCGGCTGCTTCTGCGTCCTGACCCATCCACTCGATGATGAGGTTCGGGCATTTTATGGGTCGTTCGGCTTCGAGGAACTACCGTTCGATCCGGGACGCAGCATGGCTATCCGGATCAATGATCTAAAACATAATGGCATCGGAACTAACCTGCGAACGGATTTCGGATGATGAGGCCGGTTCGTGCTTCGCCGCCATCCCAACCGCTTATGGCTTGATGGACCTTCCTGATAGCTGCCGCTTTTTACCACCTGCATAGCCAAAACGGCGCGGCAAAGGAGAACTCAATGGCTCAGCCTGGATCAGTCCGTGTCGTCTCGAAGCGCAAGGGTGGGATCGCTGCCTCCGCCCATGAGACGATCATCGACGCGGATCGCAACAATCCGGTTCTGGGCAACCGGCATATCCTGCACAACCATCGCGATGCGAAGGAACGTGCTCAGGTCATCGCCGCACACGGCCACGACCTCGATATTGACCTCACAAACAACGGCCCGATTGACCAGTTGCTAGACCAGCTCGCTGAGCGCGTACGCGGTGGCGAGCATATTGCGCTCGCTTGCTGGTGCAGCCCGCGTCCCTGCCACGCAGATCGCTACGTCGCGATCATCGCTGAACGAGCGGGGCTGCCAATCCCGCAAGCAATCGAACCCGATCTCTTCGCCGCCCAACACGATATCTGATCAGACGCCCGGGCAAGAACCGCCAACTTTCCGGACATTCAGCCGCCCAGATGTGCTCTTTGAAATCCGCCTTTTGTTCATCGATAGACGTGTCGGGATTTTCGACCGAGCGCGGGGCAAGCCTGCCGTTCTAGAGCGATAGGCTGAAAGGCGGCTCTTGTCAGGAGCCGAAAATCGGCGGTTGCGTATCTAATGTGCCGAGTTAAATCTGTGTTTGGGGGGAGCTTCGTTGGATAACCGAGTATTCTGGATCTTCGAACGGCGCCTGCTGGACCACGCATTTTCATGGGGCGGGGACTACTAGGGTTTGGCTGGCGAATCCGACATATGGGACGGCGACGAGTGGGAAGGCCATGTCCTTCACCTACTCCAGGCGGAACACGGCGCGCACAACGTTCAGAAGGTGCCTGCAAAGCATCTCGGTGATTGCGGGCTCGACTTCATCTGCCTGCACGAGCAGCTCGTGTATCAGTGCTACGCCGTCCAGGAGCCGATCGACGTCGCGGTCCGTGCGGACAAGCAGAAGTCGAAGATCACGATCGACATCAAGAAGTTCTGCGATCCGAACGGCGGTGCGGCCGCAATTCTGAAGGGCCAGAAAATCAAGCGCTGGATACTGGCCGTGCCGCTGCACGACAGCAAAGCGGTGGTCGAGCACGCGGCGAAGAAGGCGGCTGAGGTCAGGGCGAAGAAACTGCCGTATGTCGATGGCGACTTCCAGATCATCATTCAGGATCGGGAAACCTTCGACGCCGACACGTGGAATCACAGGATGCTTCTGCGGAAACGCATCCGCCCGATAGTGCCGGAGCCTACCGACGAAGACGTTGCGGCAGTATCCGACGGGGATCAGAGCCTGGCTGACAATCTTCGCGCCAAAATGGTGAAGCGTGTGTCGGACTCCGGCGAGTTGGAGGACGTCGTCGATGATCTGCTCCGCGTGTTCGTTCAATCGGAGAATGCAAAGGACACGCTGCGTTCCATGGCGCCGGACGCCTATGAGAACGTCGTCCGCCTGATCTCGGAAAGGTTGAGGCGCCTGCGGCTCGGGTCGCGCAGGCTTGTCGGCGACCCCTTGGACGCCGAGATCGACTCACTAAAGACCGCGATACTGGCGGCAGTTCCAAACCTCGATCCCGGCACGGCCGACACGATCGCGCTCGGTGCCGTGAGCGATTGGCTCATGCGCTGCCCGCTGAAGCTTGACTGATATGGAAGAGGCCAATCGCATCCGGTCAAAGCTGACCGGGGAGTTCTCGGTGACACAGCGCCCCGAGCCGATCCCAGGCGACTTGCGCCTTGGTTGGGGCGTCTCGCTGCTGCTGCTCGTTCTGGCGTCGTCACGCGGGCAGCGTTGTAGTCTGCAGAAGGTTCATTTCCTCGCCCATTTGAGCCGCACGGCTAAATCGCGACAGCAAATGCGTGAGGTTCTTGCGAGGCGTAGGGGGCCGGTTGACCTTTCGGTCCGCATCGAGCCTTGGGTAAACCGGGCAGCAGCGTTCGCCGCCGCCAGCGGGCTCGTGCATGTTCGAGACGGCAAGGCCCTGGCGCTGTCCGACGAAGGCAAGAAGGCGGTGGCGGCGATCCGGAAGGAGAAGCTGCTCGAGGATGAAGCCTCGTTTCTCGATGACGTCGGCAAGCTGACGACGGAGCAGGTGGTGGAGCGGATAATGAAGATGGAAGCGTTCTGATGCTCCGCATCAGGCATATCAGGCTGCGCGCTGAAACCACTGGCGGTCTATACGGGACCGACGTCAGGCTCGACGGCGGACTGACCGTTCTCCACGCGCCGAACACGTCCGGCAAGTCGACCGTCCTCCATGCGTTTCTCTATGCTTTAGGTCTTGAACAGATGCTCAGCCCGAGGCGGGAGATCCCTCTCTCCTACGCAATGCGGGAATATGTCCAGAATCCCGCCAGCGGGGTCGAGCACAAAATCCTCGAGTCATACGTCGCCGTAGAAATTGAGAACGCCGGTGGTCAGATGATGACCGTGCGGCGCAATGTAATCGCCGAAGGTGATCGACGGCTGATAAGCGTCATTGGTGGCCCGGAGCTGACCGAAGGCCCCGGCGACTATGCCCGCCGCGATTACTTCGTGATGGACGCTGGCGGCGCTCAGCGGGAGGCTGGCTTCCACCGGCTTTTGGCTGAGTTCATGAGCTGGAACCTGCCGACGGTGAAGAGGTTCGATGGCGGCGACTGTCCGCTCTACGTCGAAACCCTGTTCCCGCTGTTCTTCGTCGAGCAGAAGGTGGGTTGGACTGCGATACCCGGCGCGATACCGACTCAGTTCAGGATACGAGAAGTCCACCGGCGAAGCGTCGAGTTCCTGATGGATTTCGATACCCACGACATGGAGCTTAGGCGCCAGGACCTCGAACTACGCATGGGCGCGGCAAGGACCGATTGGGCCAAATCCGTGGATGCAATCGTTGCGCTTGCAACGGCATCGGGGTTCAGAGCCGCACGCTTGCCAATGGCGCCGACCGCGTTGGGAAGCGATGTCGAAAACGCCTATCTGGAATACCAGCAGAACGGCGAATGGCTGCGCTTGCAGACGCGCATCGCGGCTCTGGCGGAGCAGCTTGAGACGCTCGAGAACGAAACCATCCCCGAGGTGGAAGATGTCGTCGAAGGCGCGGCGGCGGAGGCCGAGGCACTCAACGCCGAGATCATGTCATTGAACACGGAACGGTCGACGATTTTCCGGGATCGACAGGCCGAACTCGTTCAGCAGGCTTCGACCGCACAGCGGATCGCACAGCTCGAGGAGGACCTTCAGAAGAACAAGGACGCGCTAAAGCTCCAGAATTTCGGCTCTACGCTTTCACGCGAGCTCGACCCCAACCACTGTCCGACGTGTGAGCAGGCGATCGATCAGTCGCTTCTGCCACAGGGGGCGTTGGAGTCGGTGATGTCCATTGAGGACAACATTGAATACCTCAGCGCCCAGAGGAAGGTGTTCAAGCGGCTCGCCGATCGCTCGGTCGCCATAATCCGCGAACTAGACCTGGAACTGGTATCGACGGGCGAGGACGTCAGACGTAAGTCGGCACGTCTTCGCGCGCTGAAGTCCGATCTGATCGCTCCGTCACATGCCGCGTCTGCGGCGTTCATCGAAGAACGCCTTCGCCTCGAACAGGAACTGGTTCGTATCGGCGACACTATAGGACGGTTCGAGCAGCAGCTTGATGCGTTGAGCGAGCAGGCGCGAGCCTGGCGGGATATGCTGGCCGAACGCGCCGACCTTCCGGAAGCGAGGCTGAGCGACAAGGACGTCGGCAAGCTGTCCAAGCTGGAGACGTCGATCCGGTCCCAGCTCGTCAGGTATGGGTTCGGCACTTTCCCGGCGAAGGACCTCACTGTGTCGCACGACAGCTACCGGCCGGAGAAGGAGGGGTTCGAGATCGGGTTCGAGCTTTCCGCCAGCGACAGCGTTCGACTCAAGTGGGCGTATCAACTCGGGCTGCTGGACGTTGCCCATGGCAGCAAGACCAATCATCCGGGGCTGGTGGTTTTCGACGAACCCCGACAGCAGGAGGCGGCAGAGGCGAGCGTCGCTGGGCTGCTGTCGGAGGCGTCCAGGATAGCGAATGGGCGCTCTCAGATTCTAATCGCCACTAGCGAGGACCTGTCGAAAGTGAAGGGGTTCCTAGAGGGAATCGAATGCCAACTGCTGGTATTCGATGAAAAGATGATTGCACCGATATCGGACGACGCCAGTTCCTGACGGCTCCTCGGCGTCCGTCCCAACGGCATGCCAGCAGTCGGCCAGTCCGCGTCAGCGCGCCCATCTCGTCCCATGGGTGACATGCACTCATTATCTTTGCTATGCCTCCCCCTGAAACTTTCAACGGCGCGGGATAATGACAGACGTAGTTTGGGGCTCGACGAAGAAGCCTGTGACGAGCCAGCGCTTGGCGGAGCTGATTGAGGCGAACTTCAATGAGCCCGGTGTTCTGTATGTTGGCTATCCGGTTTTGGCGGGAACCGATGGCGTCAGTTCGGTTGATGCGCTTTGGATCAGTCCGGAACACGGCATCGTTCTTTTTCAGCTGGTTGAAGGTTCTGATGCGACAGGCTTTGAAGCCGAGCAGGACGATTACGCTAATAAGCTAGACACTCGCCTACGCCCCCACAATGATCTTATGCGCGGTAGAACGCTCCTCGCCGAGCCTATCGTGGTGACCTTCGCTCCCCGAACAAGCGCCACGACCACGGAGCCGGATTATCGCATAGCAAGCAGTGATGGCGATCTCATCAAGCAACTTTCGGCTATCCAGTGGGATCGGCCGGATCTTTTTGAGCGCGCGCACTCTGTTATCCAGTCGATCTCATCGATTAGGAAGAGCAAGCGAAAGCGGCAGACTGCTAAGAGTGACTCTCGCGGATCTATCCTAAAGTCTCTCGAAGATTCAATTGCGAACCTTGACTCTTTACAGAGTCGCGCAGTGATCGAAACGGTCGACGGCGTTCAGAGAATTCGCGGCCTAGCAGGATCAGGGAAAACTATTATCTTGGCGCTTAAAGCCGCCTATCTTCATGTTCTTCATCCAGAATGGAAAATCGCGGTCACATTTAACACTCGATCTCTGAAGGCGCAGTTCAGGCGCTTGATCGAAACTTTTGTCTATGAGCAGACGCGCGAGCAACCGGACTGGGAGCAGCTGCAGGTTATCAATGCTTGGGGTGCGCCAGGAGGTATAGAACGAACAGGGGTTTACTACCAGTATTGCCAAGCGAACGGTTTGGAGTTTTGGGATTTTAGAAGAGCAAAAGAACGCTTTTCAACTCAAACTGCGTTCAAGGGCGTGGTTGAAATGGCCCTCGCCGCCTCAAACAGAGCGTCCCCGGTCTTCGACGCCATCCTTGTGGACGAAGCTCAGGACTTTGCGCCTAGCTTCTTACGTCTTTGCTATGCGGCGCTCGGAGAAAAGAAGCGCTTAGTCTATGCCTACGATGAGCTCCAATCTCTCACAGATAGCAGCCTGCCCCCGCCGGATGAGCTTTTTGGTACGAATGCAGCTGGCCAACCAAACGTGGTGTTCGACGAAAATGCTAAGGGGAAGCCGAGCCAAGATATTATCCTAGAAAAGTGCTATCGCAACTCACGCCCGGTCCTCGCTACAGCGCACGCTCTCGGTTTTGGCATATACCGCGACACCGATCCCAAGACGGGCACTGGCCTTATTCAGATGTTCGATCGGTCGGAACTCTGGCGTGACGTTGGCTATACCGTCAAATCGGGCAACCTTGAGGATGGCCAGCAGGTCACCTTGGAGCGAACCCCCGACTCAAGTCCGGCATTCTTGGAGACTCCAGCCGAAGTAGATCGACTGATCGAGTTCATAGAGTTTTCCGATACAGCTTCTCAAACAAAATGGCTGGTCGACCAGATTGAGAGGAACATCCGTTATGACGAGCTGGGCTACGACGACATTATCGTCATAAATCCGGATCCCATCTCAACAGTCAAGCAAGTAGCGTCGCCGCGGCGTGAGCTTTTTGAACGAGGGATTCAGTCGCACGTTGCCGGTGTGGATACATCTTCTGATATATTCTTTCGAGGCGAGGATGAGTCCATTGCCTTTACAGGGATATTCCGCGCGAAGGGCAACGAAGCTGGAATGGTTTACGTGATCAATGCGCAGGACTGCTACGGCGGTCCCTACAACGTCGGTCGAGTTAGAAATCAGCTTTTCACCGCCATAACTCGCAGCAAGGCGTGGGTGAGGGTGCTGGGGATTGGACCCAACATGAAGCGTTTAAAAGAAGAGTATAGCAGGGTCGAAGCTCATAATTACGAGTTAGAATTTGTTTATCCGAATGAGGAAACGAGAAAGCATCTTCGAGTTGTCAACCGAGATAGATCGGCATCGGAGCAGAAGAAGATCCAAGGCGCCACGAGTAGCTTAACCAAGCTCGTTTCTGACATAGGGGAGGGAAAAGTCTTGTTAGAAGACTTGCCGGCCGACGATATTGCGGCGCTTCGTCGACTCCTCGATCGTTGAGAACTCGGCGTGAACCCTGAGAGTGTCAGAAGGGAGATCGAGGTTTTAACTGCCGATCTAATCTCGGCAGGCCTTTGTGTTGATCAGAACTTTCCTGTCCTAACAACGGCGGGCGAGAGTGCGGAAGTTAATTTTGGAAAGACGACCGACCTTTCTGTGACCTTAAAGAACATCGCCTATGTCGAGGCATATGCCGTACTTGTTAAAAACCGATCTTACAACTTTAGGCTGATTGACGGAGGATTGGTTCAGCTTCTTTATCAGTTTCAGGAAGGGTCGTTATGCCGGCATCGCCTTGCATTCTTTCCTTCACCTGATCTTCTCGAATATCAAAATAACAGTGAGGTCTACGATCAGGACGATTTGTATGGCGATGTAATAGAGCGAAACGTAGTGACGGTTCCAATTAGATTCGACTACGATCCTGAGGCGGCAGCCGATTATCATCATCCCATCTCCCACTTAACCATCGGCCAATACAAGAATTGCAGAATACCAGTGTCTGGTGGAATAGGGCCGTTTTTCTTTATCAATTTCATATTGAGATCTTTTTACAATACGCCATTTCGGAAGTTTTGCTCTGAAATAAAAGAGAGCGCAAACACGTTTGCGGAAACGATAACGAGCAGCGAACGTCGCCATTTGCATATTCGGGTGAGCGATTCCGCACAGGCATGACCCAAGCACGCTGTTGCTGTGTCCCTTGGAGGTGAATGGCCGCTTTGGGGATGGGTTGACGCGTGACCGAATGAGGGAGCTTGGGGTGCCAAGCTGACATGCCGGTTCGCCGTCCGAAACGTCAGCTATCCTAATCTGCGCTCCTGAAAGATGGCGTTCCGGATCGTCCCAAAACCAGCCAAGGCAATTCACGAAATCGACGGCCCGCGCTGGCGACCGATGGTCCAGTTGATGCTATCGCCGCGCATGATGCCGGAGACCTGTTTCTCAAGGTGGCGGTCCAGCACGGGCCGCCACGGCACAAGGGTAAATTCGCGGCTCTTTTCGATCAGCGCATAGCGGCCTGACGCCAGTTCGATGGGACGGCGATAGATGCCCTCGATCCGTTCGCCAGGCTTGGCTTCGGAATAGGACAGCCCCAACTCGTCCGACAGTTGCCCGGCAACGCGGTTCATCTCCCGTCGCCGCAAGGTCGCCAGCAGGTTCGCGCGATAGATCATGCGGCCCTGTTCCTCCCGCGCCAGCCCTTCGGCTATCAGCCAATTGCCGCCGCAGAGCGAGCGCCGCGCGGGTGTCCTTTCCGAATCCGGCATCGCGCAATGGCTCCGGCCGGTCGGTCATCAACTCGCGGTCCAGCCAGGTCGCGCCATCGGAACCGGCCTGCCGGTCCAGCGGCATCGCTGACAGCGTATCGACGATGAATGGCGCGGCCTTGGCGCGCTGCGCTTCATAGGCGGCAGCCTTGTCCAGATGGTCTGGTGCAATGATCCAAGTGCCGTCCGGCTCACGCTCGATGTCGCCGCCGCTTCGGGCCATCGCCTTCCGCATCGCTTCCAGCCGCCGCACATGGGTTTCCGCGAACGTCTCCCGCGCGGTCGGATCGTGGCGCAAATGAATGTCGATCGAATAGCGCCCGCCATTGGCGGCGGCGATCTCCGCCACTGTCCTGTCAACGGCGCGAGCATCGGTCGATTTGGGTTCGATCCGCACCACCGCGCCGGTGGGAATGATCCCGGTCGCCTCGCCCTTGCCGATATCAACATAATGGCTGCGCCCGTCCGTCGCATCGATAATGAGATAATGGCGGTCGTTCACCTCATCTGACAGGCCGCGTTCCACGACACGCCCAACGATCGGGGACACATTCGCGGGATCGGCAATGGCATAGTCGGACAGGTTGCGTTCCAGCCCATGTTCGGTGAACGCACGCTGCATGGTGCGGATTATGTCGCCGCGCTCGCCCATGCGTCTCAACGTGCCGTCCATGCCGTCCGCCAACCGCCAGCGCCCCGGTTCGATCTCGGTGGCAAGGCCAAGCCGCCCCAGCTTCTGCAACCGGCCTGCGCGGAGCGACTGATAGAAGGGGTCGCGGTCGGCGGCTTCGACCGTCCGGTTCGCATCCATGTCGCGGGACAAGCGCCGGTCGATGCTGGTCAGCCGTTCCTGCTCGATCTCATGGCGGAGCCGGTCCTCGATCTCAATGTCGGTGCGCGGCCCCAGGTCGAGCGACACCAGCTCGGCCGCCCGCTCGCGGATTCCGCTGGTCAGATACTCGCCGCCTATGACTAGGGTCAGGACCCATTGATGTGAGCGCGGTGATCTGATTCAGGCTCCGCAAGGAGACTGAGATGAGCGACCTGTTTTGGCTGACGGACGAGCAGATGGAGCGGCTTCGGCCGTTCTTTCCCAAGAGCCACGGCAAGCCGCGTGTCGATGACCGGCGGGTGTTGAGCGGGATCGTCTTCGTCAATCGCAATGGGCTGCGCTGGCGGGATGCACCAAAGGACTATGGCCCTCACAAGACGCTGTATAACCGCTGGAAACGCTGGGGCCGGA
>NZ_JAVSCQ010000021.1:0-65536 GCF_040560405.1 Facivitalis istanbulensis
ACCCAGGTCGAGCAATAGCCGGTGATCGCAGCGGCATCCTGGATACCGTAGGTCGCCTCCAATTGCGGGTAGGACTGGAACCCCAGGATACCGCACCCGCCATATTTGCGGGCGCGCGCTAGGAAGTCGGACAGCGATGGCAATTTCTGCAGCGTGGGGAGTTCGTCGATGACGCAATAGAGGCGTCGGCGGCGATCGGGCGTCAGGCTCATGACCGCCGAAATGGCGATATCGAGCCAGACCGTGATCAGGGGCCGAAGCGACGGGAGCTGGTCGGCCTTGACGGTGATGAAGAGCCAGCCGTCCCCCTTTTCGTTCGCCACCCAGTCCCGGATCGACAGCCCTTTGCGGGTGTCGTCGAGATAGGAAAAGCTGCGCATGACGGAGGCAAGTTCGGCCTGGATGCCGGCAGACGTGCGCTCCCCTTCGAGGCTGATGAAAGCCGCGGCATCGGTACCAGCGGCGAAGGCTGCAAGATCCTTCAGCTTGGACCGCAACAGGCGATCAAGCAGGATCGAGACCAGCATTTGCTTCTGATGCGCGAGCTTGCGCATGACCGCGACGAGCGTGCCGCGGGCGGCCTTCGCCCAGAACGGATCACCCGCCTTGTCGGGGATCGTCGACTCAGCGATCTGGTCATAATGGTAATCGCGCGGGACGTCGCCCCAGGGCGACCAGCGGCTGGTGCGCTTGTCGAGTGGATTGAGAAGAATGTCCTTTCCCGGGCGGTAGAATTTCTCGACGAAGGTGCCGGCAGTATCATAGACGATCGCCCGCTTGCCCTCCTTGCGGATCCCCTCGAGCATCTTGACGATGAGGTTGGTCTTGCCGGTGCCGGGCGCGCCGCACAGGAGCACATGCTCGGGCTCATAGGCATCCGGAATGGGGACGCCGCCGATCGAGAAGCTCCCCTTGCGCTGGTGGCGGAGCAAGTGTTTGACCTGCCGGATCGTGCCGAACCGGGCACCGCGCAAATACTCGTTCGAGCCGAGTCCCCTGCCCGTGCGCGTGAATGTGAACCAGGCGAAGAACAGCGCCAGCAGCGCGAAGGCGCCGGCGATCAACGCCCCGTGGATGAGGTCGAGCTCGACCTTATGGAGAGTCTGCTTGGCGAGTTTGGAGGCGAGCAGCCAATCGGCTGACGTCCAATATTGGTGTCCCGCCGGCGTCTTGAACAACACCGGATCGTTGGTGCCGGCGGCCGCATCGACCTTGAAGCTCGCCTCGACCAGTTTGCGCAGGATGAAGCGCTCATAGTCCGTCGACATTTCGAGCGCATACCAGATGGTGCCCATCACCCAGAGGACGAACCCCGCGATGACCGTCTGGAAAAACACCTGGGTTGTCATGCGGACATTGTGGACGATCGCCTGTCCGCCGCGGGTCCAGGAGCCGAGCGTGTCGTTGCGAAAGATGCTCATCGTGCGTCTCCCGCGTCCACATGGACAGGAAGGACCGATCTGGGATGCCCGAGATACAGGAGCGGCAGGAAGCCGATCGTCCAGGGGATGGTCGGCAGCTGCGGCGATGCCTGAAGCTCGGCGGTGGGGGTGGGATCAGCCCGTCGTTCATCCCCGCTCATCGGTCGGCTTCCGGGTCGAGCAGACCCCTGTCCCGCAATATGCCGCGCGCCTCCGCCATCCCCTTTTGCAGAACGTCCGGGGTCCGTTGGCCGATCGAGGTGCCGAGGATGGTGAGGATTTGAATGCAGGTCGCGAGGATCTCGTCCTGCGACGAATAGATGTACCGGCCGCGGGGATCGGCGGCCTGTTCGAGAACGGACCGAATGAACACCGAGAGGGAGAGATCGGCGCCGGCCGCGCGCCGGTTGAGGCGGTCGTGCAGGGCGCTGTCGATCCGCACGCTTATTCTGATCATGTCGTAGCTCCAGCACTGGGAGCTCGACGGGCAAGTCTTGAAGCAAGCGCATCATAGCGCGGATGCCGCTGTTTTTCAACGATTTATGCTGTCCGACATGTCAGACAGGAATAGACGCGCAAATCCAACGATTTGCTCGACGCACTGTCGTTCGCGGGTGACATGTCGGACGCCGCGCCGTGTCCAGCGTCGGACTTGTCGGACAGGCTTATAGCATTGATTTATCGTCGGAATAGCCGCGCAGCACCCGTGCGTACGGTGCATTACAAACGGCCAAGGCCGTGAGTGCTCCCCTTCGCAGCGCTCTGCGCGCTGCGTTGTCTCGACCGGGCATGGGCGGACAATCCCCGGCAGGGGATTTCTTCTTCTCGCCGGCGGCACGCCGGCAAGCTCATCTCGATCGCGCTACCGTTGGTGTGCATGAGATCGATACCCCAAGTTCGGGATTGAACGCGCGCGAACCCAGCTTACAATCCGGGACGGCGGGCAGACCCATCACAAAGGACGATGGACATGCCCAAGATGACGGAACGTGAGCGACTTGCCGACCTCGAAGCGCGACAGCGCAAGGTCGCCGACGAAGTGGAAAGTGCCCGGCGCGCCCTGCGCGATCGCTATGCGGGGATGGTGACCGAACTCCCAATCGAGGCGCTGACCGAGCGGGATTTCAAAGACCTACTCAACCAGGCGATCCGGGTCGGTGGGAGTCAGGCCCTCGCCGCCCTGAAGGCGCTGCCAGTGGCAGCGGCCGAACCAAAAACTCGCCCGAAGGGTGGCCCAGCGACGAGCATGGCGTAGCCACGCGCAGGAGGCCGACAGCACGCTGTCGCACCGCCCCGCGACGGACCCGATCTCTGATCGGGCTCCCGAGCGGGGCGGTTCTCTACGCCAACAAAAAAAGGGATCGGCCGGGCATCATGCCCAACCGATCCCCATCACGATCTCAGGCGACAGCGCCGGCTGTGCGCTGATCCGAGAGCCGGAAGAAGTGCGCCGGCACCCGCTTGTCGCGGACCATCCGGGCGAGGTGCGACTGAAGTCCTGACCCCTCGCAGACCAGCGCTTCGACGGGGCGCAGTGCCAGCAGCCGCTCGTTGCGGGCGAACCCTGCCCGCTTCCCCAACCGTGCGTCGAGCGTGAAGGCCACCAGCTTCACACCCGACCGCGCCGCCCATGCCGCCGCGATCGCGTCGCATCCCTTGTTCTGGGCGGTCGTCGCCAGCACCATCGCCGGGATCCGGGCGTGGATCGCGTCGAGCTGATCCCACAGGAGCTGATGGTCCTCCCATTGCTGGCCGCCCGAGAAGATCACCACCGGCCCCTGCGGCGCGTGTTCCTCGATGCGGCGCTGGCGGCGTGCGGCGAGGAAGTCGGTGGCGGCGATGACCGAGGCGGTCCGCTTTCCCGACACCAACGTCGCGCGCGGTGCCGACCATGGCCGGCCGGTTTCGGCATGATACATCTGCGCCGCGTGATCGCGCATGCAGGCGACCGCATCCCGGGCTTCGTCCAGCGACTGGCAGAGCGTCTGGGCCTCCTCCAGTTCGCTCGTCGCGACCTCGCTCCCGTCGGCGGAGCGGATCAGTCCGTTGACCTGCTGCGCCGCGCGATCGGCTTCCCCGTCGAGCTGGTCGGCGACCTTGTGGAAGCTGTGAACGATGCCCCAGGCGAGGCGGTCGGCGATGCTCTCCAACCGGGTGTCGTGCAGGACGTCGAACAACGTCGTGATAAGGAGTTCGGTCGCGCGCTCGGCCTCCAGCGGATCGGGCATGCCGGCATCAATGCTGTCCTCGGCGCGGTCGATCCGGAACTCGCCCACCGTCTCGGTGAAGGCGACGGCGAAGCGGTCGCTGGGCTCGGCCGTCTCCTCGGCATAGTGCGCGGCGATGTCGGCGAAGCGGGAAATGGAACGGGGTGAATGCGTCATGATGGCCTCCTGAAATTTAAAGAGGCATTTTTCCCGGCACGGGCTCTGAGCGACGGGGTCAAGGATCGCGAAGCGACCGCGTAGCGGCGATGGGGGTCACGATTTTCTTTGGCGGCCACCGACGTCGACGCTGAGGCGCTGTGTTCGATCCGCAAAAGAAAATGGTGGGGCCCCGTCGTCCTTGAGGCCGGCGCTGTCCCCGTGCCATGCTTGGACTTCTTGATAGATAGAGAGAGGCTGTGATTCGGGGGGCTCGATGCCCCCCGAATCGCATCGGCCGGTGCGGACCCTTTGTCCGCACCGGCCGTCCCGCACGTCTGAGGATTGTGAGACGCTAGCCGCGCGTAACACCCTTCCACGGCGGTCAAGGAGAAGGGCCAAGCCTGTTTGTCACTCGCCGCCCTTGCATAAAAATAGGCCGGCACGCGGGAATGCGTCCGGCCTCACAGGAACCTCAGATCGTCAGGGGTTCAGCCAATCGAACCCTTCATGGTGCCCGCAATGATCGCAGGCGACCGTGCGGTAGATATTGAGCGAGCCTTCCGCGCGCTCGACTTGGCCGTGCTCGGCTGGTTCGCCACAACGTGGACACGGCGCTCCCCATCGCTCGTCGGCAAGCTCCACGCCGCCGGGCTCGATGCAACCTCCATAGCCGATCATGGCTGCTCCGATCTATCGGTGTCGGGAGGTAGATAGGCCTCATACGGGTCTCCATCGTGAAGATGGCCGAACGGCGTCATCACGTAAGCACCGTCGTCCCGTCCCACGGCGCAGATAACGTAGCGCGGGACGCCGGTGACCGCGTCGGTGCACTCCATCAGGGCGAGATTACCGTCCTCGGCCGCGCGGCGCAGGGTTGCGAAATTGCGCCGGTACACATCTGGTATGGCCATGTCGGCCTCCTGTGAAACGGTGGGAAAGGAGGCGGGAGCGAAGCCCCCGCCCCCGATGCTCAGGCCCGCATCCGGCGTAACGCGGTATCGGCGATCTGATCGGCCTTGCGGAAGGCATGGATGGGCACGCCCGCCTGTTTCAGAGTCTGATAGAGGTTCGCCTGCAGCCCCGAGCCTTCGCAGAGCACCGCCTCGACGGGCTTCAGTTCGGCGAGCTTGCGGTTTCGGGTGAAGGCGGTTTTCCGACCCGAACCGTAGAGGCCAAACGCCACCAGCGGCACGCTATTGCGGGCCGCCCAGGCCGCCGCGATCGCGTCGGCGCCTTTGCGCTGTCCGGTGGTCACAAGCGACATGTGCGGTACGCGCTGATGGACCTCGTCGAGCCGCGCCCACAGGGTTTCCCAATCGTGCCACTGGGCGGGTCCGGAAAAGACGACGATCGGTCCCTTCGGACTGTGCTTCTCGCGGGCGGCAAGTTCGCGGGCACGCAGGAAATCCTGCGCCGCGATCTGGCTCGCTGACGATGCGGAGGATGCCCGGCTTCCCCGCGCCGGCGACCACGGCCAGCCCGACTGCGCACGGTACATCTCGGCCGCATAGTCGCGCATGCACTCGATCGCCTCGCGGTGCTCGGCGGTCGACTGGCAGAGGAGCTGCTTCTCCTCCAGCTCGTTATTATAGACCTCGCTCATGTCGGGATGTCGCACCAGGTCGCCGATTTCGGCGGCGAGGCTGTCTTCGCGGCGTTCCAGCTTCCCGGCGACGAAATGGAAGCTGTTGACGAAGCCCCAGGCGATCTCGGCGGACAGCGGCTCAAGCCGCGTGCCCGCGAAGAGATCAAAGATGGTGGCGATGATCGCCCCGCATTCGGCCTGAACGGCGAAGGGCTCGGGCATGTCATGCTCGCCGGGTTCATCGCCAAGCTCGACGATGCTGAGCGGCATGGGATCGCCGAACGCCGCCTGAAATTCCGGGGTGGCGATCATTTCGGCATAAAGCGTGGGCAGGTCGGCCAGGCGGCTGATGCTGTTTGAGGATGCGGTTCGAGCCATGATGGCGAACTCCTTGTCGAAAGGGGAAACAAAAAAAGGGCCGGAGGCGCTCGACGCACCCCCGGCCCTCGTTCACTTGGCGGTCAGAACGGGATGTCCTCGTCCACGTCCGCGTCCGTCCGGTCGCCGTTCAGGCTGCCGTCGGCGCCGGCGGTGCTGTCACCGAAGCCGTCCTGGGTCCGTGGCGCATAGTCGCGCTGGCTGGTGCCGAACCCACCGCTGCCGAAGCCGCCGCCGAACCCGCCGCCGAGATTTTCGCGACGCCAGGCGACGGTGAATCCACCCGCCTCGTTCGGGAACAGGGCGACCGGAAGCGGCTCGGGCAGGCTCGGATCGTCGATCTGGCCCGCGAGGAAGACCTCGCCGGTCTTCTTCGACACGGCTTCCCAGAGCGCCCCGATCTGCACCCAGCGCCGCGCGATGTTCAGCGCCACGATCTCGTAGATCGGCGCCTTCTCGCTCTGGCTCTGCACCGGGCGAAGCCCGATCCTCGGCAGGTCGATGGTGCGCGTGAAGACCGAACCCATCAGGCGGCCGTTCTCCTTCTTGAATTCACCAATGTTCATCGCCTCAACTCCTTCGAATGTCGCTCTCGAGACCATCTCGGCGACACTCCTCCAGATCCCCCTTTCCTCTGATCCCCGGCCTCCCCGCCCGCGCTGCCGCCCAAGAACAGCGCCGCGCCGCCACCAGCTCCTCCCTCCCCCGCCCCGCCGCGCGCCCAACCGCCGACGCGCGCTCGTTCGCCCGCGCCCGTCGACAACTAGGCAAGGCTTCCGGGGCAAGTTTGGCGTGTGGGTTAGGGGGGCGCGAACGGGAAAGGCCGGCGGGGCACCGACGCGGCGGTGGATTCGAGGAAAGTGTGGGGCGATCGGCATCAGTCGCTGCGGCGCATGGCGCCGTTCGGGTATCCGGAGCTACACGGGCAGAAATGCCGTTGGCTAGGCGTGGCCTGCGGGATGCGCGGTGCCGATCGGTTTGACGATGACTGGGTGGTGTCGGCCGAGCATAGTGAGAAGCCGGTCTTCGGTCTGATCGAGGGCGTCGATGCTCTCGAACATCTCGGTGGTGTAGCAACCGCGGGCAAAGGAATCGCTCGTTGGCGGCACCATTACAGTAAAGTTGGCGGGCCAATGGCAGAGAAGCAGGAGCGGCCAGCCCGGAGCCGGCGCGGCGTAGCGACAGAAGACAATGTCACCACCATTCAGCGCCGAAGGGCGTCGGTCGAATAAGTCTGGGACGACGGGGAAGTCCCGCTCGGCGGCGAGAAAGGTCTCGATCTCGTCGAGTTCGAAGCGGGTTTCGATGATGATGGGATAGTAGCGGCCGAGCGGTAGGCTGGGGGCCGCGTACCGCGGTGGTATATCAATCACCAGGATATCCGGCATGGTCGGAATCGGCCGACGATACAGTATTCGGCGAACGGCGAGGTCGTGGATCAGGCGCATCGTCACGGTAGAATGACGGCGTGGCTAGACACCGGTCAAGGTGAAGCTGCGCGGCCCGGGCGGGGCGAGAAACGGCTGTTATGCCGCGAGTCGGTCGACACCCTCATTGAACCGGTCGAGCCACTCACGCATCCGTGGGCGACGCTCGATCGGGCTACCGAGCGGTTGCTTGCGCGGTGTTGCCTGACCCTCGGTCCAGTTTGAATTCAGCGAGGGACTGGCGGATGATCTGCGCCCCGCCGGTTATGCCAAGGCCTGCGATGATCGCGGCGACCGCGAGATCCGGCCAGGCCGTACCCGTGCCGATGACGCCGGCGGCCGCGAGCAGCACCGCGAGATTGCCGATCGCGTCGTTGCGCGAGCAGATCCAGACCGAGCGCATGTTCGCATCGCCGCTCCGGTAACGATAGAGCATGAGCGCGACGCCGCCATTGGCAATCAGGGCGATCATGCCGACGATTCCCATCGTCCCGGCCTGCGGCACGCCCCGGCCCATAGCGGCAAGAATCGTCGTGACCAGGACATAGAGGCCGAAGGCGAGGATCGTGCCGCCCTTGAGCAAAGCAGCACGCGACCGCCAGCGCAGCGCCATGCCCGCGACGCCGAGGCTGATCGCATAGTTTGCGGCATCCCCGAGAAAATCGAGCGCATCCGCCTGGAGCGACCGCGATCCCGAGGCGATGCCCGCGCCGATCTCACCGGCGAACATCACGACATTGACGGCCAGCGCGATCCACAGAACGCGCCGCCAGCGTGTGTCTTCGATGCGCTGGGTTTCAGCACAGCATGATCCGCAACCGGCCATGTCGCCTCGCTTCCCTTGAGTCGAGGCGCTATATGCACCCTGTAGCAACTACAGGGTCAAGCGATGAAGATCGGTGAAATGGCGTCAACGACTGCGACCAACATCGAGACGGTGCGCTATTATGAGAAGATCGGCTTGCTGCCTCCGCCGGCGCGCACCGGCGGCAACTATCGCAGCTATGGACCGGAGCATCTGGCACGCCTCTCGTTCATCCGGCGGGCGCGCGATCTTGGCTTTTCGATCGAGCAGGTCCGTGCCCTTCTCGATCTGTCGCAACGGCGTGGCCATGACTGCGCGACAGTCGACGCGGTCGCCACGGCCCATCTTGTCGAGGTGGATCGCAAGATCGCCGACCTGACGGCGCTGCGCCGCGAACTGGGCGCGCTCATCGAGTCCTGCGCCGGCGGCACCGTCGCAGATTGCCGCATCCTCGAGGCGCTCGCGCCGAATTCGTCCGATATGGCGTAGGACAAATGTTTGATCAGGCCGGGGACCGCAGCGCCGTGTAGTTGCGCGGCCCAGGCGGGTCGAGAAAGCGGCAGTCATGCCGCGATTCGGTCGACACCCTCATTGAACCGGTCGATCCATTCACGCATCTGCGGGCGACGCTCGATCGGGATATCGGCGGCAACAAGCTGGAAGTCGACAAGGTCGACGGGAGCCCCGGCGATGATGGCATCGATCTCCGCGGGATCGAGCAGAGCGTTCGCACGAATGAACAGCGTCATGGAGCCGGGTCGAGACTTGGTAGAGCTTCGCCACAATCCCTCGACATTGCGCAGGCGCGGTGCGGCACGCGCCTCCAGGAGCACGATCAGTCGGAGGCACCAGCGCGGGAGTGTTATCAGTTCGTTCGGTTTTTGCGCCGCGCAGAAGAGCAAGCCGATTTGATCGGGATGGGAAGGCCCTCGGCGCGGATCCGTGCGGCACAACGCTGGCGGTCCCACCCCCACTCGCGAAGTGGATAGCGATAGTCATAAAGCGGTGAGACATGACCTTCGCGATGTGCATATCGCCGGGTGTCGGCGGGTGAGCTGTCATAACCGATAAGCTTCACCACACGCTGGCCGTGAGCCCATGCTCGTTGCGCTGGCTCCCAGTTCGCAACCCATTGATCTTGAGGCTGAATTTTCCATTTCGAGCTGCACGAATGGCGCCCGAAACTGATTGACGGCAGGGTCGCGTTAGTCAGGCAGTTCTCAAGTAACGTGAAGTAGGGCGGCCAATGTTTGAAGCGCTTCGGGACGTAACGGACGACATGATGCTCGATGCCGTGATCGTCCATCCATTTCTGGAAGATCGGGAGATACGCATAGGTTTCTTCGCGCTCGACTCCAGTATCGGCCGTCAAGACGACGGACAGGGGGAGGCTTCGAGCGACCCATTCAATAATGAGGGTCTGAGCGGAACCGATTAACGCCCTTTGCGGAAGCAGTTATACTGAACCGGCAATTCGAGTCGTTCCCGCAAGGAGAATAGTGGATGCCGGCGTGACCGACAAATCTGCCCGTTTGCGTTCTGGCGCAACGGTGCGGTTCGCCCGAAATCCGGCAGGACGGCCGGGGCAAAGATCGTGCACGGGCTGGTATCAGTCGATCAAGGCTGGCGATGCGCTACCTTATGAGAGCCTGCTCGAGCGCGATGCGCTGTTGCTTCTCGACTTCGATCCCGATGTTGCACAGTTCGGGGTGCAACCGGAAACGTTCGTTTGGACGGAAGCTGGCCGACAACGGCGTTACACCCCCGATATCCGGCTGGAGACGGTGGGCGGCGCGGTCATCTACCGGCAGGTGAAACTGGCCACGCGATTGGCGGCTGACCCGACCTTGGGCGGACGGTTGCCAGCAATCGAAGCCGAGTGCGCCGCGCGTGGGGCCCGGCACGAAATGTGGCTCGATACCGATATCCGGCGACAGCCACGCTTGTCGAATGTGCGACGCCTGCGCGCAACGGTGGCGGTGCTGGCGGCAGAAAACCTCGACGCGATCCACACCATAATCACCCGCCTCCCCATTCCGTCGAACCTGGGCGCAGCCGCCGAGGCGCTCGGCGGCCGGCCCGTGCATGTCAACATTGTGCTCGGCCTCGTGGCAGTCGGCGAGCTTGCGGTGGATCTCGATCGACCGCTCGATGACGACACGGTCCTCATGCGGGGAAGGAATGCGAAATGAACGCAACGCCGATGCGCTTCCAGCAAGGCGACACGCTCTCGATCCGGGACGATCAAGGTCAGGTGGCGCTCTGGTTGGTGATCGAGCGCAAGCGCCGTGGCTATTTGCTGCGACCGCAGAGCGGCAGCGATGCGCGAACATGGAGCGACGATGAAATCGACATCGTTTATGGTGCCCGGCGGCTGACGCATCATCCTTGCAATGCGGACGGCCTGCCCAAGGCGATCGCCGAGACGCTGGAGAAAACCTGGGAGTTCTGGCCCGAAGAAATCCGCCGCGAGGCCGAGCGCAGGGACACCTATGTACGCATGGTCGACGCGATCCGCGGCGAGCACCCGACACTCATGGGCGCCTATGCCGCTGCCGCCGAGGCCGTGTTCGACGCGCATCATGAACAATGGGAACGCGAAGATGCCGCGCTTGCGGCCCGGATGGCTGCGGAGCGGCGAAAAGGGAACGGCGTGCCACGCCGCACCAAGGCAGCGGCCCGGCCCAATCCCTATACAGTGCGGGCGTGGTATAGCGTATGGAGCCGGCACGGCCGGGATGTCCGGCTCCTGATCCCGCATTATCATCGGCGCGGGGCACGCCAACCCCGCTATGCGCGCGAGGACGGCGATCACCCCGATACCTACAAGCTCATGCGGCAGGCCGTCGAAGTCTGGTATTTGGGCATGCCGCGGCGGCAGAAGAACTATGCCTATCGCCGCTATGTGGATCTGTGTCGCGAGAAAGAGGTTCCTGCGGTCAGCGACCGCACCTTCCGCGTGTTTATTCGCGACAATTATACCGAACGGCAGGAATATGAGCGTCGCTTCGGTCGGCGCGCCGCCTGGCTGAAGTTCGGCATCTTCGAGCGGCGGAGCCCGCCCGAACGGCCGCTCGAAGAAGTGGAGGTGGATCATTGCCTGATCGATCTGGTGGTGGTGCATCCGGAGAGCGGCCGCGCCTTGGGGCGGCCCTGGCTCACCGCGCTTCTCGATCGCGCCACCCGCATGATTATAGGGGTGCATCTGAGCTTCGAGGCGCCGTCCTATGCCTCACTTCAGAGAGCGCTTGCCCATTCCTTATGGAAGAAGGATCTCTCCGGGCTCGCCGATATTGAGCATGACTGGCCGTGCCACGGCGTGCCCGAATGGCTGATCTGCGACAACGGCAAGGAGTTCCGGTCGCAATCGCTGCAGTCGGCCGCCAGGATGCTCGACATCGGCATCGTCAATCTGCCGGTGAAAATGCCATGGTTGAAGGGCGCGGTCGAGCGCGTGTTCCAGACCATCGGCGTGCAGGTGTTCAGCCATGAGGAAGGGACGACGTTGTCGCGGACCATGGATCTCTATGATCCGGTGGCGCAGGCAAGGCTGTCGCTCGAGGATGTGCGTAATCGTGTCCTCAAGTGGATCGTCGACGACTATCATCACAGCGTCCACGATACGTTGAAATGCACGCCCTACGAGCGCTGGCGAGAACTCAGCGCGCTTTACCCGGTGCGCCCGGTTCCCGACTTCGACCATATTGTGCGACTGACCGGAGAGACCTTCTTCCGGCGCATCTCCAACATCGGCATCCAATATGAGGGGCTGCTTTATGCTGATCGGGAGAAGCTCGAACCCCTGCTAGCGCGCCGCGGCGGGTTGGAGAAGGACTGGGAGTTACGCTACGACCCCTATGATCTGGGTGAGGTCTGGCTGCTCGACGACGAGCGCGGCGAATGGCTGATGATCCCGTGTATCGACCAGAGCATATCGCGGGGCGTCTCCAAATATCAGCACAAGATCCATCGTTCGATAGCAAGGCGAAGCCTGCCGAAAAATGCGCCGGTGACTGTCGCCGATCTCGAAGCGGCGCGCGGTCTTGCCGAACAGACGGCGGGAGAGCTGCAAAGCAAGGCGAGCAAAGTCCGCAGCAAGACGCGGGCGGCGCGGTACGAGACCGACGGTTGCTACTTCACGCCGATCGAAGGCCAGAAACGACCGCCTGAAATAGGAACGCAGGGACCGGCGATAGAGACCGCACCACCTGCGGCGAAACAGATTCCGGCGCCGGCGCCTCCCATCATAGATCTCGACGCGGACATCGAGGCTCTGGTTGCACAATGGGCGGATCCGAAGCGATGACACATCGTCGCGCCGCGAAGTTATCGGCACGGCCAGCGGTGCCCGACGCCGTGCTTGCGTTCGAGACCACGGTGATCCCACATACGCGCCACACGGAAGCGAAGGCGGCGATCCGCGAGTTACATGGCCGATACCGCCCGCGCGGGGACAGCCGACGCTTCAAGGCCCGGGCCCTGCTCATCATCGGCTCTGCGGGGTCCGGCAAGACGACGGCGCTCGAGGACTATATGGCCGACTACCCCGACAGCGCGACAGAGGATGCCGATATCCGCCGCATCGTTTACGTCGAAGCACCGGAACGGACGACGCGACGGGCGCTGGTGGGGGCGATCCTCGGCGCCTATGGCTATCGTGCGCGGGACCATTGGAACACCAGCGAGGTGATCGAGAAGATCGCGTTCTATGCCGAGGAGACGGGCACCGAGATGATCTTCATCGATGAAGGGCATCACATGGTGAACGAGAATAATCCCGACATGACGGCGGAAGTGACCGAGTTCATCAAGTCTTTGCTCAACCGTGTGAAAGTCCAGATCGTGATCGCGGGTCTTCCCCGGCTGCTCGACATCTCCGTGCCGGGCGAAAAGACGATGCAACTGCGCCGTCGGCTGCAACCGACGATCATCCTCAAGCCCTATGACTGGGCGACCCGGAGCGGTCGCACGATGTTCTCTGGCGTGCTCGGCGTCATGGAAAAGATGATGGGGTTGCCGGATGCGTCCGGCCTCGCGAAGCATGAGATGGCGAAACGCATCTACGTCGCGACGGGCGGCGAGATCGGGATCGTCTCCAAATATCTGAGCCAGGCGCTGAGCGTGGCACTGGCGATCGGCCGACGGTCGATCGATCTGAACCTGTTGGGAGAGGTTCACTCGGGCTGGCATCCGATTTATGAGCCCGATGTCAGGGATATGCTGGACTTTGATGCGATCCTTGAGGATGAACCGACAGTTCCGAGCGGCGGCCCGCCCCACCACGACAATCCCTTCCTGTGTTCGGCCGAACGCCTGCGCGAGATCTGGCTGCGCGACACCGTACCCCCGTCACCCAGGAATATGAGCCGCGTCACAAAGCTGCGCGGAAGCGGCGCGCAACCCCTGCGGCCCTTCGTGCGCGAGGGATTATGACAGCACCGGCAACTCGACTTGCGTTGCGGGTACGGCCGGCAGCGTTCGAGCCAGGCTGGGCACTGTTCAACCGGCTTGCCCTGCGGCATGGCTGTGAAACCCAGCTGGAATTTGCGCGTCAAGTGCCGCTGGTCGACCGAACCGACTTCGTTCGCGATATGGAACGTGGGCGACGCTTCCACGATATCGCCCGGCTCAGCGGCGTCCCGCTCGAAGCATTGCTTCGCAACTCGATAATGCAGACCCAGGGTGGGAGCGTCCTTGCAGGTGAGCTGGTGAGCCGCAGCGGCAATATCAGCTATAGTTGTCACTTCGCCCGTATCTGCCCGGACTGCATGCGATCGGATATCGAGCAGGGTCAAGGGCCGGTCGCCTGTCGGTCGTGGCGGCGCTCCTGGTGGGATCTGGCGAAGGTATCGAGCTGTCCTCATCATGGTCGGGCGCTGTTAGCGATCTGTCCTGCCTGTCGACATGCGTTCCGCCGTTCGGACCTGTCACCAGCGCGTTGCACGTGTGGGCACGATCTGACGCAGGAATGTACCGACGCGGTCACGTCGGATGGCACGATCGGCGACGCCTATCTTGTCGGCAGGCTTGGTGATGGACCCCGTATCTCTCACGCGTTCCTCGACAGCCTGGCGTTCGCGGACGCCGCCGAGATTATGCAATGGGTGGGCTCGGTCGCACGCTGGGGCAGATCGATCGTCAGCTGGCGTAGGCAGGAGCCTGCGGAGCGTGCCCGCACAATGGCGGCGGGCTTTGCGGTCTGCAAAGACTTCCCCGACCAGTTCGAAAAGATGCTGGACGGGATGCTGGCGGCATGTCCGCTCAAGCGTCTGACGCCTGTGGGTGTCTATGGGCGTCTGCAATACTGGCTCGGCCTGTCCACCAATCCGGCTCTCGACCCGATCCGGGAGGCCGTTAAGAATCATGTGGTGAAGAATGTGCCGATAACAGCAGGCACGATGCTCTTCCGTCAGCCTGCTATGGAAGGGAATCTCAAGACATTGGGAGGCCTAGCGAGGCTGTGCGGCGTATCCTCGGGACGGGTCGCAACGGTAGCAGCCGCACTGCACCTGATCGAACGGTTGCCTGGCGACGCCCGGGGCGTGGTCATCCCGAAATCCCTCGAGGAGCCGTTGACCGCCTTCTTCCGTGAGTCCTGTTCTCCCGAAGACGCACGGCGTCATCTCGGCGTCGGCCTCCCGCTGTTCAAGGCGCTCATAGCGCGACACTATCTTCCCCGCGCCTTCCCGCTTGGTGGGGCGTCGATCCCGGCGCAGTATCGTCTGGCCGATCTCGACCGCTTCCTCATTGCATTGCACGGCGATGCGCCCTTCGTCACAGCGCCGCCACCGGGCAGCGAGACGATCCTGCGCGCCGTGCGCATCTGTTATCGGTCCTCGGAGGCGATTATCGGCGGGCTGCTGCGCGGCCAGATCAGGGCAACGGGCCGCTTACGCAGCGAACGAGGCATTGCGCAGATACTGGTCGATACCGACGCGGTGATCGCCGGCCTCGAATATAAGGATGATCCGGTGTTCATGCTCATGGCGCAAGCCGCGCGCCACCTCGGCCTGACCATCCCGACGGTTGCAAAGCTCAAACAAATGGGATGGCTGACAATCGACAGGAAACAGACACGGCTCAGGATCGTGCCCGCCTTACGGCGAGCGGAGGTCGAAGCGTTCGGTGCGCGCTTCGTCAGTGCTGCCGAGTTGGCGCGCATCCCCGGAAAAGCTACGCATGCCGTCAGGGTTCATCAACATCTGCGAAGTGCCGGTCTGGTGCCGGCGATCGCTGGAAGCCGAAAGCTGCAGCCCTTCTATGATCGTGAGAGCGCCGAAAAAGTGATCCGTGGGGTCTATCGTGATCGGTTGCCCGAAACGACTGCAGCGATGTGACCGGATCTACCGGCATGGATGAAGCGGTACGGCTGCGGGCCCGGCTCAAGGCGCTGGATGATGAGCGGGCGGCAGTGGTCGTGGCGCTGGATGCCCTCGCGGCGCAACAGTCGACCGAGCACCGAAAAGCCGATGCTGTCTCGCTGTTCTCCGACGCGCCGGTGACCGCGACATCGCCGACAGGCGAGAAGGTCGCGTTGTTCCGCAGGCTGTTCGCCGGTCGTGAAGATGTCTTCCCACTGCGCTGGGACAATCGCAAGACCGGGCGCGGCGGCTATGCGCCCGCCTGCGGCAACGAGTGGAAACGCGGACTCTGCGACAAGCCACAGGTCAAATGCGGCGAGTGTCCGCGCCAGGCGTTCCTGCCCGTGACGGACGAGGTGATCGACAAACATCTGCGTGGGCGGGCGTTATCGCGATCGGATGCCGGCGACTTTGTGGCGGGCGTTTACCCGCTGCTTGCGGACGAGAGCTGCCGATTCCTCGCGGCCGACTTTGACAAGGCGAGCTGGGCCGAGGACGCGCTCGCCATGATGGAAACCTGCCGCCTGCGAGGGGTGTCCGCCGCGCTCGAGCGATCCCGATCCGGCAATGGCGGCCATGTCTGGATCTTCTTCGCCGACGCCGTGCCGGCACGAACCGCCCGCGCGCTGGGCGCATCGCTATTGACCGACACGATGGAGCGGCGTCCGGAGATCGGGTTCGGCTCCTATGATCGCTTCTTCCCGAGCCAGGACACCATGCCGCTCGGCGGGTTCGGCAATCTGATCGCGCTGCCGCTGCAGGGGCATGCCCGCAGGCGGGGAAACAGCCTGTTCGTGGATGAGCAGTTGCGCCCCTATCCCGATCAATGGGCGTTCCTGTCTTCGCTGTCGCAGCTGGATGCGCACGACGCCGCGCGCATGGTGGCCGACGCGGAAATGCGCGGGCGGGTGCTGGGTGTGCGGATGCCGGTGGAGGACGAGCATGCCGCCGAGCCCTGGCGGATGACACCGTCCCGGCGGCCGCCCTTGTTGCCTGTGGCCGAACCGCTGTCTGGGACACTCGATATCGTGCTGGGCGATCAGGTCTACATCGACCGGACTGGGTTGCCGGCGGCGCTAACCGCGCAGATCGTCAGGCTCGCGGCGTTCCAGAATCCCGAGTTCTATCGGGCGCAGGCGATGCGCCTGCCGACGTTCGGCAAGCCGAGGATCATCTCCTGTGCGGAGCTTCACCAGAAACATATCGGGCTGCCGCGAGGATGCCTCGACGAACTGGTCGCGCTTATAGCTGCTCATGGAAGCACTGTCAGGATCGACGACCAGCGAATGGCAGGGACTCCGCTCCCGGACGGTCTGTCGTTCCAGGGTGATCTCGAAGAACCCCAGCAAAAGGCGGTCGACGCGCTCGATCCGCATGATGATGGGGTGCTGGCCGCGACAACGGCGTTCGGCAAGACGGTGGTAGCCGCACACCTCATCGCAAAGCGGCAGGTCAATGCACTCGTGCTCGTCCATCGCAAAGAACTGCTCAGCCAATGGGTCGAACGGCTGCGAACGTTCCTCGATATCGATCCGAAGCTGATCGGGACGATCGGCGGTGGCAAGTGGAAGCCTACAGGCATGATCGACGTGGCGCTGATACAGAGCCTCGTAAGGCGCGGCGAGGTCTCGGATCTGGTTGGCGACTATGGTCACCTCATCGTCGACGAATGCCATCACCTGTCCGCGGCGAGCTTCGAACTTGTAGCCCGGCGCGCCAAGGCCAGGTTCGTGCTCGGCCTGTCCGCCACGGTTGCGCGCAAGGATGGGCATCAGCCGATCATCTTCATGCAATGCGGCCCGATCCGCTATCGGGTAGATGCGCGAACCCAGGCCGCTCGCCGGGGGATCGCCCATCGCACACGGCAACGGCGCACGGCATTCCGGCTGCCGCAGCCGCTCGCGATCATGGACAGACCGCCAATGCCGGCGGTTTATGCCGCGCTGGCGCAGGACGAGGCCCGAAACGATCTTATCTTCGATGACGTGCTGCGTGCTCTGGAGGCGAAGCGGTCGCCGGTAATCCTGACGGAGCGCAAGGACCATCTCGAATATCTGCAGGGCCGGTTATCCCGGTTCGTGCGAAATCTCGTGGTGTTGCGGGGTGGAATGAGCGCGGCGGAACGCAAGGTAGCGGACGCCGCACTGCGTGTGCCTGACGGCGAGGAGCGGCTCATCCTCGCAACGGGTCGCTATATCGGCGAAGGGTTCGATGACGACCGTCTCGACACGCTGTTCCTGACCATGCCGATCTCCTGGAAAGGGACGCTCGCGCAGTATGTCGGGCGCCTGCATCGCCGGCACGCGGGGAAAACCGACGTGCTCGTCTATGACTATGTCGACGATGCGGTTCCGATGCTCTCGCGAATGGCCGCCAAGCGTCAGGCCGGATATCGCGCGCTCGGCTACACCATCGAGTAATCCGGGGCAGAATCACTTATCGATTCTCGGAGGCCACCGGCGAATCGAGAACCAATTCTGCGAATGAGATTAATGGTTCTCGACGGCCGCCAGATGCCGCCTGCAACCGCCAACGTCATATGAGCTTATCGATTCTCCACAGACCAGGGCTCGTGATGATCGGCCTCGGAGACTATCGGGAAATCACAGCCAACGGTGAGGCCGTGGAAATTGATGCGCGGGCAATCCAGCGGTCGATTGCCGAGACCGCGGAACACGCCGATGCGACATCCCTTCCATTGTTCGACATGGATCGCTCCGCCAAGGAAGTCGGCGCGAGGCTGGACGTTGCCGTGCAAGAACACGGGAAGCGGATAATGCAGTGCGCAATGGGCGGCAGCGCCGTCGAGCGCAGTTTCCCAGATCTCCGGGAAATCGATGAGGATTTCGGTTCCGGCGTCGATGTCGAATGGCTCGACGGCAAGCGGTGCGCCGGTCTCCCAGGCATCCGGGGTGATGACGACGCGCCAGCCCTGCGCAGCCGAACGGGAATAGGAACGGATCTCGACGCGGTGTCCCGCAAGGCTGAACACGCCCATGCCCGCCGGGTCCTCGCGGTCGGCGATCTCGGCGTTCCAGCCTGAGTCGCCGAGCGTCACGAGTTTGACAGGATCGTCGATCCCCGAACCGTCGTCGCGAACGACAAGTGTCGGATGGCCAGCAAGATCATAGGAGCGGATATCGACATAGGTCGCGGCGGCGCGGCGTGCGTTCTGAAGTAGCTCCGTGAGAACGTCGGACAGGCTTCCGTTGAATAATCTCGACACTTTGTGGACCAGGGATTGGCCGACGGTGGTCCGGATGGTGGTTGGGAGGGACATGGGGGCGCTCCAGGTGGACAACGGACCGATTCCGCCGCCTCACCTGTCGTCCCCTCCCTCCTCCCATGCGCGAGCGGTGGCCCGCCGAAACAGGATCGGCCCTGCTTGATACCGTGCGCAGGCCCGTAGTGTTCGGCGCGTGTTTCGGCTGGCGTTCGGACCTAAGAAAGGTCCTGGCACGGGGCGTGCGATGGAGCCGGTCACGCGCAGGATGCTGTCTCAGGCAAGGGATCGAGAAAGCGCTCAACGACCGTAGCGTCTGCTTCGCAGTCGGCGCAGAAGGCATAGTCGAAGACCTCGCCCAAAACCCATGTCTGGGACGTGACATCCCAGGTCGCCCAAGCATCGCGCATGATATCTTCGCCACCGCATTGGCCACAGTGCATGCTTTTCTTGGTCATGATATCCTCCAGGTTGAAGTTATGCGGATGTGCAGCGCCCGTGCGCCCATGTTCTTCAGGCGAAGAGGCGCTCAGGTACGGCGGAAGGTGCGGAGAGACGCAGGTCACGGCGGATGCGCGCGGCGAGCCGCTCGGGCTGGACAAGCTCGTGGACCGACGCCCAGTGATTACCTTCGCCAACATGATCGTGGCGTCCGGCGACGCGGCGGTACATGATCTCCTGGCCAGGGCCCATGCAGCCGAGACTCAAGCGAACCTGAACCTCGGCACCGTGCAGGACCACGTCACCGCTGACGGCAACGCCGCCATGATGGGAGCGAACGTCATAGCTGTCCGGTGCAAGTCCGAGGGCATCGGCGAGGCGCTTCATCGCCTTGCGGCCATCGGCGTGAAACAGCGTCTTGGCCGGAGCATCGTAGGCGACGCCTTTGTGCGCGAGAGCGATAAGGGCGGGATGACGCTTCAATTCGGCGACGGCATCCATGCAGGCGCGGCGCAACTGCATGTCAGCGGGGCCCATGGCTTCGGCGACGGCGCCGAGATGGCGCGCGAGAAGCAGGACGGCGGGATCGCTGTCGCGCAGCTTGCCGGCATTCCGGCAATCCTCGATCGCGGCGGTCAGGGCATGGAGGCAGGCCGGGAGCGTCGTCAACGCGGACGGATCGAGGGCCTGGCTGAAGCGGAAGGCGACATCGTACGGCATGAGTAACTCCGACGGCAAAGCGCATCGTTGCGCCTCCCTTTCGTCCCCCCTCCCTCCGCGACGAGGCCGGGCAGTCACAGGTCAGGCCGCTCGGATCCTGTTGTTCGCGAGGAGTTCTGCGAAGCGTCGCTGAACCGACCACGCATCGGGATAGCGATGATCAAGACCGTGGCGGGACAATATCGGCGCGCGCGCGATCGCTATCATGCCTGCCTCTTGCAGCGTCGGCAGCCGCGGCGGCCAGCCTTTGACGAACCGGAGTCCGGTCGGCATCGCGCGCTCGATCCGCCGTCGTTCGATCGCGTCGCGTTTCGCGCGCGCAACGTCGATGGCAAGCGACTGGGGAAGCAAGTGTGGGGCAGCGTCCGCCAGCCACCGTTGCGGCTGGAACGAGAAGGTCGAGTCGGCTTCCATCGAGACGAGATGGCGATAGAGATCGAGATTGCCGTCCGCCTGCGTCGCCGCCTGAAGATCGTGTGCGGATGCGAGTACGCAAAAGGCGCAGGACAATCGCGTGGAGCGATAGCGGCAATACGCTTCGTGCAACGCGAGGTCGTGACGTGCGTGGTAGGCGAAGATGTCGTCCGATGACCAGTCGACCCCGGGGTGCCAGCTGAGCATCCGCGTGCCGGCGGCATTGCCTGCTTTGGCAAACCGTTCGTCGGTGCGCGACACGGGCGTGAAGCGGCGGCTGGCGCTCTCCTCCCGTCGCAAACCGATGACGGAGACGATCGTCTCGCCTTTGTAGCGCCGCGCAAGGTCGGGACCGATGACCCGTATTTTCAGTTCACTCGTGCAAAATCTGAGCGACGCCGAGGACCATGGTCCGATGAGATTGTACGTCGAGAGCGCCTCGTACCGGTTTTTGCCGGAGGTGAAGCGTTGTCCCCAGCGGTCGACCATATCGCCCGCGCGCCGGCGCAGGACGAGGAGCGGAAGACCCAGTTGCTGCGCAACGCCTTCGACGAAGGACGACGTCGATCGCCACTCTGCTTTTCCCAGATCGGCATGGACGGCGATACGCCGCGTGCGGGGATGGCCCTGGCGATCGAGCCAGACCATCGCGGCATGACTTGTCGCCGTGGAGTCCTTGCCCCCGGAGAGGTTGAAGACGAACCATGCATCGCGGCGGACGGCGTCGAAGATCGTCGTGTCGGTAGCGACGTCGAATTCGGCGCCATTCGTGTGGCAGGCGGCGGTCGTGGCGATGCTCATTTCGCGGTCCGAGGTGCTTTGATCAGGCGACTGCGATCAGGATATCGACCGCCTGGCGGAGGACAGCGTCGTCCGCGCCATTGACGATCACAGCGTCGGGATTGGTTGCGACGACCGCGCGGGTGACGATAGCGAGCGGCCGCTTGCGCAGCGGATATTGAAAGACCTGGCCGCGCTCGATCGTCACGAGGTTCGTGCGCAACAGGCGCTTCAGGCGGCGATATTCGAGTTCATGGGCGAGGAGATCCCCGACCTCGGTTTCGAGGTCCGCCTCGAGGGTAAGGCCGTGGACCACACGCGCCGGACGATTGGCCTTCAGCCATGCGTTGACCTGTGCTTCAGTCCAACGGCCGACCTGATGGTAGAAATCGCATCCGCCATGGCCCTGGTTACGGGCGTGGAAGGCGAGCTTGCCATCGATCCAGATGTCGGCCGTGAAAGCGCTCGTCTCCTGCGAGAGCGCGGCGCTGTAGGTGATGTTGCGCAGTTCGATCTTCATGATGGAAACTCCAGGCGCACCTGTTCTGAGGAGCATCCCACACCTCCCGCTCCCCTTCGGGTCGATTGCGGTCTTTGGGATCATCGGATTCCGGCACGCACGGTCGACCAGATGCTATAATGGGTCCGCCGACTCAGCGTCGGCTGGATCAACTACAGCGCGCTGAACTCATCAGGCTGCGAGCGTCGCGATGGAGCGAGACTGCAATGCGTGAGCTGGACGATGAAGAGAAGTTGCTTTTGCACCAGCTGGATGGCGATATTTCAACCGGCGATCTGATCATCATGGTTCGGGATCTTGGAGAGATCCTGCGTGGGCGAGGCCATGTGATGCAGGCCAACGTCGCTGAACTCGCCGCTGACCGGCTCAGACTGCTCAGCGGCCGCAGGCAGGAGTGATCTCCGCGGCGAAGATTTGAATCTGCTTCTGGCGCGGATGGCGAGACCGCCGACGTTGCTACCAGCTGTGAACCGGTAGTCCGTCGGCGGTGCCGGCGTCGCAGTCGAAGAGGATGTGGTCGAAACCGCGGTCCCGGCCAAAGCAAATGGCTGCAAGCAGGTCGTTCGGAAGTTGGCCTTGTGTGTCCGGGTCGATCTGCCGGGTCGGCACGAACCAGCCATAGATGCTGCTGGCGATATTGAGCGGACGATCGGTCGCCTCTTTTGAACACCAATGGTCGAGCAAATCGGCGGTTGATGTCGAAAGATGCGCGGTGGCGAGAACGCAGTACCAGCCGGTTTCGAGCAGGTACCCGGCGACGGGAGGCGATGCGCCGAGTTCGATCCGATCGGTCGAGAGATGCTCGTTTTCATGGATATCGAAATAGACGCCGGCGACGGCTTCGTCGTCGAGCGTGGCGGGATCGCGAGGGTCACTGATTTCGGTCCAGCCCTCGCGGCAATAGGCTGCGACTGCGCCCATAAGCCCCGCTCGCGTCAGCGCGACATAGTGATTCAGGCCATGCCGATGTTCGACCGAGGCGATGTGAATCTCCAGCGACCACGGCATTGGCGATCCTGCGACGTGGGATTCGGCGCTGGCCAGTGCCCCCAGCAAGGCAGCGCGGTCGTGCTCGACAAGGCTGGCGGGGTCTTCGATGGCGCGACGCGCGCGCGCCAGCAACCGCGCGAGATCGCGTTTCGACGTGTCGGTCATGACAGTTCCTCATCGTATCGGGCGAGCAATCGCCGATTTCGGCCATGGGCGGTGCTCGGCTGAGGTCAGGCAGCCTCGGCAAAAAGCGGTGGAAGCGTCACGTCGCCTTCGAGCGCGCGCCGATCGAGGACAGGATATGCCAAATCGGGCACCTTGCGCGCCGCGAGCTTGGCGGCGCGGGTCAGTGGGAAGAGATAGGCGTGGCAGCCGGGATGGCGCTGTCGGCGAAGGAAGCCGGTCCGTTCAAGATCGGTGAGCCAAGCGGCGCGATCTTCGCCAAATCCTGGTGGTCGGGCGCCGGCGCGAACAAGATCGTCCATGGCGTAGCGTTGTCCGCATTCCGCGTTGCGGATCTTGGAGACCGCGCGCGAGGAGATTGGGCGGCCGTTCGGCAGGATGAGATCGGTGCGCGGGCTTGAGCGCCCGACGTATCGGCTTCCCATGACCGCATAGAGTCCACCCACATGTCCCGGCAGGAACACGTGCCCGCCCTCGTCAACCCTTCGAACGGGGTCGGCGTAGGAGATGACGGAAAGAATCTCCGGTTTCTCGCGGCGCAGGATGCGGAAAGCGCGGGATACGAGGAAAGATTCAGCGTTGCCGCCTTGGGCTTGGTCGATCACGAGCCGGCCGAGGTCGCAGGCGGTGCGCGGATCGGAGAGTCCTGCCGTCTTGGGGACGCTGGCATTGTTCACCGGGTGCGAGAAGACGCAGACCCCGACAAGCTCCGATCGGCCACCCTTGCCATTGGCGAAAAGGCCAATCGAGAGGCGAGCGACCGGCATGGATGCGGCATAATGGTGCGCTTTGACGAAAGGTGCCGCGTGCAAGCGCGTGTCGATCACGTCGACGGAAAGGCGCGCGGGATCGATTTCGCTGGCGTTCGGGATCCAGCGGCAGCGGCGGTCGCGCCACCGCTGCGTGCGGGTGGTGAGCATCGTGCGATCTCCTGTATGATCACCGTCTGCGCCCCCCCTTCCCTCTCTTGAGCCATCATTGATCGGCGCGAGGGTTTGGAGGTTCGACCGAGGGCAGCGGGATTGGGACGGCTTGACCGCTAGCCAGATTGAGGAAGGCTCCGGCGTGGCCGATGGAACCGCGTCCGAGAAGATCGAATAACAGCGCCAGCGCGTGGCTGGCGAGGACCCGGTTGACGAACAGGGACTGGCGTTCGAGCGCCTCAGCAACCGAGCAGGACGGTGCATCGTCGTCGGCCACGCTCTCGTCGGCAAGTTCCGGAAAGGCCTCGAGCACGGTGGAAAGTCGTCCGGATCGTTCGTCGGCGCGCGACGGACAGCCGATTAGAAATTGGCCGTCGCTGGCGCGGTTTCCGAGATCCATCCAGTAAGCAGGCGTCGCCTTGCCATTCGCGATCGCTGTGCCAAGCGCTCGCCGTGCGGAGGCGGTATCGACGCAACTGATCAGGAGATCGATGCCTTCGAGCCCTATTGCACCAGGCGCGCGGCCATGAACCGCCCTCCAGTCAAGTCCGTGCGCGAGGTTGATCCGTTCGGCGAGTGTGCGCGCCTTTGAGTTGCCGATGTCGCACCGGTAGAATGGCTGGCGGCCAAGATTCGCCTCGGTGACGATATCGTCGTCGACCACAGTGACGTCGAGCGAACGCGAGGAGATCGCGCGCAGCGCCGTATCGAGTGAGGCGAGACCCATCAGCATTTGCCCGCCATTTCCGCCGCAACCGACCAGCAGGATGCGGATTGAGCGATTGTCGAAGGTGGCGGGCAGATAGTGGCGCTGCCTGGTCTCAGTTCGCATGGGACTCTCCTGCAAATGGGCTGCGCGGCAGGGGCAGGAACATGGCGCCGGCGCAGAGGCGGGATGCCATCACTGGGCCGTCCGGCTGGTCGAGCCGGCCGAAAACGAGCGATATCTTGGTTGTATGTGAGTCGTCGGCATTATCGGTCGCGCTAAAGAATGCGGGCCCACGACCATGGCTATGGATGTCGCAGATCATATGCCAGTCGGGCGGCAGGGCCGGCGTGCGGTAAACGAGGCGGGAGGGTGTCGCCTCTTCGATGACGGGTAGGTTCACCGTGAAATCCCCGGTCGCTTCGTTCCAGAGCACGAACGCCGCCGCCTCGTTAGGCAGCGATGCGCGGAAGTGGTCGAGAATATACTCGAGATGCTCACGCGGGATCAGGCCGCAGCGCAGGTCGGCCCTCGGCGCGCCGATGCTACCATAGGGAAGATAGGCGGCGATCGGCGGCGTGATAGGCACGTCGAGCGCGAGCCAGGGGCGGCGGAGGATGAGCATCACGCCGTCGGCTCCTACGGCAAGGCCGTGGCCGGACCGGGCGCTGCGAAGCGCTTCGAGGGCGGACGATTTGCCAAGCGGCGGGACCGGATGGCAGGGTACGGCGGCGAGCACCGCGGCTGCGGTCGGATCATCGGCGAGCTTCGTCATACCCGCGCGCTCATGGAAATGAGACTTGCCACGGTTATCTTGGCCGCGACTGCCGCTTTCGCCTGTGGCCGATTCTGCTGTCCACCACGCGAACCGAAGGGCTTGAGACGGCTGACCGGAAAGCGGGTCGCCCGGCGCGCTGCTAGGTCATCCCATAGACGGACGAGGCCGCCCTTTCCGCTGACTGTCAACTCCTGCCCCGGATTGGGGTGCGTCGACCAGGAGTCGAACACCGCGCTCTCATAGGCCGGGATGGACGCGGTGCTGAGCGCTTTCGGCCTCGGGATGTTGCCCCAGCAGAGGCGCCCGTTGACGAAAACATTGAGGACCGGGGAGTGCAGCACCGGCGTCGCGGCGTTCGGACGCTCGCTTGCCGCCAGGGCGTAGACGCCGAGGCCCGAGCGCGTGGCGATGAACAGGTGCGCCGGATACGGAACCGGCAGGGTCGTTCGACCGGAGAGCGCCCTGAGGCCGGCGGGAGGAGCCGACAGGGCGAAATAAGCGTGGCGCACTTGTGCCGGGCTCCACCAGGCCAGCATGTCGGGATGGGCAACAAGGATATTGTCCGGCAGGATTTCGGGCACGACGGTGCGGCCGAGCGCCTCGGTCCATTGGCGCAGGTGCGCGCGTGACAGCGGCACGCCCGCGGCGATCGTCGGCCGGCCGTCGCCGTCGTGCTCGACCGCGTGAAAGCTGGCGAACGCCGGACCGCTCTCGCACGAAGCGCCGTAGGGCTTGAGATTGCGTGGCGCCTGGTTCCTGTAGAGCAGGATGGCGTTAGCCAGGACCAGGCCGCCACCGCTGGCTTCGAATTGGGTGCTATGTTCGGACATGAGAGCCTCGAGATATGGGTGGGTCGAACTGGACGAGGTCCTGGGCTGCGAGAAGGAATTGCGCGCCGAGACGCATTGAGGCGAACCAGTCGTCGATACGGCTCGCGTCGGGCAGCGGGCAGATGCCGGCGATGTCCATGAAGCCCATTTCCATGCCCTGCCGCCCGACATCATCGAGCTCCCGCGTGAACTGGTCGAAGGGAACGAGGGTCAACGGCGGCAATGAGGCGCATTCCTCGATGCCCGGAAGATATTCGGAGGCGACCTGGAAGTCGAAGTGCCAGGCGTTGCGTTCGGGCGTCAGGGATCCGAGAGCCTGGTGCGCTTTGCGGAGGTCGGCGAGCTTTCGGCGGAGAGCCGCTGGCAGCCGCGCAGAGGGCGCCGCATTCGCCGCGATCATCCAGTCTGGCCGCCGCGCGTTCATCTCGGATGGCAGCGTCATCCCGTCGAGATCGTCCTCGTCCGCGCCGTGATATGCGATCAGGCACTGCCGGGCGGCTTCGTCGTCGGTTGCGCCTTCCCAGTAATACATCGCGATCTCGTCGAAGAGATCCTGGTAGCCGAAGACGGGAAGCGCTCGGCCGAGGGTGTGCTCGAGCGCCCTATATGCGGCAGCGCGCCAGCCGATGGGGGCATCGCTGGTCTCGATCCAGCCAAGGTCGAGTTGCCCCATGCTCTCGCAGACGATGGCGATCGCGGAGGGTCCATCCTCCTCGCTGTGAAGAACGGCGACGCGTAGATCGACAAGTTCGACGGGAGCCAGAATTTCAAGCACCGCGGCGTCGAAAGCGCGCTCGATGTACCGGCGGGCCGCCACACGCGTACAGGATGGCGTCGAATTCTCCCGCGACACGACCCATCGACCGATGAGCTTGTGATGTGGCGCGAGCGGGGCATCGAAGATGGTTGGGATGTCGGTTGAGAGCGCGACGGTGCGTCCTGCAAGCTCAGCCCAAGGGCGGAAGGGGAAGACCTGCAGGGGGCTGGAGCGGCTCGCAGGCGTCGCCCTTGCCGTCGTGCGGGTCGTGGACGATCCGCGCGTGAAGGGCCTGGGCCTGCGGGGTGCAGGCAGGATAGGTGAAGCTGGTCGTGTCGCCATCGTCGGTCTCGATCCATTCGAGGAGCGTCTTGCGGATGGTGGGCGGGATGGCCTCGCCAGGCCTTCGGTACATGGTCAGCCCTTGGTCCCGACGGCGCGCCTGTATTCGATGACGTGAGCCGCGCCCGACACGCCGGCATCGACCGTCTCGGCGTTGAGGATCGCCGGGTAGAGCGTGGCATGATAGGCGCGGAGCGCAGTCGGGTCGTTTGCGAGATGCGGCGGGACCGGGAGGTCGATGCCGTCATAACGATACGCGCGGGTGAGGTGGTTGATCTGCATGGGTGCCTCCGGCTGATGATCATGGAGAAGGTCGTGGCGGTGCATCACCAGAGGCTGGCGGGCTCCTCGGCCGTGGCGTCGACGGGCGGACTGGCGGGAGCGTCGACCTTCGCGCCGGCGGTGGCGGGCTTCGGCGTCGGCGTTGCCGCCTTTGCCTTCGCGGCCTCGGCAGCCGCGGTGCGCGCGGCGTCGGCCGCCTGCCGCTGCTCGGCAAGTTGATCGGCGAGTGCCTTGCGGGCCGCGATGAGCTGGCCGAGCGCGCCGTCCTCGCCCTTGGCGAGTTCGGCGTCGATGTCCGCGGCGCTCGCCGTGAGCGAGATCGGGCGGGTTTCGCCGGATTCGAGCTTGTCGGCCGCGCCTTCATGCCTGCGGGGAATGACGGTCAGGGTGACGGTGTCGTCGGGGCCGGCGACGAGATCGAAGCCGAGCGAGTAGCGCGCGAGCAGCGGGAGCAGGGTCGTGATCAGCATGGACGCGTTTCCTTATTTGGAGCGTGCGGGAAATCAGGCGGCGAGTTCGGTGATCGGCGCTTGGGCGAGCGGTGCGGCGTTGACCGGGGGTGGCCCGTATTGGCCGTCGAGGGTCATCGCGCTGGGCAGGCGGCCGGCCCATTCAAAGCCAGTTCGATTGAGCATGCCGGCGACAACATCCGCCTTCTTGGAGCCCAGGAGCTTGGCGAACGCTTTCTCGCCCATGTGCGAGACTAGGCCGGTTTCCTGGGCGATGAACCTAAGTTCGTCTTTGGTGTACCGCTCCAGGAATGCCTTATCGACCTGCCAGACGTCGCGCAGATCGACGTCGAAAGCGCGGGCGAGATCGGCGACGTGCCCGAAGTTCAGCACATCCTTGGCATAGGCTGCGCCGATCGCGGAAAGCACGGTCGCGGCTTGGCCTTCAGGCAGCGTGCGGATCTCGGCAATCTTGGCGCTGTACGTAAGTTCCGGGAAGGACGCGCCGACGAGCAGGCCCGCGCGTCCCTTCAGGGTTTCGCCCTTGATCTGCGAGAGCGTCCCGGACATCGCTGCGACGAGGACGGCAATATGCGCCTGTGCGGCATTGGCCGCGAGCGCCCGGGCGAGCGCGGTTCGCCACGTCGCTTCGCGAAGATCGCTGGTACGGCTGGCTATGGACTTGACGGTGACGGTCGGCTTGTGCGCGGTCGAGACGCCGCTCACGGAAGGGGGCGGCGTCGGGGTCGCTTGTGCGGACACGTGCGCCCCGGTCGTGCCGGGAGACGGGGCTCGCGGGTTCTTGGAATCGGCCCCGCTCTCGTCGATGGCATCGTCCTGCTCGTCATCCTCCGCGTCTTCGTCAGCGTCTTCGTCAGCTCGTGGAGCTGCGGCCCTTGCCGCTTTTTCGGCCCGCTCCTGCTCCTCGAAGCGGATCGCTTCGGCGGTTTGCGTCTTCAAATCGAAGCATCCGGGATTGGTGCAATGCCCGTCATCGACATGAGTCTCGAACAGAGTCCGCTGGGCGGCCGAGTTGAACGGGCAGGTCGTGCACTCGGTCTTGTCGAAACAGGCGGCGCCGAGGTTCTGCGTGACGCGCATGAGGAGGTCACGCGTTTTGTTCACATCGAGGCCCGAGCCGAGGATCGTCTCGAGGGCCTTGTCCTGCTTGTCGGCGGGGATGGCGGCGAGCAGCTCGGCATGGCCGACCTTGATCCGGCGTTCGTCGAGCGCGAGCTTCACGGCGTCGGAAAGTTCGGCGAGCGCCAGACGACGATCAAGCTTGGCCCGGGACCATCCGAGACGCCGTGCCGCCTCGGCGCGATCGTTCTGGCAGGCCGCGAGGTAGCGGACGGCGGCATCGGCCTGCTCGGTTTCCGAAGGATCATCGCGGTCGTCATTTTCAGCGATCGCGGCGTCGAGGGCCTCCTGATCGGTCATCTCGCGAATGATGACGGGCACTTCAGCATCGGGGCCGTAGGCTTCGAGGCCGGCCCTGTAGCGGCGTTCGCCGGCGACGATGGCGTAGACCTCGCCCTTCGGACGCAGCAGGATAGGCTGCAACATTCCGCGGAGGCCGATCGAGGCTACAAGCTCGTCATGCTTTTTCCGATCGAAATAACGGCGGGGGTTATCCCCCTTCGTGATGAGGGAGAGCGGCAGCGTGGAGCGGGTTGAATCTGGTGTGTTCAAGGCTGATCTCCTCAGGGAATGTGGCAGGGCCGTGGCTCGGGTCGTGCGTCCTCATTTTGACGCGCCCGATCCCGCTCCCTCCCCCTCATCTTCATGGCGGTTTGTCGCCGACGCCCGCAGCGGTCAGACCGGTGTCGGTGCGCCGCCGGATGCGGGCGGCGGCCCGGGGTCATCTGAATCGGGCGACGTGATCTCGATCGTGCGGCTGAGATCGGGAACCCGTTCGTCATGGTAGACGCTATGGTCGGCCAGGCCTTCGGCGGCAGCCTGGGGATCCTGGCCTTCGGGAAGGTCGATGATGAAGGTCTCGACGGCGAAGCATTCGCCGTCGGAGAAGAATTGGACGCATATGCGGAACGCGCGCGTCGACGTCGCCGAAATCTCGGTCATGGCTGGGCCTCCAGATAGCAAAGGAAGAAAAGGTGCCGGGCACGCCGGCACCGCACGTTTCAATTGGCGCGTTCGAGCAGTTTCCGCGCCTTGCCCTCGAACTCTAGGCGATCGTTCTGATGCGTCTTTCCGCGCGCGACGGCGGTGATCCCCTGGACGAAGTCGTAGAGCGAGGCTGCCGGATGGCCTTCCTCGTCCAACACCGTCGCGATGATCTTCGCGGTGTCCGACTTGGAAAAGCCACGCTTGCGGAGGAACGCCTCGCGATCGTCATCCTTGCGGGCGACGATACGTTCCCGTGCCGCGCGGACGCCCTGCACGAAGGTCAACGGGGAGGAGTCCGCGAAAGTCTCGAGCGCCGGTGCTGCCTCATGGGCAAATCGATTGGCCGCGAATTTGGAATGGCGGATGGAGATTTCCTCGAAATTCTCGACGCCCCACAAGTTGCGGTTCATGCACACCGCGCGTAGGTAAAAGGTAGCCATTCCCAACGTCTTGGAGCCAACTTCTGAGTTCCAGCAATAAAAACCGCGAAAGTAGAGATCGGGATCGCCATTGGGGAGTTTGCCGGCCTCGATCGGATGCGTGTCGTCAACGAGGAAGAGGAAGACGTCGCGATCGGACGCATAGAGCGTCGTCGTCTCCAGGCTGACATCGACATAGGGATTGTAGCGCATGCTCGACCAGTCGAGAACGCCCGGCACTTTCCAGCGCGTGTCGGATACGCCGTCCCCGGCGATTTTCATGACGGCGCCAACAAGCTCATGATCCCAGATGCGGCCATAATCGGGGCCGGTCACGGCGCGTAGTTCGGTGCGCCCATCTTCGGTCTGAAGCATTTTCACCTGTTCACCGCGGTGGGAGAGCAGGCCATGCTGGAGATTGATGCCGGCGAGCGCCGCCGGGAGCGTCCGCAGATAGGATGCCGGCGCGCCGACGAGGCTCGAGAGCTGGCCGAAGGACCAGTTGGTGGGTGCCACCGGCCGGTCATCGCCGGGGACGATGAGCGAAAGCCGTTCGGGATCTTCGCTGCGCGCTTCGACGCGAACGGACTTGCTCTCGACCACACGCGTCGTGGCGCGTTCCGCGCGGGAACGGACGCTGTCGTACAGCTCGGTCAGCGACAGGAACTTCTCGTCGTCAGGCCGCGAGAACCATTCGGAAGACACGCGCCCGACATTGCGACCGCGAGAAATGTCGACATGGTAGGCGCCGCCGACGAGACGGCCGGCGGCAAGAGCGAGACTGGCCATTTGGGGTTCTCCTGATGGGGACGATGGAGCAGCGGCGACAGGGGTTTCACCCGACCCGCGCCACCACCCCGTTCCCTCCCTCCCCTTCGATCAGGCCTCGTCGGGCAGATTCGCTGCCCATTCGAGTATCCACGCTTCGGTGATTTGCTCGAAGCCGATTTCGCCTTGCTCAATGAGGTCGCGAATTTGCTGGCGTGCAGTGGCGAGGGCCTGTTCCCAGGGACTGGAATTTCGTGGTTGGCCGATTGGCAGATCGAGCGTCTGTTGAACTGCCCGAACGGGTTCGCGCAGGCGATCGAGCTGGCGGCCTGTCCAACGCGCCATATGATCGGCGACGAAGCAGTTGGTCTTCGATTGTCCGGACATGAGTGCGGATTGACGGGCCGCGACCCCATAGGCGGGGCTGTCGATGCTGGCGACGCGATCGCCGAAGGCAGCGAGCGATGGAAGCGCACTTCCCTTCACGCCGAAGAGATGAAGCTGCAATGTCTTTGGGAGGCGGCGATCCAGGAGTTCGATGACGGCGATCAACCCTTCGGGGCCGTGAAGATGGCGGCGGCACATCGAGCCGACGCCGAGAGGTTGGCCGAGTTGGATGAGGTCGGCGATCGCCTCGAAGGATCGGATATAGTCCTCTAGGAGACGACCCTGTACGACCGGCATGAAGCGGTGCGTGATGTCGGCGTCGCATGCGCGTATGTGACAGGCGCGATTGAGCTGGATCGTACGGGCGATCCGGTCGAGGACCTCGTCTCGATCATGCGCGACTGCTTGTTCGACGCACAGATCGAGGCTGGCGAAGCGCCGGAATGGATGGCTTGAGGCAAGCGCAATGTAATCGTCGATGGTCCAGGGGATGCCGCGTTCGCGAACCGCCAGCACGAAGCCGGCGCTGTCGAGATCGATCGATGCCAGGCCGTGTGCGTTGGCGAGTGATCCCAACCGCCATCCGCGCCACTCGCGGGTGCCGTTGCGCCGGTCCCAGCGCGAAAAGCTGTTCGCCGAGACCAGGACGGGCACCTGCATGGCTCGGGCGCGATCGAGCAGCGGACCTTCCGAGAGTCCGGGAAGTCCGACGATCACCTCGATGGCCATGAGGGTCAGACGTCGCGCGACATCGGGCGGCCGTCGTCGTCATAGCGATCGGGGTCAGCGCCCGGTATGTCCCAGCCGAACATTGAGCCGGCTAGCATGGCCGCGAGCTGGGCCGGCCTCGCCTCGAAGGTCGTGTTGATCAGATCGACGGTCATGCCATCGGGTAGCGGCCAATAACCGGTTTCGCCGCGTTTGATGACGATCGGTTCGCCCGTCTCAGGAAGATGGGTCGCGCACATCTCGGGCAAGCGGTCGAGTACGGCCAACCTGCGCGCGGCCGCGTCGAGCGTCGCCTTTTTGAGATCGCATAGCCAGGATGGCCCGAGATGGTTGCGGATCATCCTGAGCGAGCTGCCAAAGGGTTCGTAATCGTCACCGCCGTTCATCCATTTGATCGACAGCGTTTCCTTCCAGCGACGTCCGTGGCGCGCGCGGAAATCGACAAGGGCGCGCCACATGGCGTCGTCCGGTTCGGTCATGACGATGCTCCGATATAGGCGACATTGCCGAGACGGTCTGTCGCCTTGAAACGAATCGGCTCGGACATCATGGGCTCCCATGGCTGAATTCACCCCCATCGCCCTCCCCCTTGCTCCTCGGGCAATCGTGTGCGGCGGCCGGGATCGCGGGCCGTCAGAAAGGCGAATGTTGAAGGGGCTGCCGGCCGGACGGGACGGGATCGCTGCGTGAACGCTCCGTCGCGGCACAGCCGAGCGGTCACTGCTCCGCTGGCAGCCACTCGTAGAGAAGATGTCGATCGGGCTCGTGCTCATTCCCATTGGCGAACCGCACGAGCCGGCCATCACAAGCGAAGCCCGCGGCGCGCGGGAAGTCGAGATAGACATTGCCTTCGAAAATGAGATCGCCGGAGCGGACGGCTTTTACGGACCTGGTCGTCCCAAGGGCGCGGTGTCCGTCGGGTGCGGCGATGAGTTGCAGGCGGTCGCCGGGCTTGATCCGCCGTTTGAAGGCCGCGAGCGAAACCAGCGGCTCGACCTTATTGGCGTTGCCGCGTCTTGCGGCGAGTGCCGACCAATAGGTTTTGCCGATCTGCACTTCTGAATGGAACGCGCATTGCTGATAGTCCTGGTAGAAATTGGACCGAGTGAAGCCGAAACGCTCGATCTGGTCTCGCACCATAATAGTGAAGGCGCGGCGCTCAGATTCGTCAGTAAGGTCCGCGGGCGAATCGAGAAGCTCGACCGTTACCTTCCGACCGCCGGCATAGCGCTCGCCGCGGCTGGTGAATCGGGCATTCCCGATGAGGCTATGGAGGTGGTTTTCGATCCTGGCACAGAGCGCGGGAAGCGCTTCGCCGGGGCGATAGAGATCGCCATCATAATGGAAATTGCCCCGATCATCATGATCGGTCTGGCTGTAAAGGCGCGGCGGCGCGCTCGCCGGCTGGGCCTGCGTCATGAGCTTGTCCTTTCGAAGAGGTCAGGCGAGGAGCGCCGGATCGAGTCCATCGGTTTCGGAGCCGTCCGTGCTCCAGAGGATGCGATCAATCAGCGCGATGCCGGCGGTGATGACATCCGTTTCCGGCAGGATCATGTGGGACATGTCGCCGTCACGCCGGACAAGGCAGTGGTGGATACCAGTACTGACGTATCGCCCGATTGCTTCGGCCTCGGCGTCCCGTAGCGATCTGCCGGGACCGGCATGGATGAATGCCATGTCAGGCAGCCGTGGCGACCGGTTCCGGGTCGCCGACGATTTCGACATACGCGCGGCTATAGCCATGACGGCCGAGCCAGGCGGTGGCGGCTGCGTCGCCGGCTGCGACATGGAGCAACTCGCGGTGACCCTCCCATTCCTGAAGCACAAGCGCAGCGCCGGGTGGAGGTATTCGAACGATCTCGAATGTGCGGGCGTCACTGACCGAGAAGATCTTGTTGACCGAGAGGACGATGGTCTCGCCGCTCCCATAGTTACCGTCGTGCAGCGTGAAGGTCGCTGGGTAGGGATATTGACCGGTGCCAGCGGGCGATCGCTGGGTAAGCTGCCCTTTGCCGTTGCGCGTTTCCCACGCCTGAACCTTGCGCTTGAAGCGGTCCGGCGGCCGCGGTGTCCCGTCGGAATAGCGAATGATCGCGCCCAGCGGCGCTACGTCGAAGATCGATTGGGCGGTGGCGGTCATGCAAGATCTCCTCATGCTGAAGCGCCCGGCGTGGCCCCGGGCTTGGTTGGGGACAGGTGAAAGATGGCGCCGATGCTTCGGATCGGTGGAAGCCTGGTCGGCGCGAGCGGCACGTCTCAATTTGGCCGAGGCGTGACCTGGTCTTGCGCATCGTCGGCGCGCGACGCGACCCACGCCCAATAGCCGAGCCGTGTGTCGTCATTGGCGACCTCGGCCTTCCAGCCATCGACGGGATGATCGGGATGTTCGCCCCAGGGTCCATACAGCTGCAGGAGGCGATCCATCAGATGATCCCTCCCTCAAGGGCGCGACTGAGCGCCTCGTTGGTGCTTTCGATTTCGATGCGATCGGCAAAGATGGCGCACCATCCACCGCCAAATTCACCGACTCTCGGCCTGGAGCAGCTCACTGCCCATTCGAAGCCGATCGGTGCCTTCGTGAGGGTTTCGCGGCAGCACCGATAGATGAGTTGAGCTAAAGGATCCGGCTGGAAGTCGGTGTCGCTGGAGAAGCATATCGTGCAGACATCAGGCGCTTCGAGACTGTTACCACCCTCGAAGTCGACACCGAAGCTGGGAAAGTTCGGGTCGCTGAAAATCGCACGCAAGCCGCTCCAGCAATGGGCCGGATCGGTCGGTGGAAAGATGGCGAGGAATTCGGGCTTGGGATCTGACGGTTCGCAATCATCCATGAGATCGGCCGCGGCTTGAAATGCTTCCTCAATCAAAGCCATTTCGGCGTTGCTGCAGGTGAAGGCAAAGCTGCCCTGGATCCAGGTGTCAGCCATGATTGCCTCCGTCAGGCTGGCGGGCCTCGACGATGACGAGCGCCGGCACAGCGAGGTCAGCGGCCGCAAAATGCGTCTCGATGGAAGCGATCGAGCCCAGGCGGCGCACATCGTCGCGCGAGATCATGACCTCGTCGTCATCTGTGACGGCGAACGTCATCTCCTCTATGCCATTGAAGACGAGGCGTTCCGGTCCGAAGCTTCCGGCGCATCCGCCTGCCCAGCGAGCGAATATCAGCTGATTGTCGCGACAGAATTGTTCGATCGCCTCGAAGGTTCCCCAGGCCACTTCGTTGGCCATCAGGGAAAGGGGTTGATCGATCGGCAGTTCGGCGACGGTAAATTCAGAGCCTTGCCAGTCGGTCGAAGCGCCGTCGCTGATGATCGCCGCTTCGAAGTCGGCGAGCAAGGACCGCGGAAGCTGCCCGCCAAGCTTGATCGCTACGGAAACGCGGTCTGCCATGTACTCCTCCAGGGAAAGACGGTGGTGCGCGGATATCTCCGGGACTCACCATCCTCCCCACCCTTCCCTTTGACTTCACGATCGGGCCACGGCAGGATTTGTGTTTACGTCTTTGAAAATTGGCGCGGTTAGTGCGCTGTGCTGCGCATCTGTTCGCACAATGAAGGAGTATCCCATGGCCGAGGCCGAGACGCCCGATCTCACGACGCTGACAGTCCAGCTTTTGAGCGCTTATGTTTCGAACAATTTGGTGCCGAGCGCGGAGTTGGCCGGCCTTATTCAGTCGACGCGTACGGCGCTGTCGGGCGACGTCGCGGCCGTGGAACCTGCAGTGCCCGAATTTGCGCCGGCGACGACGGCTCGCAAGAGCCTCGCGTCTCGCGATCACATTCTCAGCATGATCGACGGCAAACCGTACAAGACCTTGAAACGCCATCTGTCGACGAACGGACTGACGCCTGCGGAGTATCGGGACCGGTACAAGTTGCCGAAGGATTATCCCATGGTCGCGCCAAGCTATTCAGAGCAGCGACGGGAGGTCGCGAAGCGATTGGGCCTTGGGCGCAAGCCAGCGGCGCCGGCAGTGGTAGTGAGCGAAAGCGAGGAAGCGCCGGCACCGGTGGAGACGGCGCAGAAGGCTCCGACCGTGAGGAAAGCGCGTGTCGCCAAAGCAAAGTCGGCCGTGCCAGCCAAGGATGTGGGACTGAAGGCGGGCCGCAAACCGAAAAAGTCGGCCGCGGCTGTACCAGCGGCTTCCGCTGCCGAGACCAATGAGGCCATCGTGAAGCCGACGCGGGATCGCAAGGCCAAGACAAAGTCCGCCCCGCAGGACGTGGCAGCTGAGCCTGCAACGAAGCCCCGTCGCGGCCGGAAGGCGGCGGTGGAAGCGGTGTCGGAAGCAAGCTGACCATGGTGGGCAGGATCCTGTTCCCGCCCATCGACCAGGCTTCAGCCTGATGGGGCGGGGTCAGCGGAACAGGTATCGGGGGAGTTGCGCGTCTCGTTGGTTGCTTGCGATGATGATGCCCCACCTTTAGCTGTCGGGATATGCAAGCACCGCGGAAGACACTGTCGATTCGGCGTCGTAGCGGCGACGGTTCCGCAGAATCCGATGCCCTGGCGCTGCTTTCGCAGGCGATCCGCAATCAGTTATGCATTCGTGCCACCTATAATCGCGGCATGGTCATTCTAGCGCCGCACATTCTCTACACACGTCACGATGCGCCCTTCGTGGATGCCGTCGTGATCGAACGGAACGGTGGAGCGCCTGAGGAGGCGAAACTGGCAAGTTTCAGGGTAGCTGGGCTCAAATCAATCGCGATGACGATTGAAGGCTTTGTGCCGTTTGCCGGTCTTGATCTAAGCGACGCGCGCTATGCTGAGCGCATCATGGCGCAACTGGAACCCTAGCGGTCTGGTGACGGCGTCGGACGTTTAGTAGGTAAGACCATATAGCCGAGACTGAGCGGAGCAGGATGCGACGCGCGGAGTGAAGCGACTGGCCGACTGGTTTCAGAGATAGCCGATATCGGGAGTCTCCTGCCTCATCGTCATCAATCCGTGCACACGGGTGGCATTGGGTTTGATGTTTTGCCGGTTTGCGCGGATCGGTCGATAACGGTGTTTCTTTGAGGTCGACCAGCGACGTGGAAGACGACATGGTGCAGGAGCGTGCGGAATCCGGGGATGTGATTGCGCAACGCCGTTGGGGGATGTTTGAATTTTCTCGGATGGGTCGATCACGACAGCGAACATGAACAGTCGGTCCTGCGTGCGCTCGGCGCCGCCAAGGGGCATGACGCGCGTGACGAATTGGGGCTGGGCACAATTCGCGACAGCTTCGCCGACCTGTTCTTTCCGGGGCTCAGCACCATCCAGGAACGGGTCCGCTATTTTCTGTTCGTTCAATGGTGCTGTGAGGTCGCGGCCCGGCAGGGTGATCCTCAGCGGATTATCGACGAGTTGCGCAGGACGGAAGTCCTTCTCATCCAGCGTCTTTCCGTGCTGGGGGCGGGCGAAGGTGTCATCGGTATTCAGAGCCAGGAAGATCTGGAACGGATGCCGAGCGAGATCTATTGGAACGGCCTTGCGGTGCTGGGCATGCGCCGTGCAGGCGGTAGCCGTCTGCGCTGGGCCCGGCAGATTGCCAGTTCTCGGGATCGCGTAAAACAGGCGGCACCGATCGAGGATGGCGGCGGCAGCGCTGTCGATATCGGTTTCGACATGGTGCGCCCGCCACCTCCGGCGGGGTTTCCGTCGATTGAGGGTTTGAATTTCGGCCTGGATACCGACGAGGCGGCATTCCTGCGCAACCGACTTCGCAATGCCTGTGTCGACCCAGTCGGGCGGGGTCATGAATATAATCTGTTCGGTCCCTTCAGCGCTTATCGGCGCAGGACATCGGCGAGCGATGCCTGGGACCATCCGCGGGTCTCGCGGCTCCGACCGGCGGCGCGCGATCTGCTGATGCTGGGTGCGGCGTTCTCGCGGCTGATGCACGGTGCGGTCATCCTCTACAATATCCGAGTGGCTGAGTTGATGTTGCCCGAGGGTGGCAGGCTCGATGTGCGCGACGCGCATGTCGCATCGTTCACCACATGGCGTGACCGTCTGTCGCCGGCCGATGTCGATCTCGTGATCAGACGGATCGGCGAGCTGCCGACGCTCGGTGCGATCACGCGCCACAGCGTGGACCCGCATGCCATCTTATTCGTCCGGCGTTGGGCAGAGCGATGCCTGGGGCCGGATACATTGCTCTCCGATCCCCGGGCGGCGGCGCTCGTGGGCGACAGAGAGGTGTTCCTCAAAGGCGCGTCGGGCACCTCCCGGATCACATCGCGCAAAGCCCGTGCCCGGTGGCGTGGTGAGTCGGGAAGCACGCTCGATTATCGCTGGCACGTGGCGCGGCGTTGCCTCAACGATCTGGCGGCCGCGCCTTGATGCTTGAGCCACAGAAGCGTCTGTCCATCTATGACATCGTGCGGCCACCCGCTGGGTTCGCGATCGATGCGCTTGTGGTCTGCACCTATTCGGCGTCGCTCGATACCGTGCTTTCCTTGCCGGCAGCGATGCTCGCTGATCTGCCCGGTATGGCGAAACGGAAAGCCGGGATTTTTACGGCGGTCGAGTTGGCGGCGCTCAAGCGCGTATGCGATCGGACGCTGATCTTCTGCCAGCGCGGTGCGATTCATCCCGCTGAATATCTGCCTCCGGCGATTATCGAGGCGGAGCGTATGGTCCACGAGGTGAAGGCACCGATGGGCGGCGCCTTCCATCCGAAACTTTGGGTGATCCGGTTCGTCGATCCAGCGACGGGCCGCTCCATGTTGCGGATCGCCATCCTCAGCCGCAACCTGACCGGTGATCGTTCATGGGATCTAGGCATCGTCATGGACAGCCGCGGCGCTCCCGGATCCGGCAAGGGGAATGATATCGGCGCGCTCTTGCGGGCTATGCCGTCCTGGTGCGCACGGCCGCCCGATCAGGGGCAGCTTCGGCTGATCGCGGAGATGGCTCGGGACGTTGAAAGGGCGCGGTGGCGTTTGCCGGACGGTCTTGGCGCGGTGACCTTCCGTGCTTTGGGAACCGGGCCTGGCCGGACATGGGTCCAGCCGAAGAGTGACCGGCTCGTCGTGATCTCGCCGTTCCTGACAGGTCTGGCGCTTCGCCAACTGGCGGGGTCGAGCAAGCAGCCGGTCATCGTCATTTCGCGGAGCGACGCGCTCGATCGGTGCTGGGCTGCCGCACGCGACGGGTTCGCGCGGCAGGCCGTTCTGGCGGTCCCCGACGATCCCCTGCTCGCAGGCAAGGTTGGAGAACTGCACGCCAAAGCCTTGATCTGGGAGACAGGGCGGCAGGCGCGGATGGCGATCGGTTCGATGAATGCGACCAGCGCGGCGATGGACGGGCGCAATGTCGAGGTCATGGCGACATTCGACTGTGGGCGGGCGCTGGGCGAGTCCGGCGTCGATGCCCTGCTCGACCGCCACAGCCTCGGCGCGGTGATCGAGGATTTCGAACCGGCTCAACCGGCCGACGAGAAGCCCGCGCCTTTCGACGATCGCCCCGCGCGCGCCGCGTTGTGCGACGCGAAGCTCCATATCGCCTGCACGGCATGGGACGATGGCTGGCACATCGCGCTGGTGGCCGATGGCAAGGTCGACCCGGCGTTGCCAGAGCTTCTCCCGGGCCTGCGTTTTCGCCCGGCGACGCTATCGGCGAACCGAGCCACCCGGTGCGGGGCGGGGCTTATCGCGGGATCGCCGGCAACTTTTCGCGGCACGCTCGACCTATCGGAGATCACTGGGTTCACGGTGTTCGAGGCGGATGGCGCCGATGGGCTGATTTCGTTCACGCTGAACCTCGAGGTGCGCGGCGTTGATGAAGAGGAGCGACGACACGCGGCGTTACGGGCGCTCCTGCCCGACCGGCAGCATTTTGCCGATTTTTTGCGAATCATGCTGGGCGATTTCACGGGCCTTGAAGGGCTGGCCGGGGGTGATGGGATGGACGGCGGCCCCACAGCCTGGAGGGCGTCTGGTCAGGCGGGGCTTCTCGAACTGCTCATCCGCTGTGCGACGGACGATCCCGAGCGGCTGGGCTCGATCCGGCAGATGCTCGAGAGCTTTGGTCCCGAGGAGCTGGAGACTGTCGCGCCGGAGGATTTCACGGCCCTGTGGTCGTCGGTCATGCGCGCGGCGGGCCATGTATCATGAGCGGTCCGACGCGCTTCCAGCAGCGGACCGCTGCTTACGTCGTCAAACGTTTCTGGGAAGACGCGCTGCCGGCACGGCGCTTTCTCGTTGCCGACGAAGTCGGTCTGGGCAAGACCGTCGTCGCGCGCGAAGTGATAGCCGAGGCGCTTGGACGCCGCGAGGGCAAGGCGATCGACATCGTTTATCTCTGCTCCAGCCAGCCCGTCGCCAGCCAGAATCTCAAGCGATTAAAGGTCCACGGCCATGGTGGCGCGGTCAGTGCGACACGACTGACATTGCTCGCGACCGAGGCACGGTCGGCCGACGGCGTGCGCTATTTCGCGTTGACCCCCGATACCTCCTTCAACGTGACCGGTCGGGCCGGCCATGTTCGCGAGCGGGCGCTGATCTACCTGTGCCTGCGCCGTCACTTTCGGAGTCCCGGCTTTCGCGTGATGATGCAGCAGGTGAACTATGTCAGTTGGCAGGGACGGCTGCATGATCTTCACCGGCGCCCGCCCGATCCGCAGATCGTCGACGCCTTCGCGAACGCAGTATCGACGGATGAGGATCTGTCTGCCGAGATTCGGGCGATCGCATCCGAGGCGTCAGAGGCACGCGACGCCCTCGCGGAGCGCGTGTTCCGGCGGAAGCGGAACCAGGTCATTGGCCGGCTGCGCAAGGAACTTGCGATCGGCAGCGCCGAGGCGCTGGCGAGCAATGGATTGATCATCGTCGACGAATTCCAGCGCTTCTCGCATCTTCTCGATGTGAGCAGGATCGAGACCGATCTCGCGGTCCGGCTTGCCGAGCGTTTGCTGACCGACACGCTTCCGGGACGACGCGTGCTTCTTCTGTCGGCGACGCCCTATCGCCTGCCCGGTGGCGCGCTCGCCCCAGGCGAGAAGCCTTACGATGATTTCGTCGGACTGGTGCGGTTTCTGGCCGGAAGGGATGCGGCCATCGCCCTGGAGAGCGCGCTCGACGCATTTTCGCGTGCGCTCCGGGCGCATCCGCCAGTCGAAGCGGAGGTAATGCAAGCACGCGATGGAGCGCAGGCTATTCTCGGCAAGATCATGAGCCGGACCGAACGTACGGGATCGACGAAGCGGGCGGACGGAATGGTTGCCGAAGACGTGCGGGTTCTGGCGAGCGAGCAGGAAGATTTGGCCGGTGCGATTTCTGCGCGGCGGATCGCGCGGCGGCTGAAAACCCGCGACGGTGTCGAATACTGGAAATCGGCGCCCTACTTTCTCGATTTCATGCGTGAGTATCAGTTCCGGACCGCGTCCGTCGCAGCGACCGGCGGCGATCGACGGTTCGTCGCGAAAGAAGCGAAGCGTGGGAACCTGCTGCTCGATCTGCCTGCATTGCGCCGACTCGATCCGATCGTGGCGCCATCGGCGCGCCTGCGTGACCTGATCCGCGATGCAGTGCCGGCCGGTGTGGAACGGCTTTTGTGGGTGCCCCCCGCCCTCCCCTACATTCATCCCAAGGGGCTGTTTGCCGGGGCACCGGTCGACCTCAAGCGCCTGATCTTCACGGAATGGCGGTTAGCGCCGGACGCGATCTCGGCGATGATCTCCTATGAGATGGAGCAACGGCTTGCCGCGGATCTGCGCGGGACGCGGACCACGCGGATCCGTCGAAACAGTCGTGAAGTGGGTCAGCGGCACATGCGGTTTGGCGAACTGGGCGATACGCTGCGTCTTGGCCGACCGGGCCGGGCTGCGTCGGACCCGACGCTCGGCATGGCGCCACTTGCCTTGCTGCTGCCTTGTGCCGCGCTCGCGGCACTGGGCGACCCGCTATCGTTCGCGCTGAGCGAGGGAGCTGCGGTCGAGCGGAGCGCGCTGCTGGCCGCCGTCCGGAAGCGGATCGTACCAGTCTTGCGATCGCTCGGAGGCGGCGGCCCGGTCGGGCGGATCGATGAACGCTGGTATTGGGCGGCGCCGCTATTGATTGAGGACCGGCAGGCGGTTGAAAGCTGGTTGAGCGCCGATCCTCTTCTCAGCGAGGGTGAAACCGGCCCGGCCGACCTTGATCGTGTCCGCGAGGCGATCCAGGCAGTCCTGGACGACCCGGGGCAACTTGGCCGACGGCCACGCGATCTGGCGGACATGCTCGCGCGCCTTGCGATCGGATCGCCTGGCATATGCGCCTACCGCGCGCTGGCGCGAACATCGCGGGGAGAAGTTGCCGGCAGCACGCTTCGGCGGGGCGCTTTCCATATCGCCCGTGGGTTTCAGACGCTGTTCAATCAGGGTGAGGCGACTGCTGCGGTTCAGCTCCAATATCCAGGGCGCAAGCGCGTCTATTGGCGCCAGGCCCTTGAATATTGCATCGATGGCAATCTGCAGGCGCTGCTTGACGAACATCTGCATTTTGAAGCCGATGGCCTCTCCATGTTCGAAGGAACTGCGGAGGAAAAGCTCGAGAAAGCCGCGAAGGCGGTCCATGGCGCGTTGACGCTGCGCCGGGCTTCCATCGAGGTGCGCGGGCTGGAGCGGCGGCGGCGGCGCGGCAAGAACGGACAGGATGTCGAAGGTGTTCGGCTGCGGTGCCGGCATGCGCTGCGATTTGCCGAGATCAAGGAAGCCAACGGCGCCGTCAGCCGTTTGGACGCAGTCCGGTCCGCGTTCAACTCGCCGTTTCGGCCATTTCTGCTGGCATCGACCGCCGTTGGCCAGGAGGGCCTGGACTTCCATCCCTGGTGTCATGCGGTCGTGCACTGGAATTTGCCAGGTTCTCCCGTCGAGCTCGAGCAGCGTGAGGGCCGGGTTCATCGGTACAAGGGCCATGCGGTGCGGCTGAATGTCGCGCGCGGCATTGGCCTGTCCGGGCTGGTTGCGGCAGGCGTCCAGGGTGATACGGATCCATGGAGCGACATGTTCGTCCTAGCTGCGCAACAAGACTTGGAGAGCGATCTCGCGCCCTGCTGGGTGTTCGAGCGATGTGCCGAGCCGGTCCAGATCAAAAGGATCGTGCCGGTGCTCGACTGGAGCCGGGAACATGACGCATGGCCGCGGCTGCGCAACCGGCTGGCCACCTATCGACTGGTGATGGGAATGCCGCGTCAGGACGATCTGCTCGAGACCCTGGAGCGTAACGGCATCACGCCGGATCAGGCTCGGGCTTGGAAGATCGACCTGTCACCGCCCAGTTGCTGAGCTCTCGTTTGCAACGGTTGCTCGCCCCGTGTCGATGTCGAACTATATTCGGCGCGCAATTCGCGTCAGTCTAAGAGACGCCATTGCCAGGAAATATAATTTCCGTTATATCGAACGCGCAGAACGTCGCTCCATGAGGTGTGAATTGCGCGAAACATCTAACCTCAAGACGCTGGGTCCGCGCGCTGCCCAGCTCGTCGTGGAGCTCAACGAGCGGCGCCAGCAGATTTTCTCGCTCGCCGATGTTACGGACATCACCGGGCTTAATCCGCCCTCGGCGCGCAATCTTGTCGCCAAAGCAGAGGCACGCGGCGTCGTTACGCGTCTCAAGCCGGGTCTCTACAATCTGGTGCCGTTCGAGCGTGGCCGCGACACCGAGCATGTCGGCAACCCCTACCTCATCGCCAGAACCCTGGTCGGCGATGCGCCCTATTTCATCTCGCACGGCAGCGCGCTCGAGTTGCATCGCATGGTCACCCAGCCGCAACTGGCGATTGTGGTGTCCTGCGCCAAACGCCTGCGTCCGCAGCATATCCACGGCTATGAATTCCGCTTCGTCGAGGTTCGGCCGGAGGACTTTTTCGGTCTTGCCCAGATCTGGATCACTTCCGAAGAGCAGGTCATGGTCAGTGATCCGGAACGCACCGTCATCGATGGCCTGGACCATCCGCAATATGTCGGCGGCGTCACCGAAGTCGCCAAGGGCCTCTGGATGAAGCGTGACACGCTGCGGATCGATCATCTGATCGACTACGCGCTTAGGCTCGGCGTCGGCGCGGTGATCCGCCGCCTCGGCTATCTGCTCGAATATTATGATCTGGCTGACCCGGGTGTGCTGGAGCCGTTGCGCGCGCGGCTGACCCCGACCTATCAGCGCCTCGATCCGTTATTCCCCAACGAGGGCCGGATGATCGCGCGCTGGCGCCTTCGGCTCAACATCGAGCCCGACGAACTCGATCTGGTCCGGAGCAGTTGATGATCCCCCAACGCGACTTGTCCCGCATCGCCAACACTCTGCGTTCATCCGGCGGCCGTCGTATTCCCGAGGCGGTGATCGAGCGCGACTATTGCCTGGCGTGGTTCCTGACCGGTCTGGCCCAGCATTCCCTGCGCGACTATCTCGCCTTCAAGGGCGGCACGGCGCTCAGGCGCTGCTGGTTCGAGAATTATCGCTTCTCCGAAGATCTCGATTTTTCGTTGATCAAGCCGATCGAGCTCGACGCGATCTTGTCCGGTCTGAACGAGATTTTCGCCCTTGTTGAGACAGCGTCGGGAATCAGCATGGCGTATGACCGGCCTGATCGGCATGGCCATCAGAATACTCACACCTTCTATTTGAGCTACAAGGGGCCCCTGCCCGCGCGCAGCGATGTAAAGGTCGATATCACGATCAACGAGGTGTTCTGCTTTCCTCTCGCCGAGCGACCGATCCTGCGGACTTTCGAGGAGTTTTCCGATCTGCCCGATGGACCGACCGTCCTGGCCTATGGCCTGGCGGAGATTTTCATCGAAAAGCTGGCCGCCCTGTCCGACAAGGCGCGTACCGAACCACGCGACCTCTATGACCTCTGGAACCTGCTCGACGAGCATGACATTCGCCCCGCGGAATATCTTGCCGAGTTCACGCAGAAACTTGCCCTTCGCGGTCGCCCGCCCGGTGGCGTGACGGCGACGATCGCCGCCAAGGAGAAGCGCCTAAGCACGCTGTGGACGGCGCGCTTGCAGCATCAGATGAGCGATCTGCCCGAATTTAACGGGGTGTTCCGCGAAGTGATGCGCGTGCTGCGCGAAGCCGAGCTGCCGGAATAGGGCGATGACACAACAAGAAACTTTCCTTGAGACCCTTGCTCGACAGCTCGCGCCGCGGGCGGCGTCCTTGACGCTGCCCTGGCCACAACCGGGTCAGCCGGCAGGGTTTCGGACCTTCGAGACCTTGTCAGAATGGAGGTTGTGTGTGGAAGATCTTGGCCTGCGCCAAGGGATTCCCGAGATCGTCGCAGCGAAGTATCGGCGGGCGCAAAAGCTCTATCTGCTGGCCTGGGTCGATATCGATCTGATCAAGGCCGGAGAACTGGTCGCCCTCACGGCTCTCGAGTTGGCGCTGAACGACTGCTACGGTGACAAGGTCCCTGCTCGCGGTAAGCCGCGCAAGCCGAGTATGATGCGCAAACCTCCGATCAAGGCGTTTGCCGATCTGCTCGACCATATGGTGGTCCAGGACGGCCTGACCGACGCGCAGATCCCGATGATTGCCCGCTATGGCGGGACCGTGGTGGATCGCTTGCGTCTCGATCGCGAAGGCGGCCCACCGGCCGCGCGACCGACGCTGTCGGAGATCCGCAACGACCTCGCGCATGGTTATCCGTTTGACGGCTTTCCCCGCAGCGACATCCTCGAATTGGTGCGCGACCTCATCGAATATGCCTATCGCGACTTCGGCACGGCGGCGGTGTGATGACAGGATCAGATCGAGACTGCGCGCAAGAGCAGGATAGATATTTCTGATGGCGCTTCCTGCTCAGCCCGGCGGGCCGATCCGTCCGGTCAATGCGGCGGCGCCCCCGCGTGGCGGGGCCGCAGCGCTGGAGGGTTTTCATTACCAGCTCGACGTGTCGATCCTGGCGGCGTTGGAACTGCTCCTCGTGAAGAAGCTGGCGTCGCACATCACGCTTGAGCCGGCGAACGAAGAGGACCTGGAGGCGGACCTCCAGCCTGCGGTTCCAGGCAGGGTCTCGTCGTCGGCAGCCATCGGTGGCTACAGACTGATCGTCCAGACGAAGCTGCGTTCGACGGGGCCATGGCAGATCCAGGATTTCGAGGCGCTTCTGCAGCACGGCGTGCAGCGCCCGCCCGCAGCCGTCCAACTCGAAACGCCGACGAACCGGTATCTGCTGGTGACGAGTGCCGACGTTTCGGGTGTACTGCGAGACCTGATGGTCGGTGATTTCGGGGAATGGCCGGATACGGGGCGATTTCCGGCCCACCTGCGAACGGTGCTCCCGCCTGCCCCCGAAGGCCGGGTCGCGATCTGGGCGGGCGCCACAGCCTGGGTGATCGATCGCATGATCCGTGAGCACCTCGGCGATTTTCTTGGGATTGCGCATGATCGGCTCGATCGTTGCCGCGGCCGACTGAGGGAGGAAGCGTCGATACGCATGCGCGGAAATCGTCCGGGCATCTGGACGCGCGCAGATCTGATCGGGCTTATCCGGGAACATGGCGGCTATCTCGCGAGCGCGCCCGAACTCGAGACATTCGTCGAGCCCTCCAATTGGGATGTGCTGTTGGGCAGGCTGGAGCGGGATCACGCGGTCGTGATTGCCGGCCCATCGGGAACGGGGAAGACCCGCACCGCGCTTGCACTGATCGCGGCCTTGCAGCGCAGGATACCGGAGTTGAGGGTCGACACCGTCGTGGCCGATCCAGCGTCCACGCGGACGGTCGTACATAGCGGTCCGACGCTATTTTATATCGAGGATCCGTGGGGGCAATATAGACTGCGTGGAGGCTCGGAGGCCTGGACCGATCAGTTGCCGCGGATGCTACGGGACGCGCGCGGCGATCGGATGTTTGTCGTCACCAGTCGCTCGGATATGCTGGGGCTGGCACGCGCCGACACAAATCTGAAGCGCTGGTCGGTTCTGCTGGATGCAGACCAGTATGACGGTGCGCCGCTGGCGCGAATCTACGACCTGCGTCTGAACGGGCTGGCGGTCGGCCTGCAGGGGCGTGCCGACAGATTCCGGGCGCGGGCCCTGGAGGCCCTTGAGACCCCGCTGGAGATTGACCAGTTTTTCGACCATTTCGCTGCCGGGCCAGAGGACGGCGAGGTCGACGAGGCATTTTACCGGAGGATTTTGGATCTCTCCCATCGCGACGCGATCGAAGGCGTTGTCCTGCGTCAGGTGGAGGCGATCGACAGCGCAGGATGGACGGCGATCGTCTGGGCGTTGCTGGCCACGTCGTCGGGCTTCGATCGAGAACGGCTTGTCGACATACAGCGTGCCCTGCGGTCGGATCGGGCCTTCGAAGATGGCCTTGATCGGTTCGTCAACACGCTCGTCGCTGCGCGGCATCTTCGGCAACCAGAGAGTGCAATCAGCTTTGCGCATCCGAGCGTGCGCGCCGGGCTGGAAGAGGCGATGCGTGCACAGCCCGGGCGCGCCTGCCGGGCCATCGAGCTATTGGTGGCGAGCCTGTCCGGTTTGACCGGTACCGCGCGGGGCTGGGGTCTGGAGACTGCGGCGCTCGTCATTCGCGCGGCTCGCAGGGAAAATTATTTGAATTTCGTCGCGCCTGCGGGCGCGATGGTGGCGATCGATCCGTGGCTGGCCGAGGGTCTGATTGATCCGCAATCGGATTTTCGCGCGCTGCTTCAGCTTGCCGCCGATGTCGGGGCACCCGCCAATCCGCCCGCCGAGCTTGCGCGATGGTTCGTGTTGGGCGTCCGGCATGGCGGTGACTTTTTCAATGATGACTGGGTCGCACCGACCTATCCGGATGCCTGGTATACTGCGATTGCGGCGGACCCACGCTCTCGGATCATCAGCGAAAGGTTCATCCGTGATATCCTGCCGCATGAGCGTGATAGCTACGGTGCCGACTTTTTGGAGTTGCTGGATCGGATTGCACCCGATCTGACGAGGGCCTTTATCGATGCCGCGCTCTCGGCCACGGGCGGCGGATTCGACAACAACTATGAGACGATCGCCGCCGGCGCCCTTGGCGACGCGCATGGCTACGAGGTGGTTGTCACGGCAAGCCTCGATGAGGTGTCGGCGTCGTCGAGGCAGTGGCGGGAGACAGGGCTTGTTCGCAAGCTCGAGGTCGAGAATGGCGAGTTCGACCAGGCCTATGAGGAACATTGGGAGGAGTCCTATCAGGAAGACGGCTATGCCGCCGGGGTCTTTCTCACGGCTTATGTCGAGCATATGCGTGATCGCGAGGGGTGGCTCGCCCTGGCGACCCATCCCCGCGGCGCCGAGCTTTCTTGGTGGTGGTCGGGGGCGTTGCTCGCCAAGGACGCCGTTTCGGAACCGGATGAACTGCGGGCATTGCTCGCGCTCGCGCGCGTGGACGATGTTGAGGCGCGCGCCTGGGATGCCGTTCGCAGGCAATGGAGCGCCGATCTTGAGTCGGATTTGATCCAGCGGATCTGCGAGTGTTCAGCGGACCAGGATTTGCGGGATGCACTTGCTCAAATCCTGGCCGGTGTGTCGCCGCGTTTGATCGCGGTCTGTCTGACGGAGAGCGCCCTGCCCCCGCACGAGTGTGTGATGATCGTGCATGACCTGTCCCGGACGGACGCGGCGCGGGACGAGGCCAGCGGGCGGGTCGTGGTGGAAGAGGCCGTGGCGCCAGCGGGGTCCGCCATGGTCGAGTTGTTTCAGGCCTTCCTCGCATCGCCGGGTGCCGCCGGTGAGCTTAGCGCCGACGCCCGGGCATTGATTGCGGCGGCTGTGCCCGAAGTTTCTGATCTCGCGCTTGATCGGCTGATAGACGTGCAACTGGCGAACGGCATTTATGACATTGACGCCGTGCAGCGCTTGTCGACTATCGCGACTGACGCGGCCGTCGCACGACGGGCGGTAGAAGCGGCGGCTGCGATCGGCCGGGTGGACGGCCTGGAACTTGGCCTGGTCTCCCGTTTCGCCGACGCGCGCCAGGTGACGATGGAAGCCTTGTGCCGCAATGCGATGACGCCCTTTCCGCCGTCGATTCTCGTCCTTCGCGAGGATAAGGGCCACCGTGTGCGGCGATCGCTGGTCGCTCAGCTAAGGGCTCATCCTCATGCTGATCATGTTGCGTCGCTCATCCATCTCCTCGGCGATCGGTGGTCAGACGCCGAGCCATATCGGGAAGAGCCGGCCTCTTATCCGATCGCCAGGGCGGCAGCCGCGGCCCTGACGGACTATGGACCGCTCGACGCAGGCATTTGTGATGCCCTTATTGGAACGGCGGACCGCACCGAAGATCGGTTGCTGGGTATTGAGGCCTTGAAGGTTGCAGCCAACTTCGGTCCGCCTGGCGCTCAGGAAGCGATATGGACATTGGCGTCCGACCCGGAGCCGCGTTGGGTTCGCGTCGATGCGATAGACGCCCTGACAGCTGCGGCGTCGGTAGCCCCGGCTATTCTCGAGGCGATCACGCCGCGGTTTCTGCTCAGAGCGCCGGCGCCCATCGCCGCTTCGGCTATCGTGTTGCTGGCCACCCATGGTGAGCTCGACAAGGCCGTTGAAGCCCTGGAGCGAGTGGCGCAGGCGCCAATGCAGCGCGCCCTGCTGCTGGTGGGAATTCGACGCCTGGCGGTTCGTGATCCGGATACCGCGGCGCGATTGCTGACGATGTTGCCGGACGGCCATCCCGGCCGACGCCTGTTGGAGCTGGAGGCGGGCGAGCGTCTGCCGCATAACGTGCTGGATGATCTCGGTCATATCCGGATTCGCAATGCTGCCGCTGTCTGGTTGAAGGACGTGATCGGAACAGCCCCGGCCGTTTAGGCCGTAGAAACTGTTCCAACAAGCGATAGCGGTCGGCGAAAAGGACAGCGCACCGGCGTCGCGCGTTGCTCATTTGGTGGACCTGCTCCTCTCCGGCATGCGCGTGCGTTGATGAGTCCGGTGATCCGGATTGCCGTGTAATACTTTTTGGTATATGTGAATGTTGCTGTGAAATTGGAAGGGTAGCGATGGCCCGCAATACATCCGTAACGATTGGAGACCACTTCACCGGCTTCATAAGCGAGCAGGTGCAAGCAGGGCGTTATGGGTCAGCCAGCGACGTCATTCGGGCCGGGCTGCGGCTCTTGGAAGAGCATGAAGCCAAAATAAAGGCGCTGCAGGACGCCTTGATCGCCGGGGAACAATCCGGAGAACCACGCCCCTTCGACTTCGAGGCATTCAAAGCCCGCAAGCGGGCGGGGTATGAGGGCTGATGAAGGCTCTTGCCTTCTCGCCTGCGGCGGAAGCGGATATCGAAGGTATTTGGGACTACAGCGCCGACAATTGGGGACCAGATCAGGCCGACCGCTACATCGACGAAATTCGCGACGTCTGCCATACGTTGGCGGCCGGCGCGAAGCGAGGAAGGGTGGTTGATGTGCGGCCCGGATATCTGAAGTTTTCGACCCGGTCGCACATGATCTATTTTCGCGACCACGGTGACCGGTTGGAGATCATGCGCATCCTGCACGGTAGGCAGGATGTGGAGCGGCATCTGTAGTCACTATCGCCGGGGATGCTTCTTCTCCCATTGGGGAAAGAGATTGGAGTTCAATTCCAGATTGTCCCACTGCCCAACGGGCCGATGGACTTTCAGCGCGGCGGGGCCTTTCACGACGCTCGCCGTGGTCAGCGCACTGGTATGCGCCGGGTTCAAACAGCCGGCGCGACGATGCGATCGATGATCTTCGGAGCCAGATCGGCCGGCACGAACATGCGCGCCTTGTACGCTATGATCTCGACGAAGCATCCGAGCGATTTCAGCCACTCGCGCCGCTCGGGCGGGAAGTCCCGGACTTCCAGTCGGCGCTGTCCATTGACCAGCGCCGTGACCAGGCGCGCGTCGCCGAATCCTGGCAGCGGTGCCCCGGCGCCGTCCCTGGCGGCGGCGATGATCTGGTGCGGCGTGAGGCGGAGTTCCGCGTCGATACCGAAGGCGGACGCGAGAGCGCCGATGGCGTGGTCGGGGACGATGCGCCCGAGGAGACTGTTGCCGCCTTCGTCCGACACGCGCCATACGCGAACATCGTCGGTGGGCAATTTGTGCCAGACCGGCAGGAGCAGGCCGGTTGCGATACTGATCGTCTCTATATCGACCTTCGATTGCGCTTCGACGGCTTCTTCGTCCCAGCGCGACTGGAAATCGGCTGGTTCGATCGAGGTCCAGTGTGAATGCCATAGCGACGCTGCATCAAGGCGATCGCTGCCGGTCGGGCGCACCATGCGACACATCGGAATGATGCGGCCTTCCTCGTCGGTGACGGACCAGGATGGGACGCGCAGCGCCACACGTTCGGATCGGCTGTTCCACAGATAGCCGATGTCGGGAGTCTCGCCCCAGACCGTCATCAATCGGTGAAAACTGGTCGCATGGCGTTTGATGTGGAGTTCGAGACGCTGCAGGCGGGTTTCGGCGCCGGTGACCGGGTCGCGCCGGAGAAGCTGGTCGTCGAGACGGATGATCTTCTCGGCGAGGATGGTTTCGACGCCGACATCGAGGGTGCCGGCTTCGCGTGCCGCGTCGACTCGGGCCTGGATGAGGCCGAGATATTCCTCAAAAATGGCGTTCTGGGTGGCAATACGCAGCGCGAGAATGCGGTTCAGCCAGCGTTGGATCGGCGGAAGATGCTCGAGCAGCGAACCGTCGTCGGCATTGACGAGCTTCAGCCCCGTGAGTTCAACGAAGGCTTCAAGCGTCGTGCTGGCGAGCTTGCCGTCGTGGAGCAGATGATACCATTGATTGAGTGCTTCGCGGGCATAATCGCTTTCGAGATTGTCGGCCGGGTCGAACAGGTTCTGACCGCCGGTCTGTCGCTGGCCGCGCGTGAGCGCCCCCAGGCTGTCGAGTCGACGCGCGATGGTGGAAATGAAGCGGCGTTCCCCCTTGCAGTCGGTGGTGACGGGGCGGAACACCGGGGGCACGGTCTGGTTGGTTCGGTGCGTGCGACCCAGCCCCTGGACGGCGGCGGCCGCGCGCCAGCCTGGTTCGAGGAGGAAATGGATGCGGCGTTTCCCAGCGCTTTTGGCGTTGCGCTCGGCATGATAGCTGCGCCCGGTGCCGCCCGCGTCGGAGAAGACCAGCACGGCCTTGCGCCCGTCCTGAAAGGCGTCGGCGTCGGCGATGCTCGCACGGGCGCCGCGCCGTTCGAGCTTCTGGCGCCCGGTCCTGTCGACAATGATACGGCGGCTGCGGCCTGTGACTTCCGCGACGGCGTCGGTACCAAAATGCCGGAGCAGGGAGTCGAGGGCTGCTGGGATAGCCGGCATGGAACAAAGCTGCTCGATCAGATTGTCGCGGGCGCGGATTGCCTCCTGACAATGGACGGGGTTGCCATCCTCATCGACCATAAGCTCCGACCGTAGGTCACCCCCATCGGTGCGGAAGGTCCGCATCTGCCGCGTGGGAAAGCCGCTGCGCAGATACTCGATCAGCGTGTCGAGCGGTGACAGCTCAAGGTCCAGGCTCGCGCGTTCTTCGTCGGAGAGACCTGCAAGGCGTCGATCGAGGATCGCTTCCGCCGTGGTGACAAGCTGGACGACTGCCGCGTGACCGTGGCCGATCTCGGCCTCGATAGCCTTAACGAGGGTCGGCATCTTGAGCGCGACCAGCAGGGCCGAAAAGAAGCGCTGTTTCGAGCTTTCGAAGCGGCTGAGGGCGGAACTGCGCGCCTGGGCATTAAGGACATCGCCCGACATGCGATCGACGATGCCGGAGGCTTTCAGCACCTCGTCGAGATTTCGGTGGATGATGCTCCAGCTGTCCGCAAATGCATCGTAGATATCGATCTGGTCAGCGGTCAGTTGGTGCTCGAGCGCTTCATATTCGACGCCGGCGAAGCTGAGCGCCCGGGCGGTGTAAAGGCCCATCGCTTTCAGGTCGCGATTGGGTCGGGGGGATGCGCCTCGTGAGAGGACACATCTCCCCCGCCCACCGAACCGGACGGGATACTTTCGCATCATCCGGCTCTCCAGTCCTGCGTGTCGATAACCGTTTGCCGTGTCAGCTTCCCGGCATGGAGCGCCCTGTGACAAGGCCGGCAGAGAACGACGCGTTTACGTCGCCGTGCCGCCGCGACCTGTTGCCAAAGCTCGGACCCCTTCATGTCCCGCATTCGCCGAACATGATGGACCTCACATGGCTGGTCCTGCCTGCCGCAGTATTCGCATGCGTTGGCCCGTAGGCGATCGAGTACGTCCGATCGTGCCTTCGTAAATTGCACGACTGGCCGTATGTCGACCGCCTGACCGAGCTTAGGCAATTGATCGATCTCCTTCATCTTGAAGACCGACGCCCCACGCTCCTTCCCGCCCATTTTGACAGAAACCGCAAGGTCTGTCCCGCTTCTGAGTTGATGCACGACCTTGTTGACCGACGACCGGTACTTACTTGCCAAGGTCCGCAACAAGCTGGTCCTCCAAAGGAAGTAAAGCTTGTTGAGGCTGTGCTTGACGAAATATGCGAGCCGGTAATAGTTCGCAAAGCCGCGCATCTCGGCGTTGTATGCCAGCACGATCTCCAGCGCAGAGCTGTCGATCAGATAGGCACGATGGACCGCCCGGAGACGCCCCAGATCGCCATACCCTTTTTCACGGTTGAACCTCACGATCCTGTTTTGCGGAACGAGAAGGCGGACACGGTCGCCGGGCGAGCGCATGAGCACCACCCGACCACCGATACGTGTTTTCCGTAGCCTGTTGGCCGTGGCGGTTTTCACGCCGTAGCCGAGGAACAGGGTTCCGGTCGTTGCCTTGCTTATCCCGCTCTTTTCCGCCGATGCTTCGAGACGCAACTCGTCCCGCAAAAAGTCCGTGACGCGTTGCATGATGTCCCGGGCATCGGCTTTGCTGCCGATGACGCCGATAAGGAAATCATCAGCATATCGACAGAAGAGCAGCCGTCGGTAGTTCGGGTCGAACCCATCCTTCGACGGCGTGGATCGCCGTTCTGCTTCGAGCTTCGCCACCTTTTGCTTCAGCCGATCTGCCTCGACCGTCCGGCCTTCAGCGTAGAGGACATCAGCTTTCTGGCGGTTCAGCCGTATGGCCGTTGCTAAGGTCCGGTAGCGCCGGGTGAAAGCCCGCATTCTACCCTTATCGAACCGCGCTTTCTCCTGCTCCAGAAACTCGTCGAGTTCATGAAGATAGATGTTGGCGAGGATCGGGGATACGATACCACCTTGCGGCGTACCGCTCATGGTCGCGTGGAATTTCCACTCTTCCATGTATCCGGCCTTTAGCATCCCTTCGACGACCTTGATGAAACGTTTGTCGTCGATCCTTTTCTTGAGAAGGTTCAGAAGGATGCGATGATCGATGTTGTCGAAGAACCCGACCACATCGACATCAACGAACCATTTTACACCCGTCCAGCCGTTCTTGATCTTATCCAGCGCGGTATGGCAGGATCGGCCACGCCGGAAGCCGTGCGAATGAACGCTGAAAACAGGTTCATACACGACTTCCAGCAACAGCTTCACCACGCCCTGAACGAGCTTGTCATCGGCGGTAGGCACACCCAACGGGCGCTTCTTTCCGTTGGCCTTGGGAATATAAACCCGGCGGACAGGGGTAAATCGGTAATCCCCCGCACTGATCCGCGCGATGAGGTTCTCGACCCGCTCGGATGAGAAGCCATCGAGCGTGTTGTTCGTCACACCACGCGTGAGCGCGCCCTTGTTGGACGCCATCTCGGCATAAGCTTTCTCCCAAAGGATACGGCTTTGCATCAGGCGCGAGAGACCATTGATCCTCTTTCCCTGCCGGGTCAGGTTACCGATGGTTCCCAGCCTTTTGTACACGGTATCGGGTAGCATCAGCACATCCACCATGTTTCTTTGACTGGTCCTGCAAGTCCTGCCGTCCTTCACCCGGCTTCGGAAATCCCGTCTCCGGTTGCCCGGAGCCTTTCATCCTTCGACCGTCCTCCCGAAGAGGAAGGCTGTCCTGCCCATTACGGCAAGCGTTCGGCTACTATGACGGCTCTGTCGCCATGCGGGTCGTTGACTGGGTCAACGCCCGTTTAGGCGATCCCGTGTTTACGCAATCGAGGAGATACAGCACGGACAGGTGCCCCGTTCGTCCCTTTGATCCCCCTGATAGAGGGCAGGCCGCGTCGGCTGGACCGGGAGCGTGTCGCACGGATGCTCCCTTCATCGATGGCCCCTAGTCCGAGGACCATCTTCAACGCGGTGCGACGTGACAGCCATTGCTACGCCGCTGTGGAACTTAACGCCCTGAGGACTGGGGTTCAGGCAATTCAGCTTTCACCATACGTGCCTTGCGCTGATCCTCCCGGCATACAATGGCTTCTGCCGCTTGGACCTTTTCCCGACATGCTATGGTCCCGTTCCCCTTTCGAGGTTTCAGCCGATTCATCGTCGGCACCGGTGAGTCGGGGGCGCATGGATTCTTCCAGCTATCCAGATGACATGTCATCACTCCTTTCAATCGCGCCACCACGGCGCACGGCGACGATTTCCATGGCGGCAATGCCCCCTTCGTCCATCGCCGCCATGAAGGCGTTCCGGTCGGGAAAGGCTGTGCCTGGTCCCCATAGGCCGAGACGCGCGGCGTAGCAGAGATTGGAGGGGTCGGTGGCCCCGGTCGCGGACAGATAGAGGATGCGAGCGCGTGGCTGCGCGTTTTGAAGACGGACACCGGTTAGTCCCTGTTCCGAGCCCTTTGCGGCGCCGAATTGCGTCTCGGTGCCGGCGGCATTGGCGAGCGCGTGGGCCTCGTCGATCACGATGATGCCGTCGAAATCCTCCCCGAGCCAGTCGAGGATCTGCTGGAGCCGGGAGGCTTCATCATGCCGCTGGGAGCGTAATGTGGCATAGGTGCAAAAGAGGATTCCGGACGGCATTGCGATCGGCTTGCCCAGCGGGAAGACGTCGAGCCCCTGAACGTCGACGGAGAGGCCACCAAGGGCGGTCCAGTCGCGCTTCGCTTCGACCTCCAGCGCGCTGCTCTTCGAGAGATAGACGGCCTTACGGCGTCCCTGGCACCATTGGTCCATGATGCAGCCGGCCGCCTCCCGCCCTTTACCGACGCCGGTGCCATCGCCGATATAGAAACCGGTGCGGTACGCCTTGCCGTTTTCGTCCTCGATCAGGCGATCGCCGGCGGCGTTAGCCCGAAAGCGCCCAGGCAGGTCGCGCTCGAAGGCGTCGCCGGCCTGGATGATGACCTCAAGCTGGGCGTCGGAAAGCGCTCGGACGGTGCGGTCGGGCAGCATCGGGCGGTAGCGCGGCGCGGGCGGCGGCACGGAAGCCATCGCCAGCGACTCGACCAGGGCGTCGGGATGGGGATTGGCACCATCGATATCGATGCGTGCGAGCCGCCAGGGTGCATAGATCCCGCTGGCCTCGCCGGCGGGGCGGATCTCGTCTCGGACGCGATACGCGAGCGGGGCGATGGGTGATGGCGGCGGGGCTGTCGGCGTGGGAGCAGTGAGTGCCTTGGTCGTCAGGCCGCGCAGCAATCCATTTGAAGCAGGCCGGGTCGGCAGGCGGGGTCTGATTCCGGCAGCGGCCGGCGCCGGCGGCGGCTGGTCAAGCGTGAGGCGCGGCGGCAGAGCCAGGACCAGCGGCAGTGCAGCTTCCAGATTGGCCGCGCGGTGATGTTCGGTGGCGCCTGACCAGCCCTTGTCGAACACCAGCAGGCGGACATTGATCGAGGTGCCATGTTTCGCATAGGGGCTGCCTTCGATGTCGATCTCGACGCGCGGCGTCGCGACCTCGCAGACCGCCTCATAACCAGGGCCTCCGGTGTTGGCGCGGGCGAAGCCCGGGGACATGATCGCGACACAGCGCCCGCCTGGGGCAAGTCGCAGCAATGCCGACCGGAGATGACGCGCGCCGGCGTGCCGGTCATGCCCGCGTGATACGCTGCGGCTGAAGGGCGGGTTGATCAGCACTGTTGTCGGACGTGCCGTGGCGGGCAGGAGATCGTCGATATGCTCGCCATCATGATCGGTAACAGGCTGACCGAGCGCCTCGCAGAGCAGCGCCGCGCGCTGGGGATCGCGCTCGTTGAGGATGAGGGAGGCGCCTGCACGGGCCGCGTAGACTGCCAGCAAGCCGGTGCCGGCGGAAGGTTCGAGAACGCGGTCGGTCTTGTCAATGGCGGCGGCCATTCCGGCGAGCCAGGCGAGGGTTAGCGGCGTGCTGAACTGCTGCAGATCGACCTGGCGTTCAGAGCGGTAGGTCTGCGTCGGGAGGGAGCGCTCGAGCGACTGGAGGGAACGAAACCGATCCTGCGGGGTCGCGCCGGAAAGATGGCGGCAGTCGCGCGCGCGGAGGAGGAGTACCTGCGCTGTTTCGAGCGCTTCATAAGCATCTCGCATCGACCAGGCCCCGGAAGCGTCGGTGCCGCCGAAGCCTTGCGTCATCAACTTCTGCAGGGCCTGTCGGCTGATCGTACCCTGCCGATGGAGCAGTTGATGGATCGAGCGGGCGACGGTGATCAGGGTCGCGTAAGGGCGATCAGCGGGATCGGGCGGTATGAGCGCGAGCAAGGGCTGGGACATGAGGGATTCTCCTGATGGCGGGCGCATGGCGCACCACATCCGTTCCCGCCCCCTCCCCTCACGGTGGCGATTGGTGACGGGTGCAGGTCGAGCGGAGCGCGGCGATGGCGAAGATGCCCGGCAGCCGGCCGAAGCTGGCCGCCGGGTTAAGCGTCAGGCGGCGTCGGCGAGCGGCGCTGTGCATCGTGGGGCGCAGAGCCAACTGCCGGTTCGTCCGTGATCGTCTCGTCCGCCACGGTCTCGGTGCTGGCCGCAGCCGGATTGGCCGAGAAGCGCATACCGTCGGGGATCCACCGCACGGCCCTGGCCTTCACATCGGCCTCGACGATGATGTCGCCCGCGAACAGACGTTCGGCCGAGGCCGCGAGGTCGTGTTTCTTGCTCGCGCTGTAGCGTTGCTTGAGCTCGACTCCACCGACCTCTTCGAACAGACCCAGGATCGCCGGCTTGGTGATGCGGTCGAAATAGGCCCGCGCGGTCGGGCGCCACCACGTCGCGACGTCGATGGCGAGCTTGGCCCCAAGATGGTCGAGGAAGTCGCTGCCGGTCCTTCCGCTTGGAACCGCGTCGATCGTGCGGGCGATCGCCCAGCCCAGCCAGGCAGCGCGCTCAGCATCGTCGAGCGCGCAAAAGGCGTCGTAGCGTTGTTGGATCGTCTCGTGACCGATCCAGCTGCGATTGAGCGCCTTGTCGAGCTTGGTCCATTCGGCTGCGGCAGGCGTGCCGCTGTCAAATCCCTGGACACGCGGTGTCGGGCGGATCGCCCGAAGCTCGCTCGGAACGTCATCGCTGTCCATCGGTCGGGAGGCCGCCTCGACCATGATGAAGGTGCCGAGATCGAGCGCGAAGACCGGGTCGCTGGCGACATGGATGGCGATAAGCTCGGTCTTCATCGCCGCCAGCTCATCGGCGAGGCGCTGACTGATCACAGGCTTGGCATCGTTTGCGACGACGATTGCCTCGTCAGCTTCGGGGTCCCGCCCGGCGCCATCGTCCTGATCTTCCGCAGTATTCGGTTCAAGTGCGACATAGAGCTGCTCGTGGACGCGCGGGGAGCCGTCTGGACCGATGACGATATAGGCGACGGCTTCTGCCTTCTGCGTGTCGGTCAGGACCGGAGTGCGCTCGGTGATCGAGGCGAGTTCAGCTTCGAGGGCGTCGTTCCGCAATTCGTCATCTACACTGGGCGCATAACCTTCATCCTCGCGCGCTGAGGCGATCTCCTCGAGTTCGGCTTTGATCTCGGCCTGGCGCGTTTCCTGCTCGGGCGCGAGCGGCGGCAGGTCGCCACGAAGTGGCTGCAGCGCGTAGGTCTCGGTATAGGGAACGTGCGTCGCCGCAACGGCTCTTACTTCCTGAAAACCGTCACGCTCGCGAATGGTTTCGGCGGCTGCAGCGAGGGCTTCCTCCGCGAGAGCGTCAACAATCTGCGTGTCGAGCCAGCTTTCGCTGTCGGCGTCCGAGAACAGATCCTTATCGATTCGGCCGCCTGCGGCGAGATAGGCATCGCGGCCAACCAGCAGCGCGCGTGGATCGCTCGCCCTGTAACTGAACGACGCAAGCTGTCGGCGGATTTCGCTCACGTTGGAGCGATGATAGCCCTCGCCCATCTGCCTGAAAACAGCAGTCTGGCGTTCGGTGTCCGAGGTGGCGGCATACGCCATGGCGACGTCGAGGGTGATGGCGTTGGAGGCCAGCGCATCGAAGACGGGTTCGGCAAGGGCTGCGAGGCGCAACCGCCCGTGCACGAATTTTTCGGTCACGCCGAACCGTTTTGCGACATCGGCCGGGGTCTTGCCCTCGGTCTCGATGACATCCTGAAAGGCGCGGCAGGCCTCCGCGGGATTCATAGCCAGGCGGAAGAAGTTTTCGGCGAGGCTGATTTCGATCGCGTCCTTGGGGTCGGCGAGCGGCAGCACGGGTACAAGATAGTCGGCATCGAAAACGGCCTTGTCGATGAGCCGGTGCACGGCGTCGAGCCGGCGTCCGCCCGCGGTGATGCGATACTGACCCTTCTTGCGTGCGACGGGCACGCCGATGAGGTTCTGGATGATTCCTTTTTCGGCGATGTTCGCCTCGAGCTGTGCGTCGGCGACCGGATCGGTTGATTTGCGGACGTTGGTCGGCGACTTGGTGAGCTTCGATGCCGGTACCAGGATGGGTAGCTGGGACATGGATATTCTCCGAGGGCGAACGCGACCCGACCGTCAGGCCGCCTGCCGCCTCCGCCCCCCACCCCTCTCCCCTTCCCGTCGAAGGACATCGTTCCAGTCGTTCAGGCCGTGCCAGGGCCAGATCGTTTCGATCGTTCGTCCGGGCCTGGCATGGGCTTCGCGCGCGACAATCTCCGCGCGGCGACCCGGCCGATCATTGTCGGGCAGGAGTATCAGACGTTCTACGCCGGATGGGACCGCAATCCTGCCGAGCCGCTCATTGCCAAGAGCGGCCCAGACGGGGATGCCGAGCAGGATCATGGCGGAGAACGCGGTTTCAACGCCTTCCGCCAGGCCAAGGACGTCGGTGGCATCGGACAGCATGACGGCGCCGCGTGCCGGACGCCCCAGCATGCGACGGGGATTTTCAAGGTCCCGTGCCCGGCGCGCGAGCACCGTGTCCAGGAAGGTCCGCTGGACGGCTATCACGCGAGTGCCCTCCTGAACGGCGGCGAGCATTGCGGGGCGAAAGACGATCTGGCGCCGTGGCCCGAGCGGCGTGCGCGGGTGAAAGCGGAGCGCTGGCGAGACATGGCCGATCGCACGGTTCAGCAAATATCGCGCGACCGGCGTGTCCGTGATGGCGCGCGCGTCGTCCCAAAGGTCAGTGGCACGCGATCGCAGCCAGCCCTCATCAGCGGCTGGCGGTGGAAGGATTCCGGTCGCCGCCCCGCCTGAAGGTATCGGTCCAAGCCGAGTGATCGCGCGCAGGACATCGATCGTGTCGCAGCCCGCGAAGCATTTGAAGAGGAGGTCGGTGTCGCCGGTCCGCACCGAAAGACTTGGGTTTCGGTCCGGGTGCGCAGGGCAGCGGCACATGCCTTTGCCGCCAGTCCAGTGTCCGCCAAGATAACGGACAAGCGCCATGCCGCGTGCTTCCAGCTCCGCGCGGCCGGCAGTGCAATCAGTTGTGGGCATAGAGATGACTTTCGTCGGGTAATTCTCCGGGCGACGCGCAATAGATCGCGTGCGTCCGCTGCCCTCAAAAGGGCTTCTCCCAAAATGGGCACGAATTTATGATTGCCGTCTGGTCGATGAATTCAATCAACCATAGGATAACGATAAAGGACCTCGCTGACGCCGCGCTCGACGATCCTATCGGATCGGGGTGAGCGATTGTGTCGTGCGCCGAGGTACGAACATGCCAGTGGTGAAGGGAATGCGATGGGAAATGCCATGTCGATCGTTCGCGATGAAGAACTCGTGAGCGCAGCCGACCCTGCGGTGGTGAAGGCCGTGTCGTTGATGAGGGAAGCGCTGGAGATTCTCGATCGGGGCGGCGCGGGTCTGACGGCGTTTGCGTGTCATCTTTCGCTCGCGATCGACGTCGCCGAGCAGCGCCCCGTGCCCACGACCGAAGAGGAGTTCGAGGCGATGTGGGCCGAACTGCCCGCGCCGTTGTACGTCTGCTCTCGTCGCAAGATGTAAGGCCGACTCCTGGCGGGCTTAACGGCTTCAGAGCCTGCTCCAGGTTTCTCGCGTATCGAGAGCGGCGATCGCGGTGAGGATCGAACGGCGCACCTTGCGCGGGCTGACCCCAAGCAAGGATGCAATCTCCTGGACGCGTAATCCGTAGCTCGTAGCCAGGAAGAAGATCTGCCGAGCATCCGGGGACAGTCGAGCGAGTTTGTGGAGGCTATTGGAGATCGCCTCGAGCCGATCTTCGGGCACGTCGCCCTTTGGCACCAGCACCCAGACTCGTACCGCAAATCCGTCTGGATGGATCCTGGCTTCCGTCTCCAGCGGGTCGAAGACGATATTGTCGTGACCCGCGTAGCGTGACCTGGCCAGCGCCACGGCGGGGGGACCTAGCCGCGTGGATCTTTCGAGAAGGTGACGGCGCTGTGCGGCGCGCGTTTGCGGTACGACCGTGCGTCCCGCGCGCAGTCGTTCCCAGAGATGGCGGAAAGGCATGGACGAACTCCTGCAGGGATCGGCACCCAGATCAGCTTCGACAGCCTGTCGCTGATCCGAACGACTCGCCCCCTCGCCCTTCTCTCCCCTCCCGCCCGCATCGCGTCTGGCTGTAGCGCGAGATCAACCGTGACGGTCGACCCTGCACAGCCAGTGCCGGCGTGAATCGGCTGATTTCGCCCGGAAATGCGGTTCAACCCTCTACCTAGCCGGGTGCGCGCCGCCTGAAAATCGAACGAGATGGATCCCGTTGTAATCGGGAGCAAATCATGATTCAGATCTTTCGGGGCGCGCGGGCGCCCGGGTCCAGCGCGGTCCTCGATGCGATGCATCGCGATCGCAAACATGTCTTCGTCGATCTTCTGAAGTGGGACGTTCCGGTCGTCGACGGTTGCTTCGAGATGGACCAGTTCGATGACGAGCGAGCGATCTATCTGATCGCTGCGGATGAGAATGGAGCGCACCGTGGGTCGATCCGGCTTCTGTCGACCGATGGGCCGCATATTCTGGGGACGATCTTTCCGGAGCTGTGCGACGCAGCCGTGCCGCAGTCACCCGACATTTTCGAGATAAGCAGGGGATGTTTGTCGATGCGTCTGCGGGCGCCGGAGCGCTTGGTCGTGCGTAACGCGTTGACGACCGCGGCCGTCGAATACGCTCTCCTGCACGGAATCACGGCGTTTACCTGCATCGCCGACTCCGGCTGGCTCAGCCAGGTTTTGGCCCTCGGCTGGGATTGCTGGCCACTCGGCCTACCACAGAAGGTCGGTCGGAACCTGACGGGCGCGCTCAGGATCGACATTACCCCTGAGACGCCGCACCTGCTGCGCGATGCGGGCACCTATAGGTCCGCCCCGCTCTCGTTTGCAGATGCCGGAGAAAGGGTGCTGGCATGAACGAGATGACCACCGTCACCGCTGATCCGCTGCATTTCGGATTGGGCGAGCAGGCCGAAGCGTTGTGCACGCATGGCTATTGCGTGATCCAGAATGCCATGCCGGCTGCTATGGTGCGCGCACTGGCAGCTGACCTGGAGCCGGTGCTCGACGCCACGAAGCTTTCGGTCGGTCCCTTTTATGGTGACACGACCAAGCGCTTTCATGGGCTCTTGCGCCGTAGCGCACATATGGCCGCGTTCGTTCAGCACAAGACAGTGCTTTCGACAGTCGAGGCGATCCTGGGCCGTCATTGCGATACGATCCAACTCAACCTCACCCAGGCGATCGAGATTCTGCCGGGAGGCGAGGCCCAGCCGCCGCACCGTGACCAGGACATGTGGCCCGTTCGCACCGAGGGGGTTGAATATCTCATCAATGTGATGTGGCCGTTCTCGCCGTACACTGCCGAAAATGGTGCGACCATCGTCTGGCCGGGAAGTCACCTGCGACAGAATGAGATTGTGATCGACGCGGCCGAAGGCGTCAGCATCGAGATGAAGCCAGGCGCAGCGCTCCTGTTCCTCGGATCGACCCTCGAATCTGTCGTTGAGCACGGTCTGTCTGTGCTGAACCCAACAATGAGCCCGGAATGGCCGCGATGCTACACCGATGACTAAGTTCACGTTTACGCCACGCGCTAGAAGGACGCGCGCCATGGCGATTGAGCGAGGGAGGCATCGATCGCGGGCGGAGACCCATCGACCCATCACGGCAAAGCTACCGACCGCGTCCCGGATTGCGTGGGCCGCATCAACCCTTTGGCTCGACCTGGTCTTTAACACGCGGAGCCTAGTCACCAGTTGATCAAGTCGAACGAATCGCAACTGCGCCTCGGCGCGCGCCATGGCAAGCAACGTCGTAGCGAGCGCGAGGAACGTCGTGTGCGGTGAGAGATCGTCGAGTATACTGTCGGCGGCCAGAAATGCTGGCGCACATGGATCGAGTCCTTCGTCACGCGCGCCATTGGTGATCACGCCAAGCTTGAGGAGGGCGTTCATACCGTCGTCATTCGCCAAAGAGTCTGACCCCAGCATTGCTTGGAACGCCTGATCGACTTTTGACGGAAGGGCAAAATAGCGGTTTGCGCGCAAGTCGAGAAACACCACGCGATCCCCTGACAGACAAAAATGAAGATCTTCTCGAAGCTGGAAGCCCATTGAGTTCCTCCGTGCAATGCCGGCGCGCGGGTGCCCGCGCGCCGGTGATCGCTCAATCGTCGGACAGACCCCCGCCCTGCGACAGACCGACGGTGTCGCCCAGCGGAGCGATGTTGCCCTTGGTTTCCTTGGTCACCGACCCGAGATCGACGAGCCCGCCTTCGAGCTGATTTTCCACGCGTTCCATGACTGACTCCTTGCATTCACCGCGGATTTGCGGTGCAAGAAATTTAGTCGGCGGATCCAATATACCCGATCTTATATGTGCCCGGTTTGGGAGTTTATAAGGTTCCCGATGCCGGAGCAGCCTGCAGCGCCGGTAGCTGGCCGAAAATACTATTCAAATGAACGATTTCGCGATCACAGCGGTCGGCTAAGCTCCTTGATCAGAGCCGGAACGCGGCGCAATCTCCGCCGATGATATGCCCAAATGGCGTCACGAACGGCCGACTCTCGACCAGACGCGGTCACGGTCCAGACCGCGCGGAGCTCCTCCACGCGGTCTTTGATGACGGTCTCACGTAATCGAGTCGCGTAGAGTCGGTCCCCTACCCTCTCTATGGTTAAGGCGTGCTGCGCATTGCGGGAACCCTCGGCGAGACGGAAGAAGAGCTCGGTCGTCGCGTCGGCGATCGCGTTTGTATTTGTCGGGTCGAGTGCGTCCAGAATGGTCGACATGTCGATGCTGATGCTGGGGCTTGAGCGATGTTTGATCGCGAGACGCAGGACCTGGCCGTGCCAGACATAAAGATCCCTGAGACCGTCTTCGGAAAGGGTCGGAATCTGAAACCCCCCGCCATGATGTGCCTCGATAAGCCCCTCCCCCACCAGCCGGTGCATTGCATCACGCACTGGCGCGATGCTGGTTCCGAATTCTTCCGCAATCGCCTGAGCATTGAGTGTCGTGCCCGGAGGATAGCGGCCGCCAACGACTGCGCGCCGCAGGCCTGCGTAGACCCTTTCAGACGTAACCGCTTCGGGCGCCATTTCGCACCTGGCCTCAACGATCGTCGTCGGAGGGCGGCCTCGCGATCGCTGGGCGCAATTGGCTCGCGATCGAGTCGACATAATAGTCGCCTATGCACCTGATACAGTGCTGTTCGAGGGCGGCGATGTCGTCGAGAAGTAGTTGTCGTGGAAACGCCATCTTATGATCCATGAACATCAGCGGGATCAGGAAATAGGAGGCTGGAAGCCCCACGCCGGAAGCGCAGCGAAGATGATCCTCGATTGAGGATTTCGGATTGCCCGACTCGATCTCGCGCAGCCAGCGCACGCCGATGCCGACATCGGAGGCGAGCTGCTCCTGCGTCTTCCGTTCTTTCCGTCTCCGCTCTTCGATGCACTTTCCCGAGATCACCTTGATCTGCGCAAGGACAGTCGCATCTCCAATGCTGGATGTGCTTTGAAGCGACACGTGCAGGTTCTCCCTGACTGTTGCTCAAAGCTCCCTTTGCACAGTTCGACAGGGCGGAAACTGGTGTTAAATATGCCCGCGGTCAAATCCAATCGTTTCCAAATTGGAAGACGGCGAGGGTCGCAACACTGGAAGTGCGTTTGCTTAACTAACTTGGATACCGTTAATTTTTCTTTGCCCGTCCTGGTCTCTGGCCGGCGACGCGGCGATAAGCCTCGGCGAGGTCTTTATCTTCCGCGGTTCGGAATGAAGCAAGGCCGACTATGTAAAGCTTGCCCACTGGAG